>DATBSG010000001.1:0-4279 GCA_036559945.1 Pyrinomonadaceae bacterium
AGCATCGTTTCCGGCAATCGCGACGAGTCTGCGATTAGTCGATCTCTCCGCATCGTCCCAAAGCTTTAAGTTTTCGGTTGGGCGCGCAAAGAAATTCGCGAACATAAGATCCGGATACGAACGATAAGACCAAAGGCCATCGAAGAAAGTCAGAAGGCGGTTTGTCTGTTTCGCGTTCGTGAACAGGTTGTAAACTTCGACGCCATCGACCGCCGTCGATTGCCACGTCTGTGATTCACTTGGATAGGCCGCGAATGCCAATCCGTGATTTGCGTGTTGCTGATCGAGGAACTCTTTTGTCGTGTGACGTTCATTTGCATTAGCCGATCCGGGAATCAGCAGCAGCCGATCGCCGTCCGCGGTCGAAACTTCATTTCCATTTACGAACAGGACCCCGCCATGAACGCCGTTCAGCGTCATTGCCGCCGTGTCTAAGTCCATTTGCGGATGCTCAGTCATGATTACGAAAGCCAAATCATTCGCCTTCGCAGCATCAATCAACTCCGCAAACGTCCCGGTGCTGTGCCCGCCGAGGGAGGTATGAACGTGAATCACGCCTTTGTAGTCGACGTAATCGTTTGCCGTTTCGTCAGCGACTCGTTGAGCGGCGAGTTGTTGAATCGTATTTCGCAGCCGCTTTAATCGATAGCGGCGATACGCGAACGGGGCTTGCGAAAGCAGGATTACTACGAGCAGGAAAAGAAAGAACTTGCGGCGACGGGTCATTTGTCCTGATGGGTGTGCAATCGGCCGAGTTGCTCATTCAGCAATTGCCAGACTTGGCGCACGTGGTCTTCAGTCGTGCGAATGTTGCCGATTGAAAGCCGCAGAATGAGTTTGTCATTGAGCTTTGTGTGTGAAAGAAAGGCGCGGCCGGTCGCGTTGACGCCGTGCATGATCGCCTCATTCAGGGCATCAAGTCTTTTCTCGAGGGCTTCCTCTGAGTCTCCATCAATATTTGGGCACGCGCGAAAACAAACGAGCGCGAACGGCACCGGCGCCATTAATTCCCAGTCAGACGACTCTTCAACCCATGACGCGAACAGCTTCGCCAGGCGCATGTGTTCGCGAATGCGCGCGGCGAGGCCTTCATGGCCGAAGTAGCGAATGATCATCCAAAGTTTCAGTGCCCGAAAACGGCGGCCGAGCTGCACGCCGTAATCCGATCCGCTGCGTACTTTGTCCTGCTCTGGCGTGCGCAGGTATTCCGGCACGAGCGAGAACGCGCGCCGCAACAAATCCATGTGACGGCAATAGAGCACTGAAAGATCGAAAGGCGTGAAGAGCCATTTGTGCGGATTCAGGACCAACGAATCCGCGCGCTCGCAACCATCGAGAATGTGACGCATCTCGGGAACGACTGCGGCTGAGCCCGCGTAAGCTGCATCAACGTGCAGCCACATCGCGTACGGTTCGCAAATCCGAATGATCTCTCGCACTGGATCTACACTGGAAGTTGAGGTCGTGCCGACCGTGGCGACAATGCAGAAGGGAAGGAATCCGTTTCGTTTGTCTTCGTCAATCGCGGCGGCCAGAGCTTTCGGATCCATGCGAAATTCAGAGTCAGTGGGAATCTTGCGCAGGGCACGTTGGCCCAGGCCAAGCGTGATGATGCCTTTGTCGATCGATGAATGGGCTTGCTCGGAAGCGTAGACGCGCAAGAGCGGAAGATCTTTGCGGCCGCTCATGCCTTCTTCGCGGATGCGCATCTCGACACCTTCGCGCGCGGCGGCAATCGCGTGCATGCTGGAAACGGACGCAGTGTCGTAAATGATGCCGCTCATTCCCTCGTCAAGACCGATCATCTGCCGTAGCCAATCAAGCGCAACTTCTTCCAATTCCGTGGAAGCGGGCGACGTTCGCCAAAGCATTGACTTCGCATCAAAAGCCGCACTCAACAACTCGCCGAAAATTCCCGGGGCGGAAGTTGACGTTGCAAAGTAAGCGAAGAACGAAGGATGGCTCCAGTGCGTGAGCGCGGGCACAATCAGCCGGTCGATGTCCGCGAGAATCGTTTCCATCGATTCGCCATGTTCCGGTGGCGATCCGGGCAGTTGGGTTTTTAGATCGCCGGGCTCGATCTGCGCCAGCACGGGCAGGTCATCGATGTGTTCGAAGTAATCCGCAATCCAGTCGATCAGCTCATGCCCGTAGCGGCGAAACTCCGCGGCGGACATATCGCCGAGCGGCGTTTCATCTTTGCGTTCCTTTGCGTCTTTGCGCCTTTGCGTGAAACTCATTCGTCCGTTAACACTCATTCCGGCAGTTGATTGACAACTCGCGAAATTCCGTTCTTGATCAATTCCACGTTGAAGTTGATCAGTAATCCGAGACGTTTGTCGGCGAGTCTGAGGCAAGTCAGCAACTGTTTCTTATGAACCGGCGCCACTGCCTCAATAGATTTGATTTCGAAAACAACCTTATTTTCAACAACCAAGTCGGCACGGAAGCCTACATCCATTCGGATGTCCTCGTGTACTAGTGGAATTGCCTGCTGTCGAGTGACTGTAAGGCCTCGGTGTTGTAACTCGTACGCCATGATGGCTTCGTAGACGGATTCAAGCAAACCAGGTCCATAGCCGCTGTGGATTTTGAAAGCTACATCAACTATGTGTTTTGCTGCTTCGTTCTCGGTCATTGAGGCAAGATATTCACGCAAAGGCGCAAAGACGCAAAAGAACGCAAAGAAAAATAGAACTAGACACAAACTCAAAAACCCAGCGGCTGTAAGGGTCGCGGCTGGGTGCCTTCAAAGAACCAGCTCGCGCCGACGCGCAGACGATGGTGCCACGTCGGCAGCCGCGCCGTGTACATTGCAAAGCGCGCCTGTCGCGCGAGTGGCCCAGCCATGACCTTGCCCGCGGAGAGAACGGCGGCGTGCTGTGTGCCGAGACTGAGTGCTTCCCCGAGCTCAACGAAGTGTTTTGTTTTCAGTTCTTCGCCGTTCAGAAACGCGCGGACATTGCGCGCGCAAAGGTGAGCCTCTTGAAGAGCGAGTTGCGCCGTGCCGGCAAGTGTCGGAGCAACGTCGGGATAGAAAGCGATGTCGCCGAGCGCGAAAGCGTTCTCGTGTCCACGGATTTGCAGCGTACGGTCGACGACGATTAGTCCGCGTTTGTCTTTTTCGACATTGAGCTTTTCGATCAACGGATTCATGCGCACGCCGGCGACCCAGACGACGCCTGCCGCTTCGATTTCAGTTTCGCGACCGTCGTGTTCAAGCGTCAGCGCATTCTGAGTGACGCGCGCAACACGCGTGCGCGTGTGGACTTCGATGCGGTGTCCTTCTAACTCTTTTTCGACATACTCACGAATCTCTTCGCCCATTCCGGGGACGAGGCGATCCGTCATTTCGATAATGATTACGCGAGGCTCGCCGCGCAGCGCGCGCCGCTTCACCGCATCGCGCAGCAAGTCAGCCATCTTGGTCGAAAGCTCCACACCGCTGGCGCCTCCGCCCACTACGGCGAATGTCAGCGCCGCGCGCGTGTCTTGGGGCGCGGCGTCTGGCTGCACGTGATCGAGCGCTTCCGTCATTCGCCGTCGCAAGTGGTTCGCGTCCGCAATTGACCGGAATGGGAGCGTGAATTCCTCAGCGCCTTCGACGCCCCAGTAATTCGTCGTCGCGCCGAGCGTCAGCACCAGTGCATCGTACGCTAGTGGCGCGTTTCGGCCTGCGATAGTCACAGATCGTGTGCCCAGATCGATCGAAGTTACCGCGCCACGAACAATCTTCACGTCATCAAGCAGTTCTGAATAATTCGGCGCGATGTGCCAGGCCTCGACCTCGCCGCTCAGGTACTCATATAGCATTGGCTTGAACAGGAAGTGATCTTCGTCGCTGACGAGCGTCACTTCTCCCGTTCCCGCCAAATCGAGCGCGGTAAACAGGCCTCCGAAGCCGCCGCCCAAAATCAAAATTTTCGCGGGTTTTGTTGGCATTTTGGCACGTTTGAACGACTAAATAAGTGAGCGGCAGATGTTATCAGACATTCGCATGAGCGCACAGGGGGCCTGCGGAACGGAATCGCTTGGCTGGACACTCAGCCAACCGAATGTTACTTTCTCTTCCGTAATTTGAATGCTTGCGGTTTGACGATCAATCGGCTTACTGCGGTTTAGGAGGACCATCTTTCAGCAGTGGCATTAGCAAAAGAAGCGAAGGAAAAGATAGTTACAGATTTTCGGACACACCAAAGCGACACGGGTTCGCCCCAGGTGCAAATCGCGCTGTTAAGTCAGCGCATCAACGAGCTCACCGAGCATTTCAAGACACACA
>DATBSG010000002.1:0-32453 GCA_036559945.1 Pyrinomonadaceae bacterium
CAGCGCAAAACGAATCAGCGCAAAGCGAAGCGTGCCGGGATGTATCTGTTGCCACAGCGCGGCGTCGAGTCGATCAATCGCGCGAAAGGCGCTCGACACTGCAAGCGCATACAGGCCGATACCGATTTCGATCAGGGCGTATGTGCGCAGCGGATTCTTGATCCGCGCTGCGACCTTCCCGCCTATGGCGCTTCCTAACGCCAAGCCACCCATGAACGCCGCGAGCACGACACTGACTGCGATCGTCGTCGCCCCAAACACCAGGCCAAGCATCCGCATCCAAAGCACTTCGTAAATTAATGCGGCCGCTCCCGAAAGCGTGAAGCACACGCCGATTAACCAGAGCGCTTTCCGCGAACTGATTGAACCCGGAGTAGTGTTCGAAGAGACTGTGTTGGCGGCCATCGGGTGGATGAGTCAAAGACGCTTGCGTCGCGCAAACCGGGACAAGTTAGAGAAAAATGACATAGCCGCGCCGCCAGACGCTGGGCGGAATGTTTCCCCGCGCTGATGCGGTCAGGATGATCAAGTAGTTGGTCTCGCCGCGCCCCTCAAACTTCGTCGCGGCGTCAACCTGTTTCTCAAGCTCGATATCACCGCTTACTTCGCGAGCCGGCTGGACCAGCGCCAACTTGCGGAGGCACGCGTAAAGCTGCTCGAGTCCGGTCGCAAACTGTGTCCGTTCCGTTCCCAGCACCAGCGACACTTCCGCTCGCTCATCGATGAAATGCTTCACCAGAGACGCCGCCTGAATAACTCCATTCTCGAATCTGATTCGGAAATTTTCACGATCGATATCTTCTGTCAAACGAGTATCCAGCAGGATCGTTATCCGGCGTTCGTCTTCGGCGGTGAATTCGCGCACGGTCAGGCGGCGCGCGCGCGCAGTCGCTTTCCAATCGATGTGGCGCAAATCGTCACGCTGCTGGTAATCGCGGAGCAATAGCAAATCGTGGCCAAAGCCCCGACGAAAAGACGCCGTCTGGCCGGTGAAGAGCGGCAGCAGGTGCAATTCGTCCGCGATTGGCTGCGGCTTGGGATACACGACGATATCCACCTCGCGCGATCGCAGCCGCCGCCGAT
This sequence comes from Pyrinomonadaceae bacterium, assembly GCA_036559945.1. Classification (GTDB taxonomy): domain Bacteria; phylum Acidobacteriota; class Blastocatellia; order Pyrinomonadales; family Pyrinomonadaceae; genus UBA11740. The sequence goes on from DATBSG010000002.1 coordinate 1,084, forward strand.
GACGAAAGAACCCGAACGGAAATCGTGTGGATAGCTCGAAACCGGTTACGAGCACATGGCCGCGTTTTCGGAATGATTGCTCGATGCTTTGTTCGGCAGCGGCGCGATGCGGAATGTAAGTGAAGTAAGCCAGGGTGCGTTTCAGGAAGCGGCTGCGCCTGGTCAACTTGCGGGCCTTCCAGTCTGCCGGCCCGCGCGCTTCGACTAGAACCGAAAATGACGGCAAGACGCGCTTTTCGTTTCTGATGGTGACTAAAACCTCTGCCGGTTCGCCGGCAAAGATGTGATCCGGGAAACGCGCGGACACTGTCAGGTCACGCAGCGTCAACCTTGCGGCCGCCCAGGAAACAAAAAGAGTCGAAAGCATGATCGAGAACACCAAGAACAAAAGATTGTTTCCGGTGTTCCAGGCCGCCAGGGCAACAACCACAAGGATGACGATGAATATGACGCCGCCAGTGGTGACTTCGAGCGGCAAACCGCGACTCGCAACTTCGACATAAGCCGAGCGCGCCAGCGGCGGCACCACCAGGATCGTTATCAACAGCGCGAACAGCAGCGACGCAATCGCACCCATTCCCGCTAGGCCGGGCTCTGCCAGGTGGCGCGCGAAGATGGTGAAGAACGCCGTGGCAACTCCACCGAGAACGAGGAGCGTGCCGAGAATTGTGTTGCGCCAGCGGGAAAGAAAGGATGAAGGACGTGGGATGAGGGATGAAGGTTTCACTTCAGACTGATCTTTCATCCTTCATCCTTCCGCCTTCATCCTTGCTTACAGCGGCACGCTGACCGTCTTCAGAATCTCGTGCAACACCGCCTCAGCTTCTTCGCTGCGTCGCATCGCCGATGAATAGCGTGAGCTGACCGTGAGACGATGCGCGAAGACGGGGACTACGAGTCGTTTGACGTCGTCAGGAATGCAAAACTCGCGTTCTTCGGTGAGCGCCAACGCCTGCGCCGCGCGAAACAATGCGAGAGTGCCGCGCGGACTTACGCCCAGATCGAGCATCTCCGAAGTTCGCGTCGAGGCAACGATTCGCATCAGATAATCCACAATCGCATCATCCACCGAAACCTCTGCGACGGCTCTTTGCAGATCCAGAATCTCTTCGGCAGTCATGACCGTCTGGGTTTGCTCGAGCGGATCCTCGTGCTCGCGATCGCGCAGCATCTGCTTCTCGTCAACTGCGCCGGGATAACCAATCCGCAGACGCAGCATGAATCGATCGAGCTGCGACTCAGGCAAAGGATAAGTCCCGTGGTGCTCAATCGGGTTCTGCGTCGCCATCACAATGAATGGCTGTGGCAACGCGTGCGTCACGCCTTCAACGGTGACGTGGCGTTCGGCCATCGCCTCGAGCAAAGCTGACTGTGTCTTTGGCGTCGTGCGGTTGATCTCGTCGGCGAGAATGACGTTGGCGAAAATCGGCCCGGGCCGCCATTCGAAAGCCGAGGAGCTCTGATCGTAAACCGACAAGCCGAGCACATCTGACGGCAGCAAATCTGACGTAAACTGAATTCGCTGGAAAGAACAGTCGAGCGCCCGCGCCAGGGCGTGGGCCAGGGTCGTCTTGCCCACACCGGGAACGTCTTCGACCAGCAGATGGCCCCCGGCCAGCAGCGTGACGATGGCGAGCCGCACGGCCTCTGGCTTGCCGCGAATCACCCGCTCAATTTCGCTCTGTAGCAGGTTGATTTTTTCTGCGGCGTTAACGCGCGGGGCGTCCGCTGGGCGAAGCTGCCTCATAGACACGCCATTCTACATGCTTGTCGGCGTCGTCGCTACGTGAGTTCGAAACGGCTCGGGTCTGGCACGTAGATTCCCGGAATGGTAAGATTTGCGCGTAGAACTGAAGCTGGCGCAGCTTCTTTTCGGAACTCAGGACGCGGCGCGTCGTTTTTAGCAAAGGACGATTTATGAAAGACACCTTCACCTCCAAACGCAACCAACGCGGATTCACGCTAATTGAGTTGATGATCGTGATCGCGATTATCGCCTTGATGATTGGCGCGGCGACTTACGCTTTTCGTTCAGCCCAGATTCAGGGCAACGAAACAGCCACGATCAAGGCGCTCGACACGATTGGCGTCGTGGAACTTCAGTACTTCAACACGCACAATCGTAACTTCGGAACGTTCGAACAACTGGTAAAGGAAGGATTGCTCGACTCCCGCTTCTCGGGAAATCCGCCGAATGTCAACGGATACATTTTGAATTTGAAGGTTACGCCCAAAACCGCTAACCAGCAGAGTTCTTACACATTAAACGCCGATCCGCAGCAGTCGGAAGGAATCGGCGCCAGCGGCAGAAACCACTTCTACATTGATTCGTCAGCGGGCACAAAACACGTCAACGGCGAGCAGCCTGCCGGACCCAGTGATCCACCAATTGGCGGTTGATCCGGATCAGCCACTCATCAGGGATATCAGCCATTCTGGCTCAGCAGAGGAAGCATTGCGAAGTGCCTCCTCTTTTGTTATTTGCTTCGTCGGGATCCCACACTTCAAACTATTCGCTGAGGCCTGACAGTCAAATGTTGCGACTGAAGGAATAGCTGTGTAGACTGAACCCCGACAGTGCATCGGCGCCCGCTTGGCTCAGTAATTGAGCGCAGCAACGCAAACTTCTCTTTTAATAAACTTAGCAATCGACTGAAAATGCGTTGGGGAACTTTTAGGGGACTGGAGACGCAATGTCCTCAGCAATGTGAGAAATCCACAAAAGTAAGGTCAACACACGCGCGCCATGAAGCTTGGTTCTCACATGCCACTGTTCTTTAGATGGTAGCGGTTGAGGTCGTAATCACGATCGATATCCACGAGAGAAATCTTTCCCAGAGCCATCGAAATGTCGACCAAAGAGAATTCACACGCGGGTGCAATCCCCCTGGCCGAGACCATCTTCCCAAACTGATTCTCAGCCACGGCTTCGGCGGCACGGGCTCCGAACATCAACCCCATGATGCGATCAATTGCGCTCGGCGGACCGCCGCGTTGCGGATGACCCAATATGACCGCCCGAGATTCGTAGGGAGTGTCGCTGGCAATTCTGCGGGCCAACACTTCGCCGATGCCTCCCAGACGCGCGTGACCAAAGGCGTCGTGACGGTCGTCGATAGTAATTAGCTCACCCTCCTCGGCGCGTGCTCCTTCGGCGACAACAATCACCGCATACCGTGGGCGCTGATTTGGCCCTCGACTAAGTCCCGGCTTGCCAAGTCGATCTTTCAGCAGATGAAAAACGCGTTCGTATCGAAAAGGGCGCTCCGGTATGAGAATAATGTGCGCCTGACCAGCAACGCCGGACCACAACGCGAGGTGACCCGCGTGGCGTCCCATCACTTCTATGATCTGTACCCAGCCGTGCGAACCGGCGGGCGTCCGGGATCGCTCGATGACTTCAGATATGTTGCGCAGCGCGGTGTCAAACCCAAGAGTATAGTCAGTGCCGGCGATGTCCTTGTCGATTGTCTTCGGAATTCCGATCACACGCACGCCGAATTGTCCGAGCTTTGCGGCAACGCCGAGCGTGTCCTCGCCTCCGCAGACCACGACTGCGTCAAGCGCTAGCTTTTCAAGGTTTTCGATTACTTCCTCGGAGCGATCTTGAAAGCCGCCCTCGTCCATTGGCTGCCGGAATGGATTGGTCCGGGAAGACCCGAGATTCGTTCCGCCATCGCGATCCCACCGCCGCACCGTTTCGCGATTTAAGGGCAGAACATCGGGCCGAGGATTCAACAAACTTCTCCAGCCGTCGAATAAGCCAAAGACCTCCAGGCCAAGTTCCGACCCACGATAAACCAGACCCTTGATTGCCGGGTTCAATCCAGGCGCATCACCGCCACCTGTAAGCACGCCAACTCGCATCTCGCTACCACCTGAATAAAAAGTCATGAACTAGAATAAGCTGAGAGTGGCTAACATGTTCTCATTGCGGGACGATGCTGTCCAATGATTATTGCCGCAAACTCAGAACTTCATAATCAGAATTGCTCAGGCAATCGATCTGGACGATAATTTGCCGCTCATACTTATGCGAACCAGGGTCATGATCCTGACAGTCCTCTTCTTCGCACAGTCGGGGGCGCAATTTCGGGCCAGTGCTCAAGCCCGATCCCAAGCCGCGATGCAAAGCACAAGTTCGTCCTCAATATTCGCAGAGGTTGGTGCGCAGGACGGGCTCAGATTTCAGCACTATAACGGTATGACTGGAAAGTTCTATCTACCTGAGATCACAGGTAGTGGCGCAGCGCTGCTTGATTTTGATAACGACGGTGACTTCGATGTTTTCGTTGTGCAAGGAAACGTGCTTGAACCCGGCACGAAACCCGGCGACACATTGTTCCCCTGGCGCGGGGCAGACTCACCAAGAGGAAGGTTGTTCCGAAATGAACTCGTGGTTGCCAAAGACGGCAGCCGGACGCTCAAGTTCACCGACGTAACGGAACAGAGCGGCATCATGGCCAACGGGTACGGAATGGGCGCGGCGGCCGGGGACATCAACAACGACGGCTGGCCCGATCTTTACCTCACCAACCTCGGTCACAACCAGATGTACATCAACAAAGGAGACGGAACGTTTGTCGATGTTACGTCCAAATCCGGGACGGACGATCCACGCTGGAGTACGAGCGCGTCCTTTGTAGATTATGATCGGGATGGCTGGCTTGATCTGATGGTGCTGAACTATGCCGATTTTTCGGTTACCAACAGCCCCACCTGCTACGCTGCGACGACCGCGAGGGATTACTGCACGCCGAGAGTTTTTCGCGCTCCCGGTAATCGGCTGTTTCACAACAAAGGCAGCGGAGTCTTTGAAGACGTGACCGTGGCCGCACGAGTAGACAAAGAATACGGTCACGGGTTGGGTGTGGTCAGTGCGGATTTTGATCTCGACGGCTGGCCGGACATCTATGTCGCGAATGATGGCGATCCCAACCAACTCTGGATTAATCAGAAGAACGGCACGTTCAAGAACGAAGCGCTCTTGGCCGGCGCCGCCGTAAACAGAGATGGAAAAGCAGAGGCCGGCATGGGCGTCGATGCCGGAGATTTTGACGCCAACGGAACCGAAGACATCTTCGTGACTCACTTGATGGATGAGACCCACACGCTCTACAGAAGTTTGGGAGACGCGTTGTTCGAGGACCGCACTCGCGAGGCGGGCCTGGGAATGCCCGGCAGTCGGTTCACCGGCTTCGGCACGTTGTTCTTCGATTATGACAACGATGGCTGGCTTGATCTGCTGGTGGTGAATGGAGCAGTTCAACTGTTGCCGGAGTTGATCCGTAAAGGAAACCCTTTCCCTTTGGGGCAACCGAATCAGCTCTTCCACAATGATGGGAAGAGTAAGTTCGTCGAGGTATCCGAGCAAGCAGGCGAGGCCTTTCAATTCCTCGAAGTCAGTCGTGGCGCCGCTTTCGGCGATATTGACAACGATGGTGACACGGACGTCCTCGTTACAAATAATAACGGCCCGGTAAGGCTGCTTCTGAATCAGATTGGCAATCGAAACCATTGGTTGGGATTGCGTCTGATCGGCAAGGACAATCGCCGCGATATGTTGGGTGCGCGTATCGAGATCATCGTTGCGAAGAACAAAACTCTGTGGCGGCGAGCAAGAACCGATGGTAGCTATCTTTCGGCGAATGATCCCCGCGTGCTCGTAGGTTTGGGCAGCGCTGACCAGGTGGACCTCATCCGCGTGCACTGGCCCGATGGAAGCGTAGATCAGTGGAAGCAAGCGCGGGTCGGTCAATACACTACGCTGAGGGAAGGCACGGGCCCGGAGCAGAAATGAACGTGCTGGTCGAGAAAAGCATGACTCGCCGTCTTCCAGGGTGGGGATGTTATTTGGCGGTGCTGATTATCTCTTCGCCGTGGTTGGAAGCCCGGTCGCAGAACGTTGCGCAGGCCGGCAATTTCTTGCCGCCACCGGGAGCCAATCTTGTACCTGTGCATTGGCCTGACCTAACGAAGCTGGAAGCAGAAGTGCGTGAACAATTGGCGTCGTTACAAGGCGCGCTTGCCACAGCCGTAAAGAATCCCAAAGCGACCGAGGCAATGCTTAGCGAGGCCTATGGCACGATGGGAAAGAATTATCAAGCTTATTCGCTCAACGCTCCCGCGCGAGAGTGTTATCTCAACGCAGTTCGTCTGGCGCCGCGAGACTTTCGCTGGGTCTATCTACTCGGCACGCTGGATCAGCAAGAGGATCGGGCTGACGACGCCATCCGACGCTATCGCGTCGCTCGTTCTTTGCGACCCGACTATATAGCCGTGCCGGTAAATCTCGGGAACATTTACCTGCAATTGAACCGACAGCAAGACGCGATCGAGAATTTCAAGGCAGCCTTGGCAATCGATGGCAACTGTGCGGCCGCGCTCTACGGGCTGGGCCAGGTCGCTCTGTCTCAACGAAGTTATGCTGAAGCGGTCAACTATTTTGAAAAGGCGCTGGCGCTGACACCCGGCGCTAATCGGATCCACTACTCGCTGGCCATGGCTTATCGTGGTCTCGGTAACACCGAGAAGGCGAAGTCCCACTTAACGCAACAGGGAACAGTAGGCGTGCGCGTGAACGATCCGCTGGTGGATGGCCTACAAGAGTTGATCAAGGGGGAGCGCACCCATCTGATTCGCGGCAAGTTGGCGGTCGAATCGCGAAGGTATGCAGAGGCGATTGAAGAGTTTCGCAAGGCGCTCGCGTCAAACCCTGATAGCGTTACCGCACACGTCAACCTGGGAGCAACGCTCATTCAGACTGGAGACCTGACGAGCGCTGCCGAGCAATTTGAACAGGCTTTGCGTGTCGATCCGAATAACACAAACGCACATTACAATTTGGCTATCCTGTTGGCGAGAGACAATAAGCATGAAGCCGCCGTCCCCCACTTACAATTCGTCGTCAACGCCGATCCGAGTGATCTCAGTGCACGGTTTTTCCTGGCTCAGGAACTACTCAGGTCCAAGCGACTGGAAGAGGCGCTCGCGGAATTTTCTCGGGTGGTCGAAGCCGACCCAAATAACGAAGGAGCATTGCTCGAGCAAGTGAAACTTCTACTGCAGAAGCGCCAGTACAAACAAGCACTGTACAGCCTGAAACGTGGCCATGAGCAATATCCGCAGAAGGGTCAGACGGCGTTGATGCTCGCTTATTTACTCGCGACCTCGCCCCAATATGATTTGCGTGATGGGGCCGAGTCGCTGCGACTCGCCCAGATAATTTATGACGCAACTGGTTCGCTCGAACACGGTGCACTTGTCGCGATGGCGCTGGCTGAACTAGGACGATGCTCCGAAGCAGCCGAGTGGCAGCGACGAATAATCGCCGCGGCAGAGCGGGAGCATAGGACAGGCATCATGCCAAAACTCAATTCGGACCTGAAGCTCTACGAAGCTGGACCACCATGTCGGCCGGCGCCTGAAACTCCGAGTCAGGCAGGTCAAAGCTAATCAAATTGCATCACCTGATCAAACGTGTCGCGATCGTCATCACGCTGGTTTGTGTAAGCGCGGCAGCTCAGCAACCACACACTCTCACTGGCGACGTAAGGTTCCACAAGAACTTTCATTCGAAGATTCTGAGTAACAATCGCGATGTAATCGTCTATCTACCTCCCGGCTACCACGTGAACAGAAGTCGGCGTTATTCAGTTCTCTACATGCACGATGGCCAGAACATCTTCGATGGCGCGACGTCTTTCATTCTCGGACAGGAGTGGCGCGTTGATGAAACCGCTCAGATGCTGATCTTTGCCGGCAAGATCGAACCGCTCATTATTGTCGGCATCTACAACACCGGCGTGGAGCGTGCCAACGAGTACACGGCGGCTGAAGATCCGAAATACAAGGTCGGTGGCAGAGCTGAACTGTACGGTCGCATGCTCGTGGAAGAGTTGAAGCCATTCATCGATTCAACCTATCGGACGCTGAAAGGCGCAAAACATACCGGGCTGGGCGGGTCTTCACTAGGCGGTCTGGTGTCCCTCTACCTCGGATTAAGGTATCCCAATGTTTTCGGCCGAGTGGCGGTCGTTTCTCCTGCTGTCTGGTGGGCAGACAATCAGATTGTGCATTACACCCAGGCGCTTCCGGGAAAGCCACCACTGAGGATTTGGCTGGACATCGGCACCCAAGAAGGCCGCGACGAGAAAGAAGCGCAGAATACGACAAACAGCGCCCGGCTTCTGCGCGACACTCTAATAAAAAAAGGTTGGAAGATGGGAAAGAACTTGACGTATCTTGAAGCCGAAGGAGCCGAGCATAACGAACGCGCCTGGGCCGCGCGCGTCGGGGCAATCCTCGAGTTTCTGTTTCCGAAGAAATAGACAGATTGGACGGAGCGTCACGAATGGAAAATGTGCTGACTCAAACTACTGCTCAGACCACGAATAGTATCCGGCGTCGATTATTCTGGCCGGCGCTTACGGTTTTGCTCTTGCTCTCAATCGGGTTCGTAGTCATCCCGGTATTTCTCATTCAGCCTTTTCGGGCGCAGACACAACGAGCGCTTGAAGTCTCTTACATTCTCCGTGATTGGTCGCCGCTGGTTACGATCATCGTTTTTCTTTCCACCGCTCTGTTGGTGATTTGGCAATGGTCGCGCGCGGGCCGTTGGTGGCGCAAAGCGCTCATGGTGAGTGTGCTCGTGCTGCTGCTGCCGCCGGTGTGGTTTGCACGCCAGAATCATTTCGAGTGGATGTTCAATCCACTAACGCAGCGTAACTACGTCAAATCAGCGGACGCAACTTTTGTCCGCGACTCGGACATGGTGCTCGCGGTCAAAATCAATGATGAGGCTGTGGCTTATCCGGTGCGTCTGATGGCTTATCACCACCTGGTGCAGGACGTGGTTGGCGGCACGCCGATCTGTGCCACTTATTGAACACTTTGTCACACCGGTCTGGTGTGGGAGACAACCGTTGACGGCCGCGTACTTCACTTTCATCTCGCCGGCATTAACAACCAGAACTTCATCATGAAAGATGAAGAGACAGGTTCATGGTGGCAACAGGTGACAGGTGAAGCCATCTTTGGTCCGCTGAAAGGCAAACGTCTCCGTCCAGTACTCATGGACGAGTTGAGCTTTGCGACGTGGAGACGCGAACAGCCGTACGGCCGAGTATTGCGTCCGGATGAAAAAATCGCCGTCCAGGGAAAGTATGCGCCACCGGATTGGGAGGAGCGCATGTTAAAGGTTCCCGTGGCCACTCAAGTGAAAACGCCGGCGCTGGGCCAGCGCGAACTAATCGTCGGCATAACGGCTAACAACGCATCATGTGCCTATCCGTTTACGGCCTTGCAAAAGCAAAATCCGATCGTCGATAAACTGGGAGGTGTGCCGCTATTGATCGTCCTGGCCGAAGACGGGAAATCGGTGCGCGCTTTTGATCGAACTGTTGAAGGCGGCGAACGGGAATTCTTCCTCAAACCACATTCCTCTCCGCTGCGATTGATTGACGAAAAAGGCACCGAATGGGACTTTACCGGTACTGCGTTGAACGGAGAGTCGCCGGGCAAGCGGTTGACGAAGATTCCGGTGCTTAATGACTATTGGTTTGATTGGAAGACTTATCACCCTAAGACACTCGTGTACACACTCGGAGAAAAATGAGGATTATTTTTCGCAGCGCCGTGAGAATGTCGCTGCCGGCCGCCTTGTTTGTCTTTGTCAGTTCCTCGGGTAACTCGATCCAAGCCACCACAATAGTTGTCGCGCGGACCGCAAACGAAATAGTCATCGGTGCGGACAGCAAGGTTACAGATGCATACGGCGGCGACCTGAAAAAGCAGTCCTGCAAGATCCTTCAAATAGGTAACCTGCTTTTGGCCTTTGAAGGATTCACAGTTGATCGACGGACGGGCTCCAATGTTCCGGATATTGCGAGGCAATCTTTGCAATCAAAGGGGGCGGCCACCGCGGCAGAGAAGGTCGGCGTTCTCACGGGACTTCTCGTCTCGAAACTTTTTGATGAGCTGCCATCCGTGCAAAAGCACGAACCCGAGGCGTATCACATTAAATTCTCGGGTGGTCGAATCTTCCTCAGTATCGTCATCGCGGGTTTCGAAAAAGGCCGTCCCTTGGTTTTTGTCCGGCACTTCCGAGCTGTGCAAGTCGATCCTGAGCGGATTGGTGTCAGCGTCCTGCCGGATGATTGTCTGAGCAACTGTCAGGGCGAGGTTGTCACGAGGTTCCTTGGTGAGACCGCAGCGATCGACGGTCTGCCAGACGACACAACCGGGTTCTGGCAGCCGGGATTGGTGGCCGGCGTGCGCCAACTAATCGAGACAGAAATCAGTGCCCGCAGTGAATATGTTGGGCCGCCGATCGATATTGTACGAATCGATAAACGCGGAGTTTCATGGATTCAAAAAAGACAGAATGCGGTGGCGCACAAACCAGGAGACCGCGCTAGCCCCGGACGCGGCTGCTGCTGATCCACAAACTAATCCCGGCCCACACCCAACGCATCCGCTACGCGATTGATGTAGTTAAACCACGACGCGATCAAAGTGATCTGGAGGATAGCTTTGTCATCAAACCCGTTCGCTCGCAGTCCTTCGTGATCGTTCGCCGAAATCCGGGTGGCATCACGCGTCAATTGCGAGACGTAATCAAGCATCGCTTTGTCCTGTTCGGAAATCGGCGCGATGCGATAATCGTCCTGCAGCGCCTTTACCAATTCGTCATCCAGGGTAACGCGACGCAGAAACTCTGCGTGAGATTCGATTCAATAATGACAGCGGTTCGCGACTGAGACGACGGTGGTAATCATCTCATGTTGCTGTCGCGTCAGCGGGAGGTCTGGCGACATCAACACGCCGAAAGTCGCGAACGCGTGATGCAGAGCGTCTGGGATTAGGCTGTGCGAAGCCACGATGCCCGATGTCCGCCCGTCGGGTGTGGGATGAATCGGCTCAACATATTCGATTGGATACAGCGCGCGTTGCGCTTCAACCGCCCGAAGAACTCTTTCGTCCTCATCGATTGGGATAGTTTTGATCCAGGTCATAGGATTCCGAGTTACTTCAACTCAAACGCTTTGGAACGGCCGGTGTCTATCATGGTTCCTTGTTTCGGCGATGCGCCTTTAACCACATACTGAAACGTCCGCATTCCTGGATCGTAGTTGCTCTGCGGCACCAAAACGTTCACCACGTAACCGTTCGCGGTACGGTGCACGCGAATCACCGTTCGCCGAAACGCTCCATGCTCATAATTCAAACTCGTTCCGTCGTCGTCGTACAGCAAAGTGGACGCCGATCCTCTTTCATCAGGGTAGATGTCGAAGGTAATCTTGTCGACTCGTCTTTCACCCACGTATTTTAGGTCTGGTCCCTTTGCGATGACTGCTCCGCCGCGCACAAACATCGGCACAGTTTCCAGCGGCGCATCAACTCGAATCATCGTCCCGCCATCATATTTCTTGTTCGTCCAGTAGTCGTACCATATTCCTTTCGGCAGGTATACCAGCCGTGAGGTGATGTCGGGTTTGACGATAGGCGCGACCAATAGATCTTCGCCAATCATAAATTCATCGTCGAGGTTGTAAGTGTTCGGATCATCCTGATAATTCAGCATCAGCGGTCGAAACAACGGCACGCCGGTGCGATGCGCCTCTTCCAAAGTCGTGTAGAGAAACGGCAACAACTGATAACGCAGCTTGAGATACTTGCGAATGATGTCTTCGTAGTACTTGCCGAAGCGCCAGGGTTCCTGATCGTAACCATCGACCGCGTGATGATTGCGAAAGAACGGCGCCAGAAAACCAATCTGGTAAGACCGCACCAGAAATTCGCCATTCGCCCGGCCGATAAAGCCACCGACGTCGCTGCCGATGAATGGTTCTCCGGACAAGCCGAGCGTCGTGAACATCGGCACGTTCAGCGCCAACGCATCCCAGTTGCTGATCGTGTCCCCCGTCCACATCGTCGAGTAGCGCTGAATGCCGGCGTAACCCGCGCGCGTGATCACGAATGGCCGTCGGTCGGGCTGCAGACGGGCCAGACCTTCGTAAGTCGCACGCGCCATCAGCAGCGCGAAGACGTTGCGATTTTTTGCATGCGTCGATTGTTCGCCTTCATCGTAACTGACGACATCGAGTTGGTTCTTGCCGGTTTGATCGATGAAGTCGGCTGGCTCGTTCATGTCATTCCAGATGCCGGCGATGCCGTTGTCCGTGTATGCGCGATGGAGGTCGCCCCACCAACGCCGCGCGTCCGGCAGAGTGTAATCAACGAACACGCTGTCGCCCGGCCACACTCGCGGAACAAACAGTTTGCCGCTCTTGCGATGCTGAAAATAATTGCCGGCCACGCCTTGATCGAAAACGTAATAACGCTCGTTCTGTAACTGAAGCTCTGGTTTTGATGAATCGGTCGGTGGCGCATTCTCGGCAGAAGGTTGATACTTCACACCCGGATCGACGATGACGATTGTCTTCACGCCTTGCTTCAGCAGTTTGTCGGTCAAAGCCTTTGGATCAGGAAAGCGGCTCGGGTCAAAAGTAAAAACGCGGTAACCATTCATATAATGAATGTCCAGATAGATCACATCCAGCGGCAAATCGCGTTCGCGATATTCGCGCACAACTCGTTCAACCATCGTGTCCGGATAATAGCTGTAACGACATTGCTGAACCCCGAGCGCCCATAGCGGTGTCAGAGGCATGTGACCCGTGAGATCTGCGTAACGACTGACAATCTTTTTGATCGAAGGGCCGTAGAAAAAGTAGTAGTTCAGCTCGCCGCCTTCCGCGCCAAACCAAATGCGCTCCTGCGAGAGCCGGCCAAAATCAAAATAGCTGCGATAGCTGTTGTCGAAAAATATCCCGTAAGCGACGCCGTCTTGCAATCCCAGGTAAAACGGAATTGTTTGATAGATCGGATCGCGGCCTTGCATGTAACCCGGCGTGTCTGAATTCCAATTCACAAAAAAGCCGCGACGTTTGTCCAGGTGCGCGGCCTTCTCGCCCAAGCCGTAAAAGTGTTCGTCAAAGTCGAGCTTCTTCGACGCCGCGATGAATTTCCCGGCGCTTGGATCGAATTGAATCGGCGCCAGCTGCCCCTTCGCGTCGTACGCCATCGGTTGCTCGTCGGCGTTGATGGATTTGTGTGTACGCGCGTCGCGGAAATCGATCAGTAAAGGCGATCGGCGCACAACGGCTTCGACTTCCGACGTCGAAATTGTGATTGCGTCGGTCGTTTCGCTGATCGTCCAGGACGGGGTCTGCCAATCCTCTTTCGAGATCGCCCAGGAATGATCTTTATTGGGAATTGGTTTTGCGAATGACGCCCGAACACGAATCAAGTCGGGCGCGAGAACAGTCAATTGAACCTGCGACTTGTCGCTGCAATTCAGCGTGATTCCCTTCTCGGTCTTAACGAAGCTGGTTACCGGCCCGATCCTTTCCAATCTCGTGATATCGATCTCCTGGCCATGTCCGACCAACGAGAATGCCAGCAGCCCTAATACAATTGCGATGGTTCGTTTCATAAAAATTGCTCACAACGTGCGGACAAGTCCACCCTCTAAACCCACTACGGTTATGCTTAACTACCGCAAAACGCGAGTTTCGCCGCACCCAACAAACCTGCATCGTCGCCGCACTCGGCGCGCACAATTTTCACTTGCGCGGCCGGCAGCGGAAACGCGCGTTCAGCGACTTGATGGTTCATGTCTTTTTCGAAGAGGTCCCATCCATTCACGACGCCGCCGCCAATTACAATCATCTCCGGGTTCAGAATGTTTATGAGATTTGCCAGCCCAATCCCCAGATACACGCCCATGCGCCGAAAAACTTCGAGCGCCAGTTCATCACCCTGAACTCCGGCGCGATAAACCTGCTCTGAAGTTAATGCGTTTTCTGTAGCGAGAACAGAACCGGGATGTCGCGGTCGTGCTTCGCGCGTCATGCGTACGATCGCCGTTGCCGATGCATAGACTTCCAGACAGCCACGGCTGCCACACATGCACGCGACCCCGCCGAAAGGATCGACGCACATGTGACCAATCTCGGCCGCTGAGTCGTTCACACCATGCCACAGTTTGCCATCCAGGATAATCCCGCCGCCGACGCCCGTACCGAGCGTGACGCACACAATGGTTCGACGCCCGCGGGCCGCACCCTGCCACATCTCGCCGACGGCGGCGGCGTTCGCATCGTTCTCGAGCATCGCCGGCAAGTGCAGCGCGCGCGTCAGCGTCTCAGTTAGGTGAAACCCATCAAGGCACGGAAGGTTGGGCGCTTTCACGATTGCGCCTGCGGCAACGCTTACTGAACCGGGAGCGACAACTGAAATAGCCGAGAGAGTTTGACCTGCGGCCGCTGCTTCTGCCTGGCATTTCTGAGCAGCGCACAAGATCGCATCGACAATCTGCTGCGGAGAATCAGCCGCCGGAGTTTGTTGTTTTGAAAGGAATTGAATGTGGCCCTCGCCGTCGATGGCGGCAGCGCGCAGATGCGTGCCGCCGAGATCGACAGCGAAGACAAGATCAGAATTCGCTTTTCCAGCAACAGTCATTGAGAACCATTCGTCTAAGGTTTCAGGCGACGCGCGAAGATGCGATAGCCCCAGGCATCGATGGCGATTGAAGGTAACGAATTAATCCGCGTGCGCGCAGCCCGCTCCGGCGCCGGCGCATCGGGCGGCAGCGGGCGCTCAACGTCCAGCGTGACATCCTGAAACGTTTGACCGTTGGCGACTTCTATTGATCCGAAGAACGGCCGATTCGAAAAATCGATCGTAACGAGAATCTCTTCGTCACTTATGCGCCGCATGTACGAGACCACGCGAGACTCATCAGAATTCCGCCGCCATTCCATCGAGCCGTTGCGCAGCGCATCGTGCTGATTTCTTAATGCGATGATTTGTTTGTAGAACCGTGGGAATTCAGGCCGACGTTCAGCGATGGCCCAAAAAATCGGCAGCTTCTCGAACAATGCGGGCGCGCCTGATTCCGTCGTGTCGCCGACTTCCATGCCGTTGTAAATCAGCGGCACCCCATCAACCGTGAACATGAAAGCTGACGCGGCCAACGCCGCCGGTTCGCCAAAGCGCGCGATGGCCCGGCGCTCGTCATGATTGTCTGAGAAGAGCAGGTGCAGCGCGCCACGCGGCCATTCGTTGAATTCTTTTTCCCAAGCGTCGCGCAAATCCGAAGCACGCGTCCGGCCCTGCAGAACATCCGTCAGCGTGCGGTGCAAAGGCCAGGAGTAATCGAGTTCGAATGCTTTGACTTCCAAATCGGGTTTGTGCGCTTCGGCCAACATGAAAATGTCTGGCTTGATTTTGTCGAGTTCCGCACGCGCGTTCTCCCAAAAGTCCGTCGGCACTTCGCCGGCAACGTCGCAGCGGAAGCCGTCGAGATCGAACTCGCGAATCCAATACTTCAACATGTCCGTCATGTATTGCCGAAGTTGCAGGTTCGCGTAATTCAATGCGGCGATGTCGAACCAATCGTACGGATAAGTGATGTTGCCTTTCGCGTCGTGCTTATACCAATCGGGTTGTTTCATCAGCACGCTGTCCCAGGCCGTGTGATTCGCGACGATGTCGATGATCACTTTCATCCGGCGCTGATGCGCTTCGGAAATCAGCCGCTTCAGATCGTCCTTCGTTCCGTAGTCGGGATTGATCGCGTAGTAATCACGCACGGCGTAAGGACTGCCGATCGTCCCTTTCTTCTTCTCCTGGCCGATGGGGTGAATTGGCATCAGCCAAAGAATGGTCACACCCAAATCTTTTAATCGGTCCAATTGAGCGGTGATGCCGTTGAAATTTCCTTCTGGCGAAAAGTCGCGCGGATAAGCTTCGTAAATGACAGCGTCGCGCACCCATTCACGTGGGGACCGAGCTGGCAGTTTCGAGAAATCCTTCGACGGCTGCTGAGCGAGCGCAGGCTCAACACTCAGAAAGACGAGCACAAGCAAGGACACTCGTCCCACTCGCTTCGCAAAGTCTGCGCAGATTTCCTTTAGCTTTAGGCTCATGAGCAATCCGAAAGCGCGCCTATTCTTCATCAATCAGGCCCGTACTCGGCACGGGCTGGGCAGACTCAGGCTTGTGCGCGGCATTAACCATCTCGCGCAGCTTCGCCAGTGTGCCGAAGTGTTCCTCGACGCCGTAAAAATCGACTGCGCCGTAACCGTGGTAATCGGTGATCTTTCGCTTCGGCTCGCCCGCGCGATCCGGATACTGCTCGCGTTCGTTCAGGTGATTGACGTTGTCGTACCACGGCGTCAACCAAATGGCCGTGACGCCGAGGTCTTTCAAGTAGGGCAAGTGCGCAATGATGCCTTTAAAATCCCCGCCGTGGTAGTAGCGCGTCTTTGAACGATCATAAAGGCCGCGCGATTCTGGCGGATCATTGTTCGAATTATCGCCGTCACTGAAACGATCTGTCATGATCAGGTACATCACGTCGTCGGTAGTGAAGCCCTGAAATCGGCCCGTGCGCGAGAGTGGCGAGTAAATTTCAAACGGCACGTCAACTGAACCGCCCGGCGTCTTAATCCTGAGGCTCCTCGCCCCCCGTTTTGCTTGCGGCGTTATTCGCACGTCCACGAAAACATAGGTCCCCGCTGCGTTGACCTTCGCCGGGTCGGCAACTAAACCCGCGCCGGGTGCTTGCACAGTCGCGGCTTGGAGATTATTTCCGCGAATGAGAACGCGAACCGGATTGATCGAGTGATTCGCCCACCAGCCCGGCGGCTCGACTTTGGTGACCCGCGGCGTGGTTTGGGAAAAACAGAGTTGGGACGAGACAGCCAAAGCAGCAGAGAACAAGAACAATTTCACTGCCAGAAACCTGGCGCAACTGTTGCAGAACCGCGAGCGATAGCGAGCGGGATAAATATTCAACGTTATATTTCCCTTCTGCGAAACCAATTCTTCTTTACGTGAGGCACCTTTGCCCATCGTTTCCTCCGACGCGCGTTGCGTGTTTATCCCACTCGCTATCGCTCGCGGTTCTGTAACGCTGACACCTCAGCATTCAAACGACATTTTTCGCTCTCCTCGCCTTCAGGAAATCGCCCGTAGAGATCGGTCAAGTCTCGCAATCGCGCGGCTAATTCATCCGAAATAGAATTCGCGTTGAACCGCCACAGCCAGTTTCCTGATGTGCTGTTCGGCAGGTTCATCCGGGCTTCGGTTCCTAGTCCGAGCACGTCCTGCATCGGAACGATTGCCGTGTTCGCGACTGAAGCAAGCACCGCGCGGATGAAATCCCAGTGAATCTCTTTGCCCTTTGTGTTCAGGTATTTCATGCAGAACTGGCGTTCGCATTCGATCTGTTTCGCGGTGCGCGTCGAGCCTTCGCCTGCGACGCTCCGAAACCAACCGACTGTCGTGTCGTTGTCGTGCGTGCCGGTGTAAACCACGACGTTGTGGTGATAGTTGTGCGGCAGGTCGATGTTCCTCGTGTCGCTGCTGAATGCGAACTGCAAAATGCGCATGCCGGGAAAACCAAAATCGTCCCGTAGTTTCTCAACGTCCGGCGTGATGACGCCCAGGTCTTCCGCGATAATCGGCAACTCGCCGAGCGCTTTTCGAATTGCGGTGAACAGTTCGCGGCCCGGCGCTTCCACCCAGCGTCCGCGCTCCGCCGTCGTGTCGCCGCCGGGAATTTCCCAACACGCGGCGAACCCGCGAAAGTGATCGATGCGCGCGATGTCCACCATTTGCAAAGCAGCGCGCACCCGCTCAATCCACCATTTGAAACCGTCCGTCCGCATGCGCTCCCAATTGAACAGCGGATTGCCCCAGTACTGACCAGTCTTACTGAAATAATCCGGTGGCACGCCCGCAACGACAGTGGGCATTCCGTCCGAGTTGAGCTTGAACTGATCGGGATTCGTCCACACGTCCGCCGAATCATGTGCGACAAAAATTGGAATGTCGCCGACGGCCTCTATCCCGCGGCGATTGCAATACGTCTTCAGCTCAAACCACTGCCTGAAGAAAAGAAACTGATAGAACTTTTGCGCTTCAATTTGCTCGTGAAGCTCTCTTCGCGCGCGCGCCAGAGCCGCCGGTGTGCGCCGCACAAGTGAAGGCTCCCATTCGTACCAGGGCGTGCCACCATGTGCATTCTTCAGCGCGCGAAATAATACATAGTCGTCGAGCCACGGCGAATTCTGCTCGCCAAACGTTTCGAACTCGCTGCGGAACTGTGTGTCAGTGGTGCGCTGATAGTTCGCGAAAGCCTTCGCCAGAACGGCCTCTTTCGTTCCGTGCACCGCGGCGAAATCGACTTTGCCGCCGGGCAACGCTGGCAAGCTCGCGAGATCGCTTTTGCTGATCAGTCCTTGTTTGAAGAGACTCTCAGGACTAATCAACAGCGTGTTGCCCGCGAATGCTGAATAACAAGCGTAAGGCGAATCGCCGTAGCCGGTTGGGCCAAGCGGCAGCACCTGCCAGAGACTCTGTCCGCTGGCGATTAGAAAATCCGCGAAGCGGTAGGCCTCGTCACCGAGATCGCCAATGCCGTGCGGACTGGGAAGCGATGTCGGGTGAAGCAAAATGCCGCTGGCTCTCGGAAAGGTCATTCAGCTTTTCCCAACCATCACTTTTGCGGGCGAAATCTCTTGACGTAATTTACGAGCGCGGTAATCTCGCTGCGCTTCAGCTTCTTGCCAAACGCCGGCATGCCGCTTTTGCCACGACTCACTATGCCGACGAGACTCCGAGTGCTGGTGATGTCGGAATGTTTCCGCCACCACGATGCGTCGGTAAAATCCGGCGCGTTGTACGTGTGCCCGAGCGGCGTGTCTCCGCGTCCGTCCGCGCCATGACAGCGCGCGCAGTTGTTCCTGAACAGTTCGGCCACATTAGTTCGGCGGCGGGATGTCGCCACGCGTCGCTGCCCAAACGGTGCTGCAATTACGGTCAGCTCAATTAAGAGAAATGCAATTAAGACTAGAAACAGACCACTAGTAACCCACCATCGCACGCTTTGAATCATTCCGAACGCTCATTGCTCCTTTTGTGGCACAGACTTCAGTCTGTGATTATCTTTTCGCAGAGAGCAACATCACAAACTGAAGTCTGTGCCACTTCTACACTCGATCTTATTCTCCGGGCGTCCGGCTCAGATCGTGAACGTGCCAATAGACGCTTTCATTGCTCATCTCGGGATGCTTGCGCAGAAACTGATTCGCCAAAGACAGCGCGCCGGGATCGTCCTTCAAGTCCGCAAAGATTTTCGCTTCGCGTTTCGCATCTTCGGTTCGCCCCAGCTTGCGATAGACGAGCATCAAGTTGTAGTGCGCGCCGAGGTCTTCCGGATCGATGGTCAGAATTTTTTCAAAGCATTCGAGCGCGCCCTGATAGTCACGTTTGATCTTGCAAAGCTCGCCGAGTTGCTGAAGCGAAATCCGATCGCGCGGAAATAATGCGAGCACCTGACGGATATTGCCTTCCGCCTGATCGAGTTGCCCACGCTTCATGAAGATGCGGGCCTGCTGAAACAGCGCACGGGCCAACGTGGGGTTAGCTTTGACGACACCCTCGAGAATCGTCGCCGCTTCGTCGTATTGTTCGAGTTCGATGTGCGCCATGGCGCGATTGACCAGCGCCATCGGCCGATACTTTTCGTCCAGGTCAGCCGCGCGCGTGAACGCTTCAATCGCCAGCGGATACTGCCTTTGATCGAAAAGCGCGATTCCATAGTTGTTCCAGCGACGCCAGTCGGGCACGGCGGTTTTGTCATTCGGATCGCCCGATTTTCCGTGATTCGCGCCAACCTGCATCGCGTATTCGGTTGTGGCCATGGTCACGATCGGGTAATCGACGGATTTCCCGAGCGCGTAATCGCTGAAGACGCGCGTGAAGCGTCGATAACGAACGCGCGCAGTCAGATGCAGACCACCACTCAGACCTTCCGGCACAGTGAATTGATATCGCGCGACATCTGAACGGCCGGAATTGATCTGATTGTTTTGCGCAAAGGTGCGCGTGCGCCAGATGTGATGCTTGTCGTTGTAAGTCCCGTCAGATTTGACCAGGTAGGTTTTGTAGTTGTGCGCCGACTCGTCCAAATATCCGTCGGGCTTGATAAAACCTGAGCGATAGAGCGTCTTCCCGGCATCGTTGCTGACGGTGAACTCCACGTAAGCTTCATAAAAATCACGCAACTCAGGCGGAAAGGAATGGCCGATGTTCTTATTAGTGATGACTACGTCCGCAGTAAGTCGATCGCCGCCGGCAATCGTGTAGTTGCTGTGGTTCACGGGTGCGATGAATTCTTCGGGCGTCGATCCCCGGGGCTTGCGGCGGATCGCGAAGAGGTCCACGCCCAGCTTGTCGTCCGCGAGAAACTTAATGACTGCATCCAACTGCTCTTGCCATTTGTAGAACATCGGAATGGCCGTGTTCGCCGCGGCCCAGCGGTGCGACACAAGCGTTCCATTCTTTGCGGAGACGTCGAACAGTGGCGCCGGCTCGCGCTTCATGTGACATGAGTTGCACGTCTCTTTGTCGCGAACATAGAAAGGGTGTGGCGACTCTTTCGAGAACGATGATTGCTGCAACTCATCTGCAACCATGAACGCGCGCAGGAATTTGTAGTCATTCAACTCGCGCGGTACCTGCGACTTGTGACAAGCGCCACAGAACTCCGGCTGCTTCAATAACGGCCGCATCATCGCGCGGCGGTGCGAAGGAATATCGTCGAGAATCTGCTGATCCGTGACGCCGGCGAGCAAGCGCGCGCCGTCTTCCTTCACGAGCAACGCGGGTTCACCCATCACATAGCCGCCAATCCCGCGGCCGTTCACTGACTGAATCGAATGGCAGGCGATGCAGGAGACGCCGTCATCGTCGAAAGGCCTTTTGACTTTTGAATTCTTCGTGAGCGCGCCAGTAAACAAGGCCGCCGGGTTGTGACACGATTCGCAATGCCGCGTGAATTCAATTCCTTTTTGGTTTTGGATGTCCTTGACGTTTTTCTGATAGAACGGCTCGCGAAAAGCATTACCGTGCGCTGACTGTCGCCACTGCGCGTGTGCGTCCGTGTGACAAGTGCCGCAGCGTTTGGACGGCACGAACATCTCGCCGGGAATAAACGTGCCCGTCGTAGTCGTCGCATTCCCCGGCGTAAAAGGATTGGGACCAAACTTAAGGTCGTAGGTTTTCGAGATCTCGGCGGCATAGCCGGAAGTCGGCCCTTTCTTTTGTGCTTGAGCCGTAAACAACGACAGCGCGCCGGCCGCTAGCGCCGTAACAATGACGAGCGCCGCCAGTGTCAATCGCAATTTGTTTCGTCCGGTTCGATTTGCTTTCATGCTGCGTATTGCCTCCAATTACAATTGGGGTCGTTCTTTGGGCGATTGTGAACCAGCGTTTTCCGGGACCGGCAGTTGGGTGTTGGTTGAACTGCCCGCCATTCCGCTCTCGCGAGACTTGCGCGTCTCTTCGAGTTTTTTGAAAAGAGCCGATTCCTTTTCCGCCTCAGTCTTTGATTTGAGCCGCGAATATATCAGAAAAAGCTGGTAATGGACCCCCGGATCGTCTTTGATCATTTCAGCGCCGCGCTTTAGCAACGTCAACGCTTCATCGTAACGTTTTAACCGCACGAGCAGGCGCCCCAAGTCATACGTCGCGGGATAATTGTCAGGCTCCAACACCAACGCGCGCCGCAACAAACGTTCAGCCTCCTGTTCAGCGCCTCGCTCAATTGCCAAAAAGCCGAGGTTCGCATAAGCCACCGCGTTGTCGGGCTGCAACTCGAGTGAACGCTGAAACTCGCTCTGCGCAAGGTCGAATTGTCCTTCGGCGCGTTCCACGTAACCGAGGAGATAGTGCAGAGCGGCGTTGTCCGGGAAAAGCCTTAGCGCGTTCGCAAATGTTGCGTGAGCTTCCGAGTAACGGCGCAATCGAAAATACGCGACGCCGAGCCGCATGTAATAAATCGGCGTCTTCGGGTTTTGCTCAATTGCTTTTTCGTAGAATGATATCGCTCGATCGTTGCGTTGGTTTCGCACATGAGGATAAGTATTACAGACCGTCGTGTCAGTCAAGCAAAGGGCGTAAAGTCGCGGCAGTTATTTCACAATGCCCTTGCCTTCGACAATCGTCAGTTTACGATCGATGCCCGTGACGGTGATTGGTTCCGTGGTCCCGTCCGGCCACTTGATTTCCAATTTATCGATCGCGGTCGCCGCGCCTAAGCCGAAGTGCAGCGTCATATCGTTCTGCGAAGCGTAGCTGCTGCCGCTGATGACATCCTGCCGCTGTCTCAACTTACCGGTCGTCACGTAAACGATTGCGCCGACAGCATCCCGCGGACTCTTTTTCGAAACGTCGCCGATCAAACGCAACTCCAGCCAATGCCCGACAGGCGTTCCAACGTTCTTCAAAACAGTCGGTTGAGCATCGGCATTGTTGATGACCACGTCGAGCCGTCCATCACCATCGAGATCGGCAATTGCAATTCCACGGGCCGACCATGCCTGGGCCAGCGCACTACCGGCCGGCGCACCGATTCGTTCGAACTTTCCGTTTTTGAGGTTGTGAAAAAGCAGAGACTGCTGCGCGTAACTCGTGCCCCATTGATGATCGTCAACGGTTGGATAGACGTGACCGTTCGCCACGAACAGATCCTTCCAGCCATCGTTGTCGTAATCGAGAAAGTCTGTGCCCCAACCTAAAAACGGAATCGTTACTTCGCCGAGGCCTGCCGGAAAAGTCACATCGGTGAAGTTCCCTTCTCCATCGTTGTGATAGAGCACGTTCGAATCGTCAGAAAAATTAGTGATATGAAAATCGACGCGCCCGTCGTTGTCGTAATCGCCGACAGCCAGGCCCATGCCCGCCTGCTCGCGACCGTTCTCATTCAGCGCGACGCCGGAAGGATAGCCCGTCTCTTCAAACGTTCCGTCTCCTTTATTTATGTAGAGCTGTTTCGGCGTCGAGTCATTCACGACGATCAAATCGATCAGGTCGTCGTCATCAGCATGAATCCATGCGGACGAGAAGCCATAGTACTTCTGCGGATCATCGACACCGGCTTTTGCGCTGACGTCTTCGAATGTGCCGCCCGGTTTTTGATGATAGAGCGTGTCGCTTTCTCCTGATAATCCACGCGGCCCACACATGACCGGGACGCCGCGAAACTGGCAGAAGTTCTGGCCGACGCCGCCAGGCTTTGTCGCTTCGGTCGGGCTTGGAGGCAGGTTGGCAAAATCGATCTCCGCGTAACCCGGAACGAACAAATCCAGACGCCCGTCACGATCGTAGTCCCCGAAACTTGCTCCCGTGCTCCAGCCTTTGCGGGCCACGCCCAGCTTCTCAGCAACGTCGGTAAACGTGCCGTCGCCGTTGTTATGATACAGCCGCGACACTCCGAAGTTTCCGACGTAAATATCAGGACGGCCATCGTTGTCGTAATCTCCGACGGCGACGCCCATCCCCCACCGTTCGTTTGCGACGCCGGCTTTGCCGGTCACGTCTTCAAATTTCCAATTGCCCAAATTGCGATAGAGCGCCGCGCGCGGTGCTTTTTCTTTTCCCTCCATCGCCGGCAGCGTGGATCCATTCACAAGATAAATATCCGGCAAGCCGTCACCGTCGTAGTCGAAAATCGCAACGCCACCCGACGGCACTTCGAAGATGTATTCCTTGGCGAGCGTGCCGGCGCGATGTTTGAAGTTGGCGAGTGCCGTCTTGGCGGTCACGTCTTCGAAAATTACCGGCGCTTTGGGATCGGTGATGCCAACCGTGCGCTTGCTTGTGTAATTGATCGGAGTGCCCGTCGAGACGCCGCCCATCGGCTGTTGTGGTTGTGGTTTTTGCGGAGTCTGCGCGGACGTGAGCGAACATCGCAGACACAAAATGGCGATAACGATAATGACTCTGGAAAACATGGAATGAATGATCTTATCGAATCGGTGACTAAACGTTTCAGAGACTCGACGAAAATACGGGCTGGGTCGAACTTCTGTCAAACGCTCGCCGCCCGACGACTTTCGTTGTCACCTCGCGTCGCGTTCGTTTATCGAAATGTACCGATCGATTCCGGGATTCGTAATCGACTGATTCTTGCCACTGGGCCACCTAACGTCGACTCGTTTGACTTCGCTTGCGCCTCCGAGGCCGGCAATTATCCGTGCGTCACTCGCCGAGAGATAGCTTCCCGCCGTCGAGACATCGAAGATTTGTCGTCGGTCGTTAACATCGACGACCATTACGCGCGCGCCAATTCCCTGGCGATTTGATTTCGAGCCGATCAGATGAATTCCCAGCCAATGATTCTTCGTTCCGTTGTTCTGCAAAATGACGGGCGAGCCATTTAGTTCCTGGACAACGACATCGACCTGGCCATCGTTGTTTAGATCGCCGAACGCGGCGCCACGCGCAGCCATAGGAACGTCGAGACGCGCGCCGGCAGTCGCGGAGATATTGACGAAACCTTTGCCCGTGTTGCGCATCAACAGCGGCGGCTGCTTGTATTTCAAATAGCTTGTGGTCTTTTCGACCGTGTCCAGCACGTGGCTCTGCGCGACAAAGATATCGCGCAGGCCGTCGTTGTCGATATCAACGAACTTGGCGCCCCAACCTGAATACAGAATTGAGATCTGTCCAACCGCCGAAGAGTTCGTCGCCCAATTGAAACTCAGATCGCCGGTGTTGTAATACAGCGGATAAGTTTCATTCGATAGCGTCGTGATGAAGACATCGGGCCAGCCGTCGTTGTCGTAATCGCCCGCATCGACGCCCATGCCTGCGAACGTCTTGCCGTTTTCGTCATAACCTGCGCCGGCCGCGACCGCGACATCTTCGAAAGTGCCGTCGCCTTTGTTGTGATAAAGCGATTGCCGCACGCTGTCGTTCGCCACGAAGATGTCCGGCCAACCATCGTTGTCAAAATCCGCAAACGCAACGCCGAGCGCTTTGCCAGACGGATCCGCGATGCCCGCCTTTGCGCTCACATCTTCAAAACTCCCATCCGATTTCTGTCGATAGAGAATGTTCGCGACGCCTTTGAAATTATCCGGATGACAATAAGCGCGAAAACCCGGCCGTGTGTCACCGCAGAGGATGGCGCCCTTTTCAAAATCCCAGTCGAGATATCGCGCGACGAACAGATCGAGCCGGCCATCGCGATCGTAATCAACCCAACCGGCGCTCGTTGACCACCCGCCGCCCGTGACGCCTA
Organism: Pyrinomonadaceae bacterium; assembly: GCA_036559945.1. GTDB lineage: Bacteria > Acidobacteriota > Blastocatellia > Pyrinomonadales > Pyrinomonadaceae > UBA11740. Next base: position 26,246 of record DATBSG010000002.1, read on the forward strand.
ACTTCTTTGTCACATCCGTGAACGCGCCGTCGCCGTTGTTGTGATAGAGATGGTTTTCGCCGTAGCCGGTGACGTACAAATCAACGTATCCATCGTTGTCGTAGTCGCCAGTGGCGCATCCCATGCTGAAGCCGCTGCCTTTCACGCCCGCGCGCTCGGTGACGTCTTCAAATATGCCGTCGGCTTTCTGATGATAAAGACGATCCCAAAATTTCGGATCAGTCTTGTCGGGCATCGCGCCTTTCGCCATCGGCTCTCTCAGCAGCGCGCCGTTCGTGTAGAACAAATCCATGCGACCGTCGTTGTCGTAATCGAACATCGCGACGCCGCCGCCCATCGTCTCGAGCAAGTACTTCAGCGATGTAGGCGAGCCTTGATGTCTGAAATCGATCTTCGTCTGCGCCGTGATGTCTGCGAACGTCACGGGGGACTGGCCTTTGGGGCCTGGCGGCGGCGGCGTTTTCGGCAAATTTTCAGAGTTGTACGAGCGGCCAAGGTGGGGAGTCGGAGTGGGCTGTTGCGCCGCGGCGTCCGCCGCAACGACGAATAAGAACGCGGCCATTGAAGAAATTCGAAAATGCGACCAGACGTTCATTCCGAAGAATCCGTTTCCAATCTTCGCTTCGCTTCGTCGATCATTTGGTTGTTCCGCTCGTACGAAATCGGAGCGCTGTGATCGCCCACTTTCGGCGGATACTGATGCTGCTGATAAATCGGATACGCCTCAGTGCGCAGATGGGCGAGCATGTGATGCCCCCGACGGGTCGCACGTTCGTGGCGCAGAGCAGAAATGTCGATCGACGCAACGACGATGCGCTCGCCCGGGCCGGGAGACGCTTCCGCCAACACGCGACCATCGAAATCGACAATCTGACTGTCCCCAGGCCACGAATACGGCGGATAATGTTTCAGACTCGCGCCCTGATTCGCGGCGACGACGTAGGCGATGTTCTCAATCGCCCGCGCCCGATTGATTACTGTCCACCAGGCCATCGGCTCAGTCGCCCCCCAGGGATCCATGTAAGCCGACACTCGCACCAAGACTTCCGCGCCGTTTGCCGCGAGCTGCCGCATCGCTTCCGGAAACAACCAGTCGTAACAAATCGCACAGCCGATGCGCCCGATCGGAGTGTCCGCGACGGGAAACAACGGCTCGTCATAACCTTCCAGATCGTGCGGACTTGTGTGCACCTCGTAAGGAATCCATGGGTTAACTTTTCGATATTTGTACAGAATTCCTTCAGGCCCAATTAGACATGTCGCGTTGAAAACGTGACCCGGCCATTTCCGATCGATTTCCAACATCGAGCCGCTTTGAATGTAGATGTCGTGTTCGCGAGCTTTCTGTTGCAGACGTTCCGTGTGCTCGTTCGGAATCTCGATCGCAAGCTTGTCGATCAACTCCTGCGCTGTTTCAAACACCGGCGCCGAGTGGGCGAACTCAGGAAAGACGACCAGGCGGACCGGCAAAAACGGCGTCGCTCCCGCCACGGCTGAATCGATCATCGAGAACATGCGATCCGTGTTCGCGCGGATTTGCCGGCGCTCGATCGGATTCGGCATGTCCGTCTGGCAACAAGCGACTGAGTATCGGATATGGTTCATGAATTTATCATCAGATTACACAGATTAGGCAGATAGGAAAACAAAAAGAAAAGAGGCTAACGAAGAATTGTACTCTTAGTTCCCTATTCGTCACTGGAATCCGGCGAATCATTTTCTCGAAGCAGTTTCTTTCATCTAATCTGCGTAATCTGCGGATTAGTTCTGAAGCAGAGTTTCGATAATAGATACTGACGAAGTGACCACGCGCGTGTTGTACTTCTCGAGGTACTCACGATGCTTGGCATCCGACGGATACTGCTCCGGCGAACGCGTGGTCGACGTCAACAAAAGTCGCGGAAAGGTAAGGCGAGCCTTCTTTCATCGAGACTTTAATTCCCGCGGGCGTCGTTCTATCAGAAAAATGTCCGTTACCATCGTTGTGATAAAGCCCGAAACGCTTGTCGGCGAACCGCGCAACGAACAAATCTGGCCACCCATCGTTGTCATAGTCGCCGGCAATCGCCGCGAAGCAATACTGACTGCCGGTCAATGACAATCCAGATCCCGACGTTACGTCGCTAAATTTTCCGCCATCATTCCGCAGCAGTCGTTGCGAACCGGCGGCATCAAAAACATCGAGATCGCCATCGCCATCAAAGTCAAACAACACGATCGCCTCTCGTCGCACATTGCCTTCAAGCATTCCGGCATAGAAGCCAGCCTGAGGCTGAAGCTTGGTCTTCGGCGAGTCAGGCAGAATGTCGCTCACGTCGTCGAAGATGACGTCTGGTGTGCTTCGATCTACCAGCTCGGCTTCCAAACCAGTCGAGACTACCGCTTCCCCGTAGTGCCCACCTTCGAGATAGTTCGTTCCAATCGCCGTGCCGGCGCCACTCGCTTCAGTTGCTGAAACTTTTGGAGCAGCCGCTGTCCTTCTTCCTTTTTTCCTGTGCGTGTCAACAGCAGCCCAAGGTTATAAAGCCCCGTTTCGTTGTAAGGTTCGGCAGCGATGGCGCGACGAAAGAGCGGCGATTGCTTCCGGATACTTTTTCTGCTGAGCGAAGATCTGTCCGAGGTTTACGTTCGTGCCGACATCGTCCGCGCCGATCTTTAGAACCTTCTGAAATTCCGCGATGGCTTCGTCAAAGCGATTCTGCGCGCGGGCAAGCAGCCCGAGAATGTAATGTGGCTGTGGAACGTTTCCGTCCTGCGTCAGAGCTTTCTCAGCTTCACGCTGCGCCGCGGCGGCTTCAGGAAAGTAGTACAGTGCGATCGCCAGATTGATGCGTGCGAGCAAAAGGTCCGGCTTGATTTCCAAGGCCCGCTGGAACGATTCGACAGCTTCCTTGGCCTTATATTGTTCGAGCAAAGCGACGCCGATGTTGTTCGCGCGGTAAGCAGCCTCGCGTTTTTCAAATGCAGCTTGTTCCGCGGAGGCCTCCGTCGACCGCAGCGCGGAAAATGTCAATTGCCTGTCAGGAATAATTAGGACAGAAGACAGCCCGAGAAGCGTGAACACGAGTACCGCGGATTTCATATTCAATGCACGCTTCTGCTTTCTTAGTTCGCGGTGATCGTCACGTAGTCTCTGCCGCTGTAGAGCCGCACACCGTCGTCGCTTTTCATCATCATCAACGGCCGCGGTCGTTTCAAGGCACTGTCCTTCGAGGTGGAAGTCGAAAGAATCTCATTGCCGGCCAGATCAAGAATGTGCATCTTGCCGCCATCGCTAAACCCAAAGCCATAGGCGCCCGTTCCCAATTGGCTATCGTTTATCTTGATGGGTGAATCGGTAATGAAGAAACCTTCGTACTTGGCCCGCACGTCGGCCGCATAACCTGACGTGTCGACGAGTCCCACAACGACGTAACGTTTTTCGCCGAATCGCGCGGCGGCTGCATTACGCATCTGCGTGGGGGCGCTAAGGCCCTGGAAATAGAATCCCGGCGGCACGACCTGCGTGAGGTGACGGCCGGTCAGCACAGTTGCAGGATCTTGAGCGAGTACGAAGCCCGGTAAGAAACAAACGATGCAGAGTAACAGTAAGCCAATGAGTGAATGCCGTTTGAAAATCATCATCACAACTCCTTTCACGCTAGGCGCCAAACTCTTGCCGCCATCTATGTCAGGCGAATGAAACCAGAAATAGTTACCAGGTCCCACTCTTTGGACAATCGAATAGGTTCAATTCAACAGAGCTTAGAGTAGCTCTTGAAAATTTGAGCTGAAAATCCACTGACGCTGCGTCCTTCTTATCATATCAAACCGCTCCGCGTGAATATTGAGGTAACAGCGTTGCGGACTTCTTGGGCTTTTTCGGGAACGACGGGAATACAGGGAACAGAGGGAAAACAATTCTTAGCGTGTTAACCAATGTCCTTTCAGTAAACTACCGGTGTAAGATAGACTTACAGGAAATCGGGGCCCGCTTGGCTCAGCGGTAGAGCACTCGCTTCACACGCGAGGGGTCAGTAGTTCGAATCTACTAGCGGGCACCATATTTTTTTCACCAGCCACGCACATAAAGCACCAAACCGAGCCATGTGTCTCATTCACACCGTCGCTTTAGCGCGGTGGCTTGGCGTTTACATGATCACTGGAAACCGTTTAAACGGTTTCTGTTACTTCGGAATCGAGCCGCGTCACCGGGCTAAAGCCACGGTGAGAATGAGACCAAGCTGCTTTTCTTGAAAGACTTTTTGTGCAAACCCTCACGGAGCCGTAGCTTATCTTTCTGTTATCTGATAGTCGCTCGGAAGACCGAAAATCGACAGCTACTCCAGGGAAAGATATAGAGAAGAGGACGTTAAAATTGCTGCGGTCGATACCGTAGAGACGGGTGGACCATGTGTTGGTGACGCGCGCAAGATCAAAAAGCCCAGACCACCCGGCCGAATGTTCATAGACCTGCGGTTCCGGTTCTGATCGCGCCGGCTCGCTCGTAATTCACGATAATGACGCCACTCGAGCCGGCTATGCTTTCCGTCACCTTGAAGGCCGCCGGGATCGTGCCCTCGGCAAACAGACGCTTTCCACTGCCCAACGTGATTGGAAATACCATCAGCCAGAACACATCGACCAGATCATGCTTGATAAGCGTCTGAAGCAGATTGCCACTTCCCCAAACGTGTAGATCCGGCCCCTGCTCTTGCTTGAGCTGGGCGACTTTTTCCGCAACATCTCCGTTTAAAAACACGGACGGCTGCCATGCGCTCGACGTCCTGGTGTTCGAGGCGACGTACTTGGTTGCCGTGTTGACGCCGGGCCATATATCGCCATGTTGCGGCCAAAACGTCTCCCAAATATCGAAAGTTTTGCGCCCCAGCAAGAGGTCGAGCGGCGTACTCAACATTTTATTCAGGGCCGTTTCAATCGCCTCGTCTTGATCGTGATAGGGCGCTGCCCACCCGCCATACGCGAAGCCGTCGCTCGGATCTTCTTCGGGGCCGCCCGGGGCTTGTATGACACCATCAAGCGAGATATGTTCAAGCACAATAATTTTTCTCATCGTTATTCCTTCGAGTCCTATTGGATTTCGTTTTGCTGCAAGAGTCGGCGAAGCCGACGACTGAAAATAGCCCAGCACTTCAGCTGGGAGAGCGAGCCAAAGAGATTCTCCAGTCCGTGAAGCGGACGGCTGAATTATCGCAGAATTTCAGCCGTCCGCTTCACGGACTCGATTTTAACCTCACCACTTTTCCCAGCGATAAATCGCTGGGCTATTTTCACTCGTCCGCTCACGCGGACTCAAAACTCGCTTTTTGGCAAAGCCCGGCATCGCTGGCAGTGTTGTCACTGCTGCTCAGTCGCTTCCCTCCGGAGCCGGGTAGAAAAGAAGCTCGCGCACCTCGCCGGGCACATCGCAGGGCTATGGCCCCCTTGCGCGCCCACGCGAGTGCCTCGTCCATATCGGCAGCTTCCAGTATCCAGAAACCGCCGATGTGCTCCTTGGTCTCGATGTACGGCCCATCGGTGACGAGCACCGTACCATCAGGTTGCTTCCGCACCGTCTTTGCGTTGCTGGCCGGGGAAATTCCGCAAGCGAACTTCCTCGCGCCGGCAGCGATCATTTCGCGGTTGAGCGCGTGGATCTCCTCGATAGTCTCTTCGGTTACAGTGGACGGATCGAAGTCGTCGGGGAGGTAGTTAGCAACCAGATATTGCGGCATGATTTTTTTCTCCTGTAACGGTCTTTATTTTTTAGTCTTTGGGCGGGCCAGTTGCCCTGCCTTCACGATATAGTCGAACGGCCGGACCGGAATTCGACAAATCGTCCAAGAAATTTTTCAAGTGCCTATTCACGTCGCAGGCGTGACATTTAATAGCTGTGGGCAACGCCCACGGATGGGAATCATGAAATGTTTCGTCCACCCTGAAGGGGTCGAATACAAGAGCCGTCGCGGAAATAATTTGACCCTTACAGGGTCGGATCGATTGTATGGCGTGATCCGGTGGCGTTGCCACCGGCTATTAAATTTGTCCCCTGCGGGAACGAGATCGAAATTTCCACGCTATACTCCCAGCCAGAAATGCGTCTCGTTATCGTTTTCATCGCGATCTTCACGCTTGTTCAATTCCCAGCCATCGCGCAACACCTCACGCAAAGCGAATCGCCGATGGCTGAGCACACGCGGCCGCGTACACAAATTCAGGAAACGTCTGT
>DATBSG010000003.1:0-5768 GCA_036559945.1 Pyrinomonadaceae bacterium
ACGAATCTCCTGACGCGCGCCGGCGATGTAGCGAAACCAGTTGAAACAGCCCCGCCGACGGAAGTTGAACGTAAGGCGCCACCAACGAACTTCGTCATCAGCATCGACGGCGAAGAACATCCGATCCAACTCAACAACCCACTCGTTTTGCAAATGGGAAATCGCGAGCGGCGGATTGTGCTGCGACGCGCGCCTTAATAAGATCTTCCCGGTTAGAGGCGGGCTCCCGCCCGCCACCTTGCCGTCCGAAGGCGGGCAGTAGCCCGCCTCTAAACAGCTGTAAATTGATTGATCACCGGCAAAAGCGCCGCGCCGCGCGGCATGATGTAACCCCGCGCGGTCGGTGGAATTTCGGACAACACCGATTCGATACTTTGCGCCGGAATCATGCGCATGCGGCGAATATCTTCTTCGTTCAGGTTCGTGATGATGTGAACGCGAAATTTTTCGGCCTTGGTCAGCAAGGCCCAGGCTGTCTGACCGTTCACTTCGTAATTCTCGCGCAGGCGCAGCTCAAGCACCCGTGAATCTTCCGATTCAAACCACTTCAAAAAATCGGCGCGCCCAAGTCCGTCAGCACATTCAGCCAGCAGAATGATCGTGCCGCCATCGACACAGGCGTGCGCCGCCATGTCGAGCGCTTTGTGCGCCTGAATCATATTGATGTCGTATGGAGCACCGCCGCAACTGACGATCGCTATCTCGCGTTTCTCGGTAATCTTCCGTGAATGAGAGGCAGAATAGGCTTCGAAAGCACGCTCGTGCGATGAACGCCAATGGCCCGGGTAGATCTGCTCCACCGCGCCGCGGTCGTTCACGATTGAGTTGATCGCAAACGTCGGATCGATCATCGCTGCAACCCGGTCGCATTCTTCACTGACTGCGTTGCCTTTGAGCAACCCCGTTCCCACCCCGGCTCGTCTTCCGCCGTGTGCGAAATCCAATGCCAGCATGTGCGTCGCCTCAATCGTTTGCGCCGAAGCCAATCCCGGACAAATCGACTTGCGACCGCCGGTGAAGCCTGCGAAATAATGAAATCCAACTCCACCGGTGACGATTACTTTCGAGAATTCTTTCAGGGCGCGATTAACTTCGATCGGCGTCCCGTCCGCGCCCGTCCCGATTTGGATCAAGGTTGCCGGATCGTAAGCGTCGTGATCGACAGTGCGAATTCGCTGTGCAATGAAAGTTGTCAGGAGCTCGGCTTTCTCTTCATCGCGCACCGGCCGATGAATTCCGGTGGCGAAGATGATTGCTATGTCCGCAGGGGCAACGCCGCTTTGAATCAGTCGCCGGACCAGCAGGTTGATGATTTGCGCGCTGCCGGTCGCGCGCGTGGCATCCGAGACAATGATTAGCACTGTATCGTCGGAATTAATTAATTCTTCGACAGGCGGTGAATCGATGGGATTATCGAGCGCGGCGCCAATCTCGACGTCGGTAAGCGGCCGCGCATGTGGATGAGAAGCGAGTACTTCGAACCGCGCGGCGTCATAATCAAGGCTGATCGAATCGCGGCCGTAACCGAGTTTGATTGTTGGCATAATTTGGAGCGCGCTGCCGTATTGCTGGGAGCGCGGGCGCCCTCGCCCGCAATTTTCGGCAAGCGCGAATTACTGGCGCAACGGAATTCCTTTAACACCAACGACGGGCGGACGAGGGCGTCCGCGTTCCCGGCATCAACCAGCGCTTCTACTCACGCTCCGACCGAAAACACGCCGTGCCCGCGTGGCAGAAGTGAAATGTGTCGTCCTGGAAATCCGGCGTCTCCATCTGCAACGTCAAATGATCGACCCCGAAACGATCATGAAGCTTCGCTCGCAGCTCTTGCAACAGGACGGGTTGCGAAATCGTCTGCGCGTGGATGACATGTGCGCTCAACGCTTCGCGTCCGGAAGTAATCGTCCAAATGTGCAGATCGTGAACGTCCGAAACGCCTTCGGTCTCGAGAATCGCATCTTCAACTGCGGCCAGATTGATATGCGCGGGCGTGCCTTCCAGCAAAACGTTTGTGGCTTCGCGGATCAAGTGCCAGGCGCTCCAAATAATTAAGAAGGCAATGAGAACGCTGATCAGCGGATCGGCGGCATACCAGCCGGTGAATGTGATGATCAGACCAGCAACAATCGCGCCCACAGAGCCGAGCGCGTCGCTGATGATGTGCAGCCAGGCCCCGCGCACATTGAGATCGTCGTGGCGTTCGTTGTGCAGCAAACGCGCGCACAGCAGATTGACCGCCAGTCCACCGGCCGCCACCGCAGTCATCACGCCGCTGCGCACCGGCGTTGGCGCAAACCAGCGCAGATAACCCTCGTAAAAAATGAACAGGGCAATGAGCACCAACGCGACGCCGTTGATGAACGCTGCCAGAATCTCCAGCCGGTAATATCCAAAGGTCTTGCCCGGTGTCGCCGGCCGCGCGCCGAACCAGACTGCCATCAACGCGAGCGTCAATGCCGCGACGTCTGCCAGCATGTGACCGGCATCGGCGAACAACGCCAGTGATCCGGTCCACCAACCGCCGACGGCTTCCGCGACCATGTAAACGGCGGTGAGCAGCGTCACGATAGTCAACCGTTTTCTGCTCGCTTCGGCGCGTCCGTGGCGATGAGCGTGGCCCGCCTGGTCGTGCGAAATCACGTTTGCCGAAGAGGTACTCATTCTTCTCCAGCCAAGATTAGCAGATGGAGTAATCAGCGCAAATAAAACGGATTGAAGACAAGTCCGCAAGAAGCAGCGGAACGCTCTGCACTCAAATGACAACAGTAAATTCTTACTGTCGATGACGTTCTCCCTATTCGCATTGTCTTGATCCTATCGAGACTCTAGAATGTGTTTCTGCTCTGACAAACTTAAGGAGGTCAGCATGCCAAAGAGCATTAGTCGCACATCGATCGCGTTACTTGCGATCACGTTTCTCTCAATCATGCCGGTGAATACGCAAACAGTGCGCGCGCAGGAGCAACCAGCGCTTCCTTTTCAATACGCGGCGGCATTCATCTGCGGGAATTCCCAGGCTCGGCGGGCGGCACGAGGCACGTACGCTACTAACATCGATGTTCACAATCCGCTCATCAGGAGTGTCAGTTTCAGAAAAAAGCTCGTGTTCAAACCGTTCGAGGAAGAGGAAAGCTCGAGGATCCGGCCGTTTACCGATATTCAGCTTAAGGGTGACGGAACGCTCGCCTTCAGTTGCCGGGAGATTGCGCTCGAGGTGTTCGGAAGTTCCGATGAGGAGTTTCGACGCCCGTTTCTCGAAGGATTCGTCGTCATTGAAAGCAGAACGGAGCTTGATGTTGTCGCTCTATATACGGCCGCAAGTTCGCGGTTGTCCGCGCGGCGCCAGGCAGTTGCGATCAGCCTGGAAAGAGTGCCGGTGCGTCGCCCCGCTCTTCCGGATTTGCTTCCGATACCCGATGAAAAAGGGAATTTTTGCCGGCGCGATCAGAACGGGCGGTTGATCGTCACCGTCCAGAATCAGGGACTGGCCGACGCCGGCGCTTCGATAACGCGAGTTGATTTTTCCCCAGGTGGTGGACATCAGCTCATTACTACGCCGGCAATTCCCGCGGGACGTTCAGTAGAAGTGTTTGCCACATTTCCGCCGTTGTGTTTCCGGCCCGATTGCACCTTTCGCATCGCCGTAGACTCGACCGGCTTTGTGAGCGAGTCCGATGAATTCAATAACGCCGCGGGAGGTACGTGCAAAGGCTAGTTGCGGATGAATGCCTGCCGCGTGCTCAAATCATAGAGGCTGTCACTGGTCGTAAACAGGCGCTCATTGCAAGACGGCTCTGACTCTAAAGCAGCCTCGGTGTTAGAATCGTTTGCTCGCGTATTTCTTCAGTCAAACCTGCCAAAGGAGTGTTTCGATGAAATCCTGTCCTCGGTCGATCATATTGGGTTCCTTATTGACGATTCTGATGGTCTACGCTGCTCACGCTGCAGCGCAGAGTTTCACGCTCGAACAGATCACGAGTTCGCCATTCCCCTCGGACCTAATCGTCTCAAAACGCGGCGACAAAATCGCGTGGGGATTTGACGCGGAAGGGAAGCGAAACATCTGGATTGCCGACGCGCCTGCATTCGCGGCGCGGCCATTAACTCATTACGACCGCGACGATGGCGGAGAGCTGACCGACCTGGTTTTCGCGCCGGGCGGCAACTTGATCGCCTATGCTCGCGGCGGCGAGCAGGGAAAAAACCAGGCGGGTGAGTATCCCAATCCAACAACAGATCCTGAAGGCACAAAAAAAGAAGTTTGGATCGTTGACACCCGCACGGGACGCACAACCAGAATCGGAGAAGGCGAATCACCGATGTTCACTCCGGCCGGCGATCAATTGATTTGGATTCGCGACGGCGATCTGTGGATCGCGCCGGTAATCGGCGGCAAAGAGCGGAAGCTTTTTCAAATGCGCGGCAACGTAAGCGGGCCGCAATGGTCGCCGGACGGGACCCAACTCGCATTTGCCTCGACTCGTGGAGATCACAGTTTCATCTCGATTTACGAGCCGCGTACGAACCGTTTGCGTTTCGTCTCGCCGAGTGTCGATCGCGATACGGCGCCGCGCTGGTCGCCGGACGGCACGCGCATCGCTTTCATTCGACTGTTCACTGTGCCGGACACTTTTTCGATCGATCGCGACCGCATGCAGCCGTGGGCGATTTTTGTCGCGGACGCACGGACTGGTGAAGGAAAGCAAATCTGGCGTTCGGGCGACGCGGATGACGATTCGTTTCCAGGCATTCAGGACGAGGACTTCTGGCAATGGGCCGCCGGCGATCGACTTCTGTTTCCATCCGAGCGGGATGGCTGGGCACATCTTTATTCGATCTCCGCCAATGGAGGGGCCGTCACGTCCTTGACGCCCGGCGAATTCGAAGTCGACAGCGCCGCTCTTTCACCGGACAAATCCTTCGCGGTCTTCTCGACAAACAAGAACGACGTGGATCGGCGTCACCTCTGGCGCGTCAACATCTCGGGCGGCGCCCCCCAACAAGTTACCAGCGGCGAGACCATCGAAATGTATCCGGTGGTATTTGATAACGGCCGACAACTCGCTTTCTTTCATTCAACGGCGCGCGATCCTTTCCTGCCATTTACCGCGCGCATGGACGGTGCAAACATGAAACCGCTGGCGCCGCAGGCTTTGCCGCGCGATTTTCCTTCAGCGAAGCTGGTTGTACCTGAGCAGGTAATTTTCAAGGCTGCCGACGGTTGGGAGATTCACGGCCAGTTGTTCAAGCCTGCAAACGCCTCAGGAAAAATGCCGGCGCTCGTGTTTATGCACGGCGGGCCGGTGAGGCAGATGCTGCTCGGCTGGCACTATCTTTATTACTATCACAACTCTTACGCGATGAATCAGTATCTGGCGAGCCGCGGCTATCTGGTTCTGTCGGTGAATTATCGCAGCGGCATCGGCTATGGCCGCGGCTTCCGCATGGCCCAGCATCGGGGCGCCCGCGGCGCATCCGAGTATCAGGACATTGTCGCCGGCGCGAAGTATCTGCGCGATCGTGACGACGTGGATAAGAAACGAATTGGTTTATGGGGCGGATCGTACGGTGGGTATCTAACTGCGTTGGGCCTGGCGCGCAACTCTGACATCTTTGCCGCCGGAGTCGATTTTCACGGTGTGCACGATTGGGGCCAGCGAGTCGGTGGGTTGCCTCTGCCGATGGAAGGGGCCGAGCGCGCGCGGGTAGCCCGCGAGTCTTCGCCAATTGGGTCGGTGGACAAATGGAAGTCGCCGGTGCTGCTGATT
>DATBSG010000004.1:0-14033 GCA_036559945.1 Pyrinomonadaceae bacterium
TTTGCTTCATCAGCCTAAGCACGCTGTTCTGGGGTCAATAGTTCCGACTTCAACCCCAGAGTTGCCAGCCGCAATTCTTCTTTGGCGTGCCGGCGCCGCGCATCACGTTTCTCCTTCACCAACACGCTGCCGACGGCGACAAAAATGAAGTAAAACACCAGTATTTGCGCACGCTGCCGGTAAGCAGTCCCCACGTTGCCCTGAAAAACCGAATAGGCCACCGTCAACATTGAAGTAAAAATAAGAATAGGCGACATCTGCCGCAAACGATACTTGAGCGAGAACCAAACACCGAGAATCAACAATGGAAAGGCCGCCCACCAGATCAGCATCTCCGGAAAAGTCAGGCTTTGCCGCAACGAAGCCAGTTGCCACGGAAACGGCGCGAACAACAGGTAGACAATGCCAGTCGGAATTGTCAGCAAGGCTCCCGTAGTGGTCGACACATCGACGTCGCGGCCAAACCCGGAATTTGCCGACGACGCCAAATCCTGGCGGCTACGCTGTAGTTGTTCCAAGTTGGCGTATTGCTCGAATTGAAGGTTGGCGTATCTGGTTACGCCCAGATACGTCAGTGATAAACCGAGGACGAGCACCACCACGAACTGGCGCGCCATGCTCTGCGCTGTCAGCGTTCTCATGCCGACCACAAATGACCCGCCGACGGCGGCAATTAGCATGTAGAAGACGTAAAAGCGAAATGACAACACACCAATAAGAGAAACGATCAGCGTGATCAGATAGGCGGCATTAAACTTCCGGCCCAGTTTCAATGTCGCCAGAATGCTGAGCGCGAGAAAGAAAACGATCGGACCGTCCTTAAGACCTTGCGACGACCATAGGACCAACGACGGGTAAAACGCTACACCCAACGCTGCTATTCTAGCGACACGCCGATTCTTGAATACTTCTTCGGCCGACAAGAAGATGAGCGGCGCCGTCGCCGCTCCCAGCACGGCGTTGAAGAATTGAATTGCGAGCATGTTCCGTCCGATGACGCCGTAGATGACCCCGACGACATACAACATGCCCCACGCGGACCCAAAGCCCCGGCCCGTAAACGAATCGACGTTTGCCTGCGCATACTTGTCACCGCCCCATGCCAGGACCTGTTGCATGCCAAAATAGTCATAGGTCCAGGCGTCGCCGCCAAAAAAATCCTGCGCGTTGAAAACAAAGATCGCTGCGCCGATGACCATTCGAACCAGCAGCGCAAACAGGAAGAGCTTTAGAAGATAACGCCCGTGTGACGGAATGCGCCGCACCAGTATTCCCGCGCCGATGGCGCCGATGGCACAGACGGCCAGCGCCTTGGCACACGTCAACACGGTTACAGATCCATAGGCGGATTCGTAAGGTGCCGCCAATGGTGGCACGAAGATCAAAGTGCCCACGACAACTATGAAAGCCAGAAAAGCGATAACCCCATTCATAAGAAGGCCTAAGTGCGACGCTCCGTCGCCGAAAGAGTTAAGCCCGGCGTAATGATCGCGGGCTGAAACTGCCGCCGCCTTTTCTCTTCACGCTTCTCGAGCACTACGACATAACCCACCGCGACAAAAATAAAATAGAAAACAAGTAATTGCGCCCGCTGCCGGTAAGCCGTGCCGACGTTGCCCTGGAAGACCGAATACATCAGCGAAAGCAAGGTCGTGAAAATCAAAATGGGCGCAATCATCCGCAGTCGATACTTCAAGGAAAACCAAAATCCGAGGATCATCATTGGAAATGAAGCCCACCAAATAATCATCTCGGGGAGCGTGATTACCTGTCGCAGGGACGCTAATTGCCAGGGGAAGGGAGCGAATAAGAGATATAGCATGCCCAGCGGGATGTTAGAAATCGCACCTTCCAGGCTCGAAACGTCCACGTCCTCGCCAAAACCCGATTCGCCACGACGCGCCATGTCGCGGCGACTCTGCTCGACCTTTTCAAGACTGCCGTACGTTCCGTATTGCTCGGATGCGAATCTGGGAACGCCGACATATATCAAAGCAATCGCCAGCACGATAAGAATTATGAACTGGCGAACAAAGGAAATTGCGTTGAACTTTCTGGTTCCGATCACGAAGGCGCCACCCACCGCTGCGCCCATCATATAGAAGACATAAAACCGCAGGCTCAGGAGGCCCACGAGTGCGCACAACAGGATGACAAGATAACTTACGGTAAATTTCTTTCCGAGCTTTAGCGTTGTCAGGATCGCCACCGCCAGAAGAAAAACAATTGGACCATCTTTTAGCCCTTGGGACGACCAGAGTATCAACGAAGGGTAAAACGCGATGGCCAGCGCTGCCAGCTTCGATACTCGAATGTTACTGAACACTTCCTGCGCGCAGATGAAAACTACGGGCGCAGTCACGGCGCCCATCACGGCGTTGATGAATTGAATGGAAAGCATGTTGCGACCAATCAGCGCATAAACGCCGCCAACAAAATAGCCCATTCCCCACCCGGAAGCTCGGTTGCTCATGAGCACCCGCGCATAACTATCACCCGCCCAGGCTTGTAATTGAGTTTGGCCGAGAAAATCGTAAGTGAGTGCATCGCCGCCAAAAAAATCCTGGCCGTGCAAAGCGAAGATAAGGCTGCCCACAATCACTCGAACCAACAGCGCCGAGATGAAGATTTTCAGCAGGAACGAACCGTGTCGTTCCTGGCGATATGCGTACAAGCCGGCAATCACCGCGAACGGGGCGCAAATCAGCAGCGCTTTGCCGGTGTAAAAAGCATTGATCGCTACGCCGTAATCCGCCGTGTACGGCGCAGCCATCGAGGGGACGGCCAGGACAATCAGCGCGCCTACCAGCAGACAAAGGAAAATCAGAAACCCGTTCATGCGACCCTCATCCTTGCTCAAACATCATCCGGCAGATCCAGACGCGTCTTCCGTTCGATCAAAAACTTGTCATCCGAACTCAATTCCTTAATCGTTCTTGCCGGCACGCCCGCAATCAGTTGGCTCTCGCCGGTCAACTGGCCGGTAATCACCGATCCAATGCCGACAATGCAGCGCGAGGGAATCGCTGCGCCGGGCGCCATCCGAATCTCAGAACCGACGTACGCAAAATCGCCGATCGTGATCGGCAGCGTGCGCTGTCTATTGTGCGTCCACAGCGAAGAGTTGCGTCCGCCGATGATCGTGCGGCGGCCAATCTCGACGCGGTCGGTGAAATCGATTTTGTGACCGGTCGTGACGATGCTGCCCGGCCCCAGAGTGAACCTCGGATCGACGGAGTTTACGACATCAGGGTCGGGAATCGAATTGATCTCGTTGAGCCGGAGCAATTCCGCGTACCGACCGAGCGTCACTTCATCGCCGCCCCGGATAATGTTCAGGTGGCCGATTCTCACGTGATCGCCGAGCGTCAGCTTCTTCACGCCAATCACGAGATTCCCATGTCCGATCGAGCAGTCATCGCCAATTTCGCACGCGTCGGCATCGATGATGCTGAAGCCGATGCGGACGCGCTTGCCGATGCGGTAGCCGAAGAACAGCCGGTAACACGGGCGCAGCAGAAACGGAGGCAGCAGCCCGATGCAAACCAGCACAAACAGTCTCAGCTTCTTCATCCGTTGGTTTCCTTCGTGATCGAATCAACCGGACGCAACTTCGCGCAACACGGCAGCTAACTTGTCGGCCTGATCTTCAAGGGCGTAATGCTGCAATGCATATTCACGTCCGGCCGCGCCCATCAGCCTGCATCGGTCGGGGTGGCTCAACAATTCGTCCAGCGCACGATACCACTCGTCGCGCGTCGTTGCGTCCAGGTGCGTGCGGCCCGGTTCACCGATTTCGCGCGAACCGCCAACGGGCGTGGCGACAAACGGAATGCCGACGGCCATGTACTGAATGGCTTTGAATCCGGATTTGCCGCTGGCCCATCCTTCGTAAAGCGATTCCTCGATCGGATACAAACCAATGTCGAGCGACCGAAAGTGTTTCACTTCGCGATCCAGCGTCCAAGGAATGTTTTCAACGGTGACGCCCGACAACTCGATGTCGTCCCGACCGGCGCCGACAATTCTCAGACGGAATTTGTGACGCTGCGCCAAATCGATCAGCACGGGAAAGATCGCTTCTAAATAAGGAAAGGTCGAGTGCGTTCCGATCCAACCCAGCACTGGTTCAGCGTTGTCGCGTTGATCTTCGGCCGGCCGAAAAATGTTCGTGTCTACAATCGTCGGAATAATTCGCGCGCGCGCGCCTTTGTTAGACACATAGTCGGCAATGAATCGGTTTCCGCAAATCACTGCATCGGCCCACCGAATCAGATCGTCCGTCTTGCCAGACCACTTCAGAATTCTCCCGACGCTTCCGTAGGTCGGGCTAGTATATGAAACGTAAGTTGCGTCATCCAAATCCAAAACCATCGGCCGCCGCAACACCCGCTTCGTCAGCCATTCGATGATTGGCGGCCCGATGAGCATCGCCTCTCGCTGCACCAGTACGACATCGGCGTTGGCTGCGGCGACAACGTCCCGTAGCCGCAACAACCCCGATTTTGTTAGCCCCAACGCCGTTCGCAGCCACGATCGCTGTTGATACAACCGCGCAAACAAATCCGAATCGATGAACGGCCGGACCGTCACGGTGATGCCGCGCTCGGCCAGCGGCTCCACAAACTGCTCAACGCGATAGCGCGTGCAAGCAGCTTCCTTTGGATAAGACGCCAGGGCCAGGACTTTCATTTGAACTCGATCGAAACGTTTCCCCGAAATTCAGTCGTCAAGCGTCGAACACTTGCTCGTACAGTTCTGAGTATCGTTCACGCCCAATGACGCGCACGTCAAATAACTTTTCCGCGACCGCACGCGTCTTCACGCGAGTCTTCTCGACATCACTCGTCATCCGCTCGATCGTGGTCGCGGCCTGTGCGTAATCCGCTTCATCGAATTGGCGAACCAAAGCACCGACGTCATGTTCCGTGACCAAAGTATCTGAATCGCCAATGCCAGCATTGATAATCAGCGGCAAACCGCACGCGAGACACTCGGCATATTTTGTCGGCGACGAAGCTTGCTTGGAAAAGCACGGCTTGATAAACGCCAGGCCCGCATCTGCGGCGGAAAGATACGACGGCACGTCTGATGGTAACGCCGAAAGTATTTTGAAGTCTTCACTCGACCCGCCGCGCTCGTTCATCAGCGTCGTAATGCGTTCGCGATTTCCCGGCGTCAGCCATAGGAAGAATGCTTTTGGCGTCCGCTTCCGCAACGTCACGAAAAAATCGCACATTTCTCTCGTCAGGTACCAACCATCAATCGAGCCGCTGTAAACGACCACAAATCGATCTGCAATGCCGAGTTCCGTCCGCCGCTGCGCGCGGGCCGCCGCATCAAACCGGAATATTTCCAGATCGGCGCAACACGGCACGACCGCGTGCGGCACAGCTCGGCCGCGCAGGCTGTCCCAATCCTTAATCACGTCCCAGATTTTTTCCGTGAGCGTGACAACGCCGTCGGCGGCCTGAAGCGCGCGGCGCTCGGCATTCTTCGTGATTCGATAAGCTAGAGAGTCTCTGCGCCAGTGACCCGCATCGACGTACTCATCGGCCAGTAAGCCGCGCACGTCAAAAATCATCTTCGTGCCCAACTGTTGCTTCAAGCGCAGCGCAATCGTCGCCGGGATGTGACTACGCGCGTGGACCAATTCGATCTGCTTGTTTCGCACCAGCCGGCGCGCGGCCATGGTTCCGGCGAAGACATCGTATGCCGTTGCGGGCAGCGAAGGCCATTTGTGATAGCGAAGCCAATGCCAATCAATTCCGTGCTGCTTCAATTCAGGGTGAAGCGCCCGGCATCTCTCGCGCCCTTCCGGCGTGTAAGCGGCCGCGCGTTCAAAGCTCAACAGCGTGAACTCAACGCCGAGATCGGCCAACTGCTTCAGATATGGCAGTACCTGCGTCTGGCCGAGGGGATCCAGCATTCCGTTGTACGAGATGAAGAGGACGCGTTTTCCGTGGAGTGACAATGCTGGTTAGTCCTGTAACGAGGTTGGCATCAAATCAGTTTGACGGAAGAACGCTCAATGGCTGCGTTATTTACAGAACCGCGAGCGATAGCGAGCGGGATCAGGAGCGTTTGAATCTGGAAACTTCCTTTAATTCTTGAGCGAGCTGCCGACCTTGCGCCTTTATCCCGCTCGCTACCGCTCGCGATTCTGTAACAGCGGCTAAATCTCGACGAAGCGTCCGCTCTCTTTGATCGAACATTGCGCCGCCTCGAGCAAGCGCACAACGCGCAAGCCGGCTTCACCGTCGGTCAAAGCTTGGCGCCCGCTGCGAATTGAATCGAGAAATTCTCGGACGACATAATTCAAAGCTTCAGTCGCGTCGATCTTCGGCGCCCAAACGTCACCCGTGCGGTAACTCACCAGCGTTTGGTACTCAGCTTCACGATCGCCGACGCGGTTCGCCGTGACGCCTTTATCGTAGACGCGCACTTTTTCGGTCGGTTCGATGTCGTCGTAAAGAATCATCTTGCGCGCGCCGGCGATCAGCGTGCGGCGAATCTTCACGGGCGCGAGCCAGTTGAAATGAAAGTGCGCGATGAAATCGTCGTCGAACTTCATTACCATGTAAGCGATGTTCTCGATGCCCGGTTCGATGTGACAACTGCCCAGCGCGCTGAGCCCGAGCGGCTGCCGCTCGATCAGATAATCCATGATCGAAAGGTCGTGCGGCGCCAAGTCCCAAAGCACGTTGATGTCCCGCTGAAACAATCCCAGGTTGATGCGCACCGAATCGAAATAAAGCAGATCGCCCAGTCCATCGCTCGCCAGAATCTCCTTCATCTTGCGCACGGCCCCGGTGTAAACGAACGTGTGATCGACCATCAGCGTGCGCCGGTTCTTTTCGGCGAGTTCAATTAGTTCTTCCGCTTCGCGCACGGTCGCGGTCAAAGGCTTTTCGACCAGCACATGTTTACCGGCGAGCAAAGCTTCTTTCGCAATCTGATAGTGAGTGGCAACCGGCGTGACAACAGCAATCGCGTCAAGGTCGGGGTCTGAGATCAGCTTCTGATAATCACTGGTTGTGCGCGCCGCCGGATAACGGCGGCCCATTGCGGCGAGACGTGTCTGGTCCGTGTCGCAGATCCAAGCTACCTGCGCCGCCTCGTTCTCGGCAAAGTTGCGCAGAAGGTTCGGCCCCCAATAGCCGCACCCTATCACGCCAATTGTCGTGGCTGTCATCGCGAGAGAGAATAGCCGCCATTGAAAATGTAGCGCAAGCTGTTAGCTTGCGAAGGTATGGATCGTACGTCACACATCGCCAAATATTTGTGACTTGCCTTTGCGGCAGGCTTAGAATAGCTTCTAACGCGTTCACTTAACACATTTTCGATGCTTCCGCTGAAGGTTTCCAGTTATATCCCGCCCGCAGTGTCCTTTGCCCTGGCTCTGGCGCTGACGCCGTTGGTGCGCCTGCTGGCAAGACGTCTGGGAATCGTCGCAAAGCCGAAAACCGATCGCTGGCACAAGAAGCCGACGGCGATGTTAGGTGGGCTGGGAATTTGGCTGGCAGTAGTCGTTACCTACATCCTGTTTCTGCCGCACACGCCGCAGACGTGGGTGATTGTGACCGTCAGCACGTTTCTCTTTTTTGTCGGGCTTGTCGACGACGTTATTCACACGAAGCCTTACCAAAAACTTATCGGACAAATCATCGGCGCGGCGGCCGTAGTGAATTACGGGCTGGCGTTGCCGTGGACGCGCTCGGCTTCAATCAATGTAGTCATCACGATTTTTTGGTTGATTGGAATCACGAATGCGATCAATTTGCTCGACAACATGGATGGCCTGGCGACGGGTATCGCGGCGATCTCATCCGGTTTTCTGACGCTGAACTTCGTCGCCAGCGGCCAGCCGCTGGAAGCCGTGATGATGGGCGTGTTCGCCGCAGCACTGCTCGGCTTTTTGGTTTACAACTCGCATCCGGCTTCGATCTTCATGGGCGACTGCGGCTCGATGTTCATCGGGTTTTTTCTGGCAAGCGCAGCACTGATCAATCTTGCCGGCGGGCGATCGCGCAGTTTCCTGCCGGTGCTCGCCGTGCCGATCCTCGTGCTGTTCATTCCGATCTTTGACACGACGTTCGTGACGATCCTGCGCAAGCTTTCGGGTCGGGCGGCGTCGCAAGGTGGTCGCGATCACACCTCACATCGATTGGTGGCGCTGGGCATGTCGGAGCAACGCGCCGTGTTGATGCTCTACGGATTAGCGGCAATCTCAGGCTTTCTGGCCCTGGCTGTGCGCGAATTGCGAGCCGATGTCAGCATTGCGATCCTGTTTGGTTTCACTATTGTGCTGACGTTGCTCGGCGTTTATCTCGCGGGGGTCAGGGCGTACGACGCAGAATCGCAAGTTGTCGCCGCGCGTGAGAAGCCGCCGTTCGCGTTTCTGATCGACTTCTCGTACAAGCGGCGGATCTTCGAAGTATTGCTTGACGTCGGGTTGATCATTCTAGCTTACTGGTCGGCCTACGCATTGACTCTCCCGGGCTTCTCGGACAGCCCCGCACGGGCTCTTTTCCTGCGCACGATACCGATTGTCGTGGTGGTGCGGCTGGCGGCGTTTCTTTTCTTCGGCGTGTATCGCGGCATCTGGCGCTACACCAGCATCGACGATTTCCTGGTCTTCGCGAAGGCAGTCGCCGCGGGAAGCGTTATCAGCATGCTGATCATTCTTTTCAAATTTCGTTTTCAGGGATTCTCGCGCGCGGTGTTCGTGATCGACGCGGTAATGATGCTGATGCTGCTGGCGGGGAGCCGCATGGCGTTTCGTCTGTTCCGGCAGTTGTTGCCGTCAGGCGGCGCGACAGTTGGACGTCGGGCACTAATCTACGGCGCGGGCGACGCAGGCGAATTACTATTGCGCGAACTGCTCAACAACCGCGACCTGCACTGCGCACCCGTCGGCTTTATGGATGACGATCCGAAGAAGCGCGGGAAAGTTATTCACGGATACCCGGTGTTTGGCGGCAACGGGATGTTTCATCGAATCATCACAGAGCACAACATCGAGCAGGTACTCATCTCGACGCCGAGAATTTCTCATGAACGCATCACTGAGATTCTGCGCGAGTGCGAAGCGCAAAACATCGAGTTGAAGCGCATGGCGATCACGATCGAAAGCATCAGCGAGCAGGAACTGAGCGGAGTTCCACACCAGGACGCAGCCTGAAAATCTTCAGCCGAATGCCGCGATCCAGTTCTCCATCAATCAAAACAATCCGGTTGGATCCGATTCCGGCCCGAGTCCTGCTGATCGTCCCACTCGTGCTAGCGGGAATCGGCGGTTGGCTTGCCGCGCGTTGGTATCTCGCCAATACAATTGCCGAAGTCGTCACGACTGGCGACGCGCCGAATATTGAGCTGGCACGGGTCGCGGTGCGTTGGGCGCCGGCCGATCCATTCGTTCATTGGCGTCTGGGCGTGGCCGCGCAAACCGATTTCAGCGCGCCGAATCTTCAGGAGACCGTGCGCGAATTCGAAACCGCGGTGCGATTAGCGCCGAACGATTTTCGTTATTGGGACGAGTTAGGCCGCGCTTTCGAAATGACCGGCGACTCCGAAGCGGGTGAAATAGCTTTGCGCCGTTCAGTCGATTTGGCGCCCAGCTACTACTACCCACGCTGGCACCTCGGAAATCTGCTGTTACGCGAAGGCAAGTTTGAAGAGGCGTTTCCGCATTTGTTTCGTGCGGCAACTGCGAACGAGGAACTCTGGCCACAGGTGTTCAACCTGGCTTGGCAGGCATATGACCAGGACGTCGATCGAATTGCGACCGAGGCCTGCAAAGAGCCTTCAGTGCGCGCGATGTTCTGTGTCTATCTGGTTGGCGTGAAGAGATCTGACGATGCGGTGCGGCTTTGGAAGACACTCAGCGCGTGGGACCGAAGCCAGCTCACCGCGCGTGGGCAGGCGCTGCGCAAAGCCCTGATCGAAGCGAAGCAGTTTCGTGGAGCGCTGGAGGTTACTCGCGACGACGAAGCCGGCGATTCGGCCGTCTCCGACGCGGAAAAGATTTCCAATGGCGGATTCGAACAGGCCCTGACAATTCCCACCAGTCGATTCTTTGGGTGGATGATCGCTTCGGGAGCGCAAGCCGCGATTTCAATCGACGTGAGCGGGCACAATAGTGGGCACAGCTTGCAGATCGTTTTCAGTGCGCCAAACAAGCTGGATCGCGTCAACGCGTCGCAAACCATCGTGGTGCAACCCAACACTCAATATCACTTTGAATGCTATGCGCGCACTGAAAAAGTAAATAGCGCCAGCCCGCCGGTTATCATTGTGCTCGACAGTGCCGACGGCACGCCGCTCGCGAACTCTGCGCCGGTGCCAGCCGGCACAAACGATTGGCAAAAACTGTCGGTGGATTTCAAAACCAAAAGCAGCGATGGCATCACAATTGTAATTGGGCGTCTGCCGTGTACAGTCGGCGACATCTGCCCTCTTTTCGGTACAGTTTGGTATGACGACTTCAGTCTCCAACACGGAAGTGTCGGAAGCGCTCAGTTTGCAAACGGAGCGAAAGCCCGTTAGGCAAGTCGCGCCACAGCAAACCTTGCGGCGGCGGCATACGCTCGCCAGCCGCCTCGCTTTCCTGACGGTTTGCGTCGCGATTGTGCTGACGACGCTCGCCTACGGGACCGTCCACTACTGGGCGTTGGCAGTGTTCGCGGTCAGCGCGGCCGGCCTCTTGGTTTTTTGGGTGATAGACGCCGCAGTGTTGCGGTCTGTGATCGTTCCCCGCAATCCATTGCAGTGGCCCATCCTCGGAATCATCGTTTTGGGCCTGGTTCAGTTGCTGCCGTGGCGCGCGCATGACGACGCCGGGCTATCGCTTTCGCCGGTGCGTTCGTTGTCGCTCGATCCCTATGCGACGCGGCTCGTGATTGTGCAGATCGCCGCGCTACTGATCTACTTCGCGGTGACGACGATGTTTGTGGACACGCCGCGGCGGCTGAAGGCGCTGGTGCGCACGATCACGATCTTCGGGTTTCTGCTCGCCGCGTTTGGTCTGACGCAATCTTTCACCAGCGACGGCACGCGCGTTTACTGGTTTCGGCAACTGACCCAGAGCACGGCGTTCGGCCCGTTCATCAACCGTCATCATTACGCGGGTTACATGGAACTAGCGCTGGCAATTCCCCTGGGTCTGCTGGCGAGCGGCGCGCTCGAGAGTTACAAACGGCCGCTTTACGCGTTCGCCGCCGTAGTGATGGCGATGTCTCTGGTCGCGACGAACTCCCGCGGCGGCATCATCGCTCTTGGCGCGGAAATCTTTTTTGTCCTGGCCATCGCCGGCTTCAGTTGGCGTCGCAAAAAAGATCAGCCGCGGGCGCAGCGAATTCGCTCGACGCTTCTGCGCGGCGGCGCCGCGATGGGCATCATGCTCGTATTGCTTGGCGGCGCACTTTTGTTGAGCGGCCCCGAAGTCTTCACCCGGTTCCTCGGCACGCCGATCGCTGAAGACCCAACCACCGGCCGCGCGCATTTTTGGAGCGTGACGCTGGATGTCATCAAAGCACATCCATTGTTGGGTTCGGGCCTCGGATCTTTCGGCGTGATCTACACGCGCTACGATACACGCAACGGACTGTATCGGCTCGAACAGGCGCACAACGATTATTTGCAGACGCTTTCCGATGCGGGAATCATCGGAGCGATCCTCGGGCTGGCGTTCGTCGTCATCCTGTTTCGCCGAGGTTTCCAGCGGCGCGAAACGCACGATGAGTTTCGCCGCGGCGTCACCACCGGCGCGCTCGCGGGCTGTTTCGCGGTGCTCGTTCACAGCTTCTTTGATTTCACTCTGCACACGACGGCGAATGCGCTGCTGTTTGTGATTCTCTGCGCCATAGTTACGCAGGACACTCGCATCAATACGACCTACGAACTTCACAATCGGAGACGCCGGCAGCGAACGCGAAATTCCGAGCCAGAGCCGGGCGGGTCTTTGCCGGCGCCCGCCATCGATGTCGCCGCTACGTCCTGAACTTAACGAGCAAGTATCGCTGGTCAAACGAGCGCTCGTGCCGACAATTGTCTTGCTTTGCGTCACTTTGCGTCTCTGCGCCTTGGCGTGAACCGACCGCTTGGGCAACGGACTATTCACGCAAAGTCGCAAAGGCGCAAGGCCTCGCAAAGGCAAAACGGCAGACCGCCCGCGTTGTAACTTTTCCGAAAGCCGTTGTAGTCTGTTGCAGCTTTCCCGCCAGTTTCCGAAGGTCAGAGATCAGAGGTCACATGTCAGCGGCCACGGTCCAGCGATCGAAGAGCAGGGGTCAGAGATCAGAGGTTAAGACCGACACTCTGCCCGGCTTCTGCCTTGAAGCCATCCTGCGGCACAACAAGCCAAACACAGTCAGCGAAAGACGCGGCGGCGATTGGGTGCGCGTTTCCAGCGAAGAATTCACGCGGCGCGTGCGTCACATCGCGCTCGGCCTGGCGGATTTGGGAATTCAACCGGGCGATCGCGTCGGTTTGATTTCCGAAAATCGGCCCGAGTGGTCGATTGTCGATCTCGCTATTCTCAGCGCGGGCGCGGTGGTCGTGCCGCTCTACACGACGCAGGCACCCGATCAGATTCGATTCATCCTCGAAGACTCAGGCGCGCGCGCGTTGATGATTTCGGGCGGTCGCATCCTGAAACACGCGCGCGAAGGCTTCGAGGGACTGGATCGTCTGACGGACATAATCGTGTTCGACGCGATGTCTGCCGAAGGACTCAATCGCGCGACCACACTCGAAGCTGTCGAAGCGCGTGGCGCGACCATCGATCGCGATGACGCCGAAGCGTTCGAGCGGCTCTTGGCGCGCGGGCGCTCCGAGGATCTCGCGACGATCATCTACACCTCGGGCACCACGGGCGAGCCGAAAGGCGTGATGCTGACGCATGATAACTTCATCGCGAATGTGCGCTCGATAACGACCGGCCTGCCGATTTCGCCCGCGGACGTTTCGCTTTCGGTCTTGCCGCTTTCGCATATTTTCGAGCGCACCGTGTTCTACGTCTTCGCTTTCGTCGGCGTGTCCGTGCACTACGCCGCTTCTTTTGATCAAGTTGGTGAGTTCCTGCGCGAAGTCCGCCCGACGATCATGACCGCCGTGCCGCGCCTGTTTGAAAAGGTCTATCACCGCATCGTCAAGAAAGGCATGTCAGCCGGCGGTGCGAAGACCAAAATCTTTGCATGGTCCCTCGCCGTCGGCCAACGAGTTGCGGAACTCGAAGACAAGAAGCAACGGGTTCCCATTTCTCTTCGCGCGAAACATGCGGTCGCCGATCGCCTCGTATTCACGAAGTGGCGCGAAGGCATCGGCGGACGCCTTCGCTATTTCGTGTCGGGCGGCGCACCATTGTCACCGACCCTTTCGTATTCGTTTCTCGGCGCGGGCATAAAAATCTTGCAGGGCTACGGCATGACTGAGACCTGCATCGTTTGCGCGAATCGGCCGGAAGACAATTGCGTCGGCTCGATCGGCAAACCTTTCAAAGGCATCGAAGTCGCCATTGCCGGCGATGGCGAAATTCTTGTGCGCGGGCCGAACGTAATGCGCGGCTATTACGGCAAACCCGAAGCGACGCTCGCCGTAATGCGCGGCGAATGGTTCGCGACCGGCGACGTCGGCCACATCGACGACGCCGGCCATATCTTCATCACCGATCGCAAGAAAGATCTGTTCAAGCTTTCGAACGGAAAGTACATCGCCCCACAACAGATCGAAAGTCTTCTGAAGCAAAGCGAGTTCGTCAATCAGGTCGTCGTCGTCGGCGCCAGCCGCAAGTATCCGGCGGCTTTGATCGTCCCCGATTGGGAAGCTTTGAAGAGCGCTTTGCGCGCGGCTGGCGAACCGGTAACCGAAACTCATGAAGTAATCGCCCAACAGCCGGCCGCGGTGAAGATCGTCCAGCTCGACGTCACGAAGATCACCGCGCACCTCGCTGATTACGAGCGCGTCCGCCGCGTGGCGCTGCTGCCGAACGAGTTCTCGATCGACAACGGTGAAATGACGCCGACGTTGAAGGT
>DATBSG010000005.1:0-2608 GCA_036559945.1 Pyrinomonadaceae bacterium
TCCGAAGCTCGCCTTCAGCCCGTCCGCTTTCTCCGCTTCAAGTTCTGCCGAAAGCCGCGGCCAGAATACGGCGGCATCCATTGCGTAACGTTCGAATGGATACTCTTCGGCAACGGCGAGCGTGTTCGCGAGTTCGGTAGCGCCGACCCGATCAATATCAACCGGCAGATCCGGCGCCGTGGGAGTCGACTCAAGCTCCTCATGCAATGCCTGCGTTTCCTGTTTCAATTTATCAATCAAAGCGTCGCGTTCAGTTTCCGTGACAGGCTTCGCCTTTTCTTCGCCGTTGATGTTTTCCAGTAGCACGTTCTGCGAGACAAGGAACAGGTACTGACGCCGCAGCGTGCGAAGTTTCGTGTAGAGCTCGACGTTGCGTCTGCGATTTCGCGTCAACCAGGGTTGGAAAAAAGGACGAACCATCGGAAGCGTGCCCTGGTAAAGTCTCAGCACGCGCGCGGAAAGCGCCGACAACAATACGCCCAAAACCAGCGGCAGAAGAATTAGTTGAAAGAAGCTTGCATTCAGGATTATGAGAACCAAATCAGTGGCGCTGGTCGCATGAGGTATATCGCCGGTGAGGAGCTGCGGCACCGGGCGGCCGAGAACTGGTCCAATGATGAATAGGTGCAGCAGGACGAAACCGACCGCGGGAAGAAAGTACCAGAAGAAGAACGCGCTGTTCAGAGGG
This sequence comes from Pyrinomonadaceae bacterium, assembly GCA_036559945.1. Lineage (GTDB taxonomy): Bacteria > Acidobacteriota > Blastocatellia > Pyrinomonadales > Pyrinomonadaceae > UBA11740. Next base: position 689 of record DATBSG010000005.1, read on the forward strand.
TTCTTCAGCCAGTCGCGGACGACGCTGCCTGCTTCGTTAAATATGCTTGACGAAATTCCCAGCATGACTGTTTAGAATACCGACTTCAGTCGGCATCGGAGTTGGCAAAAGCCCGACTAAAGTCGGAACTCTGAACTCCTCATTTCTTTGAAGACCCCAGCAGGATCGCGCCATAGTCTTTCAGCTTTACATACTTGCCGCCAAGTTGATCCAGATGCTGCTGACTTGTCGTCAGACCTCGAGTCACTCCCTCGACCAAAACACCGACAGGTATGCCATTGTTCGTGACGACCAACACGGCACCGCTTGCGCGTCGTGCCATCGCCTGCGCAGTTTTCGTATCGACACTGTCACGCTCGACCGTCGCTGCCGGCGTTAATGCTTTCAAATCGCGCAAGCGAATATCGGCCGCCGCTGCGACACCCTCCAAAGACTTGGCCAGGTTGCCAAAGCGCGAAACACTCCACGAGCCATCCGGCATCCGTGCGATTAGGTGCCACCACGTCTGTCCGCCGACGCCGGTCAGCGCCGCGACAACCTGGCCCACGGTGGCCTCGCCCTTGACGGCGATGAATCGGTTCTTTTCTTTATTCAGCGTTTCGTCGGAGATTGGCATGTCCAGCGTTTGAGAGAATCCGAAGATTGAGAATTTGAACCGGCTACCGCGCGCCGATTCTAGACCTTTCCAATTTGATTGGAAAGAAAGTTTTCTGCGCTGCGCACATGCTCGGCGCGAAAACCAACTCCCACCAGCCGCGCGGGGATTCTTCGCAGAAACGGCCAGCGATTGAACAGCTTCATCGGCCAAGGCAGACGGAAATCCGGATTGCCGAGGACACGGCGGATCACATTATTCTGCAAAAAGACCTGCAACCCTTGCGTCATCCTCGTCGGGAATTCGCGCCTGAGCTGCACGCGCTGAAGATCAGCCACCGATACACTGTTGCGTGACAGACGCTCGGCGAGAATGTTTGCGGCCGCCACCGCGTCCTGAATCGCGAGATTAATTCCCACTCCGCCAATCGGCGACATCGCGTGCGCGGCATCACCGATGCACAACAGACCGCGCCGATACCACTTGAGCAGACGATCGATTCGAACGGTCAACAACTTGATGGGCTCCCAATCATTCAGTTCCTTGACGCGATCGCGCAGAAACGGCGCCACGGAAAGAACGTCGGCGCGAAACGCATCGATGCCTCGCTGCTTGATATTTTCGAACTCGCCTTTGCGAATCAAATAACCACACTGCCAATAGTCACCGCGATTCAACATGACCATCATCTTGCCTTTGACGATGCGTCCCAGCGTTTGCTCGCCGTCTGCAGGCTTGCGCGACAGACGAAACCACAGCACGTCCATCGGCGCGCCGAACTCCTGCACCGCAAGGCCGGCTTTCTCGCGCACGATGGAGCCGCGTCCGTCCGCGCCGACGATGAGATCGGCACGTACTTCGAGATCTGCGTCGGGTGTCTCAGCCCGGACACCGACGACCGCGCCTTCTGATTCAAGCAGATCGACGACCTCCGCCTGCATGATCAACTTGAAAGTTGGATAGCGCCGCCCATGCTCCGCGAGAAAATCGAGGAAATCCCATTGCGGCACGAGCGCGATAAATTTGCACTTCGTCGGCAGATGCGAAAAGTCGGCGAGCTTGACGAAGTCTTCGCCGACTTGCCCGCCCAGCTCGCGGACTTCCTGATGCGGCAGTTTCAGAAACTCTTCGAGCAGACCCAACTCGTGCATCACTTCCAGCGTAGATGGATGCACCGTGTCGCCGCGAAAATCGCGCAGAAAATCCGCGTGCTTTTCGAGCACCACGACATCGACACCGGCGCGGGCCAAAAGAAATCCGAGCATCATTCCCGCCGGGCCGCCGCCCGCGATGCAACAGCGAGTGTCTATGTTTTTCGCGCCACG
>DATBSG010000006.1:0-13119 GCA_036559945.1 Pyrinomonadaceae bacterium
ATGTCTCGGAGGAAATAGACGTTGTTGCCCCAATTGTATCCCCAACGCCGACCGAGGTATCCAATCAATCCACCCAGAACCAGGCCAATGAGGATTTGCGTCGTCAGGGAAGGCCGGTACCAGGGGCGCTTCGCAGTTTCGAGTTTCGGGTTTCGGGTTTCGAGTTTCATGAGATGGTCACGTGGTCAGTTTTTCCGGAAAGTGTTATCGCCGCGAGTTCCGGTGTGGCTTGAACTCGAAACTCCAAACTCGAAACTCCAAACTAAGTATCATCTCCCCCAACGGAGCTTGTCTCTCAACAAATCAAAATAGTTTCGACTCTTTGGTTGCACGAGATTGAAAGATGTATCGCTCTTGCTAATGACAACGCGGTCGCCGACTTGCAATGGAAAGCCGACCTGGCCGTCTAGCGTTAAGGCCACTTCTTCTTTTTCGGTCATCAAGCGCACTTCAATCACTGAATCATCCGGCACCACAATCGGCCGGTTCGACAAAGTGAACGGACAAATCGGAGTGATGACAACCGCGTTCATCGACGGAAAGATTATCGGGCCACCCGCCGACAGATTATAAGCCGTCGAGCCGGTGGGCGTGGCCACTATCAGACCGTCCGCGCGAAATGAGTTTACGAATTGTGCATTTAGATACGTCTCGATTTCGATGATGCGCGCCAGCGCCGACTTGTTCATCACGACGTCATTCAGCACGCGGTTCTTGGTCACTAGCTCGTCGCCGCGGCGCAGCTCAACCGCCAGCATTACTCGCTTTTCCAGTTTGTAATCGCCTGCCAGGATTGACTCCAACGCCGTGAACAACTCTTCGATTCGGAACTCAGCGAGATAACCAAGGCCGCCGTAGTTGACTCCCATCACCGGCACTTCGGTGTCGCCAATCGTCCGCGCCGTGGCGATCATTGTGCCGTCGCCGCCAAGCACCAGCATCAAATCGACCTGCCGGGCAATCTCAGCGCCGTCAACAACCTCAACTACACAGCCAGTCTGGTGCTCGATCCTTTCGCGTTCAATTTCCGGAAGCCCAACGAGAGTTATCCCCCGCTCGTTTAGCCATTGGGTCAATCGACAAAGGGTTTCCAGAGCATCGGGTTGATGCGGTTTGACGACTACGCCAATGCGTTTAATCGAAGCCATTTTGCGGGTGATGAAGGAACGCGCGGATGATAGCCGCCGGTTGATCGGAGTGTCAACGCAACTTGTAATACAGCGCGAGAAACTCAACATTGCCGTCAGCACCCTTAATTGGTGATTGAATTACGCCGCCGATTTTCAGCCCGAGAGATTCAGCCGCCGCGTTGACCTGGCTAACAACACGTTCGTGCTGTTCGGAATCTTTGACGATGCCGCCTTTTCCGACTTCGCCTTTGCCGACCTCGAACTGAGGTTTGATCAGCGCGACGATGCGGCCATTGTTGGACAGCAGCGGGACAACGGCCGGCAGAATCTTCGTCAGCGAAATGAACGAGACGTCAATTGCCGCCAGATCGAATTTGCGATCGAATTCTGTCGCGCTCAGATAGCGGGCATTAACTCCTTCACGCACTTCAACGCGCGAATCATTCCTGATTTTCCAATCGAGCTGGTTATGACCGACATCAACGGCGACAACTGCTCGCGCACCATGCTGCAAAAGGCAATCAGTGAAACCACCGGTCGATGCGCCCACATCGATGCAGATCAATCCGGTAACGTCGATGTGAAATTCCCGGAGGGCGGCTTCGAGTTTTATTCCACCGCGACCGACAAAACGCCGGCCCGCTTCTTCTTTGATTCGTATGTTTGCTTCGTGAAGAAAAACTTCGGAAGGTTTCTTAACCAGTTGCTCGTCAACCAAAACAGCGCCGGCCATTACCAGGGCCTGCGCTTTCGTGCGCGAATCAACCAGACCCCGATCGACGAGGAGCTTATCGATGCGCTCGCGCTGCATGCGCAGATTGTAGCGTAGACTTTAGTCTGGGTGCCGATGCCCTGCGAAGCACAGACTGAAGCCTATGCCACTTTGCCGCTCTGCAAGACCGCGCGCGGAGAATCGACCATCGCCAGTTCGCTGGCGCACTGCTTACAAAGCCAAACCAAAACTCTCGGCGCGTCGACCCAATAAAAAGGCGAAACTTTGGCAGCCATCCGCACCGCGTCATCGCTTTGCAATCGCTGCAGTGCCTGAATGAAAAACATGCCATTGTAAGTATCGCCGTCCGCGCCCCCTTCCCGATGGACGCATTCCCGCTCGTAGAAAAACTGCCGCTTCATAGGGGTGACCTTCCTCTCGCGCCGCACCGCGCGAGCGTATTTTGACCACAATTCGGATCAGTCGGGCTGCTGTGCTTAAGTTGAGGATGGGGCAGGCGAACCAGGAAAGGGCAAAGTTGCTGTACGCCTCAGGCGCATAATGCCACGCTCGCCCAGCACGGTCAATACCGAAAATTATTATGAATTTGAGACAGCCTAAAGCCCGCTCTTGTTTTCAACGAGTTAAATCAGCGACAGGCTGGAGCCTGTCGTGCATTAGGGATTTGGGCCGCTAAAAATGTCGGCAATGCGGCCGGCGCCGTTCTTTTGAAGTTTCGGCGCGTCTTGATCAGGTTGCACCCGCCGCTTGCGGATCAACTTTGCCGGGTCGGAACTGGCTTGTTTCTCGGCTTTGGGTGACATTTTTCCAGACATGTTGTCGTCCGCTTGCGTGCTCTTTTCATCTGCCTTTGCTGGCTGCTCGTTCGTATTTGCTGAAGTTTGCTGTGATGTGGAGGCGGATTGAGTCGCGTCCGGTTGGCTGGTTAGGTTGGAAGATACGGCAACGGCCGCCGGAGAAGGTTCGCTGATCGCCTGAACCGCAGGGGCGCTCGGCGCTGACTGTTGTGCCCTTGGTTCTGGCTCGTTCGGTTTTCGCTCGTAATAATTAACCACCGTCGCGCCCAATGCGCCGCAGAGCGTTGCCGCCAAGAGTAATGGCAAAATTGCGCGCAGCTTTCGCCAGAATTCACGCACCCGTGCGCGCTCAATGGGGACGACTTTCCGCGCCGTCGCAATTGTCGCTTCGTCATCAAAATGCGGCGGCGGGAGTGTCAAAGGTACTTCGATTCTCGTCATGTTCATTTCACTTGGGCGTTCTTACCCGACGCTTTAGATGCAAGTCTAAGGCCTCGCGTGTGAAGGTCGCAGCGTGGCCTGACTGGTTGTACTCGTGAGGATGCACACGGCGGGCGTTCCGTGAAACTTTTTTTGCTCATGTGTTGCGACCGGAATGCGGGAGAATGGCGGATATCGTGTCAGGCGATAACCTTATGGTGCTGCGCGTGCCGGTCGTCGAGCACGGCGACCGCTTCTTTCACGCGCGTATAAATGCCGTCGGCGTCCAGGCCGTATTTGGCAAGCAGCAGCTTCGCATCTCCGTGCGTCACGATGCGATCGGGAATTCCCATGCGGACCACGGCGATTTTGTCCTGGAGGCCGTTTTCCTCGAGCAGTTCCATCACCGCGGAACCGAACCCGCCGGCGAGATAAGCCTCTTCCACCGTGACAATCAGACGTTTCGTTCGCGCGAGCGCCAGCAACAACGCGCTGTCCAAAGGTTTCACGAAACGCGCGTTGACCACCGTCGTTTCGATGCCTTCTTTCGCCAGGTTCTCGGCTGCTTCGAGAGACGGATGCACCATTGCGCCATACGCGACGATGGCGACTTCGCCCGCGTCGCGCAGCAGTTCTGCCTTGCCGATTTCGAGTAGCTGCGGCGGCTGGTCAATCGGAACGCCGACGCCATTGCCGCGCGGATAACGCATCGCGGCCGGGCCGACATGCTCGACCATCGTGAACAGCATGTCGCGCATTTCGCGCTCGTCTTTCGGCGCCATCACTACCATGTTCGGAACGCCGCGCAGATATGCGATGTCGAGCAGCCCATGATGGGTCGGGCCGTCACCGCCGGCGATGCCGCCTCGGTCGAGACAGAACTTGACGTTCAAGTCCTGTATGCAAACGTCATGAATGAGCTGGTCGAAAGCGCGCTGGAGAAATGTTGAGTAGATTGCGCAGACTGGCTTCAATCCTTCCACGGACAATCCCGCCGCAAAGGTCACGCAATGCTGCTCAGCAATACCGACGTCGAAAGATCGCCCGGGAAACTTTTCGAGCGCTTCGCAGACACCGGTACCGTCGGGCATTGCGGCAGTGAGCGCAACGATCTTCTCGTCCTGCTCCATCAACTCGCAGAGCGTGTCGCCGAACACTTTTGTATAGGTTGGCGCTTTTGAAGGCGACTTGATCGGCTTGCCGGTTTTCAAATCAAACGGACCGGTCGCGTGCCACTTGTAGTAGTCGTTTTCGGCCGCCGGGTGGCCCTTACCTTTGGTTGTTAGCGCGTGAACGATAACGGGACCGTCTTTGATTTGCTGTGCTTCGCGCAGCGCCTTGACCAGCGCTTTCACATTGTGTCCGTCGACGTAGCCGATGTACTTGAATCCAAGCTCGTTCACGAGCGCGCCCGGCAGAACCGCCGCGGCAATCGCATCCTTCATCGCTTTCGCGGCGTGATGCAGGCGCTCGCCGACACTCGGAATCGAAAGCAGCGTCTCTTCGACTTCGTCCTTGAAGCGATGGTACCCGTGGGCTTCGCGAATACGATTGAGATATCCGGTGAGGGCGCCCACCGCCGGTGCGATCGACATCTCGTTGTCGTTCAGCACGACGATCAGCCGCGTCTTCAGATGGCCTGCCTGATTTACTGCTTCCATCGCCATGCCGCCCGCCAGCGACGCATCGCCAATCAGCGCGACGACGTGATGACCTTCGCCTTTGCGATCGCGCGCGATGGCCATTCCCAACGCGGCCGACAGGGAAGTCGATGCGTGACCGGCGCCGAACGTGTCGTACTCAGATTCGTCTCGGCGGAGGAAACCGCTGATGCCGCCGTACTGTTTGACGGTTGGCAACAAATCGCGACGGCCGGTCAGAATCTTGTGCGCGTAAGCCTGGTGGCCAACGTCCCAGACCAGACGATCGTGCGGCGTGTCGAACGCATAGTGCAGCGCGACGGCCAGCTCCACCGCGCCGAGCGACGCGCCCGTGTGGCCGCCGACGCGCGACATAGTTTCGAGAATGTGCTGCCGGATTTCTTCGGCGACTTCCTGAAGTTGATCGATGCTGAGTCGGCGCAGGTCTGCGGGCGAGTTGATGTCCTGAAGCAATTTCATCCGTGCGAGATTGTAAACGAGCTCCTGATTCCTTGAAAGAGATTAATGTTTACCGCGCGTTTAGACAAGCCGCGGTTTTCGAAAGATTGACTTCGGCTGAATCGCCATCCTGGGCGTCTAAGGTTGACAGGGCCTCGACCAAATGAGGAAGACTGAGGCCGAGATAATTCAATTCATAAGTTCGAAGGAGTAATCAGATGAAGAGATTCGCAGTTTTGGCAAGTAGTTTCGCTATCGTGCTCGCAGGCTTCGCAGTTGCTGCCGCGCAGGAGTCCAAAATGCCGCCGACAACCGCACCCAATGTGCAGCGACCGCAGCGCGGTGAATTTGGCCGGCGCACCATGCGCCGTCAGGCGCGCAGGCGGGCGTTAGGCGCCTTGCGCACGCTCAACCTCACCGATGCTCAGAAGCAGCAGGCGAGGGAAATCAGGCGCGCGAATTTCGAAAGCACGAAAACTCAACGGCAGGAACTCGCTGAACTGCGGCGCAAGTTCCGCGAAGGCACTTTGACTGACGATGAAAAGGCGAAGGCGAAGGAGTTGCGCCAGCAGCTTCACGCGTCGCGACAGAATACGCGAACCCAGTTGGCCGCATTGTTAACGCCGGAACAGAAAACCAGGCTAGATGAAGTGATCAAGAACCGGCGCGAAAATCGCGGCCGGTTTGGCCGGCGCGGGCCTACGGCGAACAAGCCGCTCTAGTAAACGCAGTCACCGCTAATTGAAAACGCCGCCAGGAGTCTCAGCTCGGGCGGCGTTTTTTGATCTGCGAGACACGAAACATTGTTCAGGCAAGTTCGTCCGCCACGAACTTTTCAATTCTGCCTTTCAAGTCATCGCGCGCTCTGCGAAATGCTTCGAGCTGTGCTTCGTCATCGCCGATTACGACCGGATCCTTGATGCTCCAGTGAATTCGTTTCGCTTCACCCGGAAGAGTTGGACAGTACTGAGCGGCGTGATCGCAAACCGTAATTACATAATCAAACGGCGTGTCGATGAACTCGTTCAGTGACTTCGATCGATGATGAGAGATATCGATGCCGACTTCTTTCATCACTGCGATTGCGTTGGGTCGAACGTAGCTCGGAATCAGTCCGGCGCTGAAAACTTCGGTCTTGTCGCCGGCTAAGTGGCGCAGTAGTCCTTCGGCCATCTGGCTGCGCGCGACATTTCCCGTGCAAATGACCAGCACCCGTTTCTTCTCAGCCATATCTTAAGCTTGCGAAATCTGCGTCATCGGCGTAGCGCAAATCCCGTCGGGTCCGCAACACGCCGCCGCCGCGGCCGTTTCCGGAAGATTATCTTCCAGCACGACGAAAACCTCCCATTCGTTGCCGTCTGGATCGCGCACCCAGGTCTTGTCCTGGGTAGCGTAGCAACAGTTTGTCTGCATTTCGTCGCGCGTCAAGAGCCCAGCCTCCTGCCACCGTTCGCGCGTGGCGAGCACGTCTTCAGTCGAGCGGACCTGAATTCCCAAATGTGACAACGCGCCGCGATTGGGAACGATTCCTTCGTTCAGAGTGAAGTTCAGCGGCGGATTCTGCACGTCGAATTTGGCGTAGCCGGTGCGCACCTTGCTCGGTTCGATGCCGAAGAGTCTCCGGTAGAACTCGATGCTTTTCGTCACATCAGTCACGTTCAGCGCCAGGTGCGCCTTCAACGCATCCACCGCCACCCCTGTTTCGTTCTTGCTTTCCATTTCAATCCTCCTTAGAATCATATTCGCTTCAGCGAATGTGACCGCATGGTAGCCAACTCGAACATATCTGTCAAGCCGAATTTGATGGCTCACCCGATCATTGGGCAAATGTTGCCCGCGGACTGGGAAGAGGTGAGAGAGATTTACCTGGAAGGCATTGCCACCGGCCACGCTACTTTCGAGACAGAAGCGCCTTCGTGGGAAGCCTGGGACGCGGCCCACTTGAAGTTCGCGCGGTTGGTAGCACGCGACGGCAAAGGAATCGTCGGCTGGGCGGCGCTTAGCCCAGTGTCTCAAAGATGCGTCTATGGCGGCGTTGCTGAGGTGAGCGTTTACGTGAGCACTGCTCGCCGGCAATCGGGCGTGGGCCGCAAGCTGCTCGCTGCTTTGATCTCGGCTTCGGAAGAGAACGGTATCTGGACTTTGCAAGCCGGAATGTTTCCGGAGAATGCGGCCAGCCGGGCGCTTCATGAGCGTCTTGGTTTTCGCGAAGTTGGCCGGCGCGAACGGATTGGCAAGTTGAACGAGCTGTGGCGCGATACCATTTTGCTCGAGCGCCGCAGCCGCACAGTTGGAATTGAGTGACTATGGCGAAGAAAAGCTATGACATCGAAAATCTTTTTAAGGCGCTGGCGGATCGCACGCGCCTCCGTTTGATTAGCTTGATTGGCGATTCGGAAGTTTGCGTTTGTTTCCTGGTGGCGATTCTGAAGACGAGTCAGCCAAAGATTTCGCGACACCTTGCCTACCTGCGACGCGCGCAGATTGTCGCGGCGCGTCGCGAAGGAAAGTGGATGCACTATCGCTTGGTCGACCCGCCGGACGAACACGCCGCACGCATCTTTCGGGAAGTCCGCGCGTCGCTCGCCGAACATCCGGAGTTGCGGCGCGATCGCGCGAAGCTCATGCAGATCTGCTGCATGCCGCAACTCCCGGTGCAACTGCGTCGCGCGCCGAAGCCGATTGGACTGGCGGCGTAATGACGTTGCGCCGGTCATTCAAGTCTCCGAATAGTGACAGCAGCCGAACATAACAAGTATCTGGCGCTCGGATTTGCCGTATTCGCCGCATTATTCGCGTTGACGTTTTTGTTGTTGATGCTTGTCAGCCTTGGAGTTTTTGTCGCGCTGGGGATTTCTTTCGCAAACGAAACCGGGGACATGAATCAAGCCGGGTTCGGCGTCCTCGGAGGTGTGTTCGCCGTCATTTTCTATCTCGGCCTCGGCTTGGTCCTGGTGTTGCCCACGGCGATGGCGAGCCGCAAGATGTGGAAGCGAAAACCAGGCGCGCGCATCTGGGGCATCTTCGCGGCGATCATGGTTGCGTGGATCATTCCGCTGGGAACCTTTCTTGCAATTTACGCGCTGTGGTTTTGCTTCAGCGTTGAAGGCAGGAAGCTGTATATGAACGCGGCGACGACAGCGGCGTGACTTCCTTGACTTTGCTTTCGCGTCCCTTAGAATAACTTTTCGTACGCCCGGGGAGATGTGGCCGAGTGGCTGAAGGCGGCGGTTTGCTAAACCGTTAAGGGTCAAAAGCCCTTCACAGGTTCGAATCCTGTCATCTCCGCCAGAACACAAAGGCAAAAGGAAAAAGTAAAAAGGCAAAACTCGTGGCTCGTTCTTTTGCCTTTTACCTTTTTACTTTTGCCTTTTCTTTATGACGACTCGCGTTCGTTTCGCTCCATCACCAACCGGTTATCTGCACATCGGCGCGGCGCGCTCGGCGCTGTTCAATTGGCTTTACGCGCGCAAGACGGGCGGCAAATTTCTCCTGCGCGTCGAAGACACGGACCTGCAACGCTCGACCGACGAATCTGTCGCGTCGATCATCGCAGGCTTGAAATGGCTCGGGCTGGATTACGACGAAGAGATCGTTTTTCAATCCGACAATGCTGAGAAGCATCGCGCCGCGGCGCGGCGTCTGGTCGAAGAAGGCCAGGCCTATCGCGATTTTACGCCGAAGGAGGCGCGCGACGATAAAGGCATCAAGCAGGAAATCGCCGAACGTGCGCGCGCGCAAGCAGCCGAAGGCGTCGATCATCGCAGCAACCCTTTCCGCGATTTGCCGAAAGAAGAATCCGATCGTCGCGCGGCCGGGGGAGAGCCATTCGCTATTCGTTTGAAAGTGCCGGTCGAAGGCGCATCACACTTTACGGATATCGTGTACGGCGAACAGGAACGCAGCTACTCGGAAATCGAAGACCTGGTGCTGCTCCGATCAGACGGCCATCCGCTCTACAACATTTCGGTCGTGCTGGATGACATCGAGATGGGCATTACGCACGTGATTCGCGGCCAGGATCATTTGACGAACACACACAAGCAGATTCTGCTTTATCAGGCGTTGGGCGCGCCGGTGCCGCAGTTCGCGCACCTGCCGCTGATTCTCGCGCCGAACAAAGCCAAGCTTTCCAAGCGCAAACACGGCGAAGTCGTTTCGCTGACGACGTATCGCGACCGCGGCTTCGTGCCCGCGGCATTCCGAAATTTTCTCGCGCTGCTGGGCTGGTCGCCACCGGACGGAAAAGAGATTCTGTCGCGCGAAGAATTAGTCGAGAAGTTTTCCCTCGAAGGCATCGGCCGCGCTAACGCGGTCTTCAATTTTCACGAAAACGATCCGCGTCACTGGACGGATGACAAAGCGCTGTGGATGAACGCTGAGTACATCCGCACGATGCCGCTTGCAGAATTGTTGCCGATGGTGAAGGACGAGCTGCGTTCGGCGAAACTCTGGCGCGAAGAATACGATGACGACGAGCGAGAATGGTTTGAAAAAGCCGTCGAGCTAATCCGCCATCGCTTCTTCACCTTGAAGGATTTCTCTTCACAGGGCCGCGCGTATTTTTCGGAAGACTTCGACTTTGATGAAGCCGCGGTGAAGAAAAATATCTTGAAAGAGCCCCGGCTAAGAGAACTACTGCCGGCGCTAGCCGATTGTTTGGAAAACGTTGAGCCTTTCACCGCGGCGACGGACGAAGACGCTCTGCGCGCCTTTTCGGAGGAAGCCGGAGTCAAAGCCGGTCTTTTGATCAACGGATCGCGGACGATGCTGACGGGGCAGGCGGTTGGTCCTTCGATGTTTGAAGTTTTCGAGATTCTCGGCCGCGAGCGTTCGGTGATGCGGTTGCGTAGCCAACGGCCGTGGAATGAATTCTCCGTGTGAGAGATTGCCGAAGAAACAGAGCCACTGAGAAATCTAATCCAATTCTGTTGCTAATGGTTTACAATTCTTGGCGTCTCAGTGACTCTGTAATTGCAACCGAGGAATAGATTATGAAAAGACTTCTCGTCATCGCTTCAGTCGTTTGTTCGTGCGCTGGTGCTGCGTTTGGGCAGAACTCCAATTCATCAACGGTCGAACCCACAACGACATCCCCTACGACGCGGACGCGCACTGTGGCGCCGCCAAAACCATCGCCGACGCCGAAGACCGTCGTAAAGTCGCCGACGACCCAGGCGACGCCGACGGCAACTCCGCGTGCGTCGCGTGATGGAGCGGCAGGACAAACGTCGCCGTCCGGCGCGGTTTTGGCGGCATTCAATAATCTGCTGGAAGGCATCCGGAACGCGGACGTGAAAGGAGTGACGAATGCTTACCAGAACACGCCACGGCTTCTGTTGTTTAATTACAACGGCACCGTCACGAAAGGTTGGGACCAGTTGAAGTCGAATCGCGAAACTTCCTATCCGAACATGAAAGACGTGAAGCTCGACGTGCGCGATCTGCGCGTGACAATGCTGGGCACGACGGCCGCGCTCATCACTTGTCAGTGGACGCAGTCAATGACATTCAATGGAACGCCTGAAACTGACACGGGCCGCATGACCATCGTTTTTCGCAAGATTGGCAAGGAATGGAAAGCGGTTCACCTGCATACGTCACCTGACAACCCGGATCCTTCACGCGTCCCGCCGTCGGAGCAGCCCACGCCGGCACCCAACCCCGCCCCTTAGCGGTTTTGCCTTTCCACTCTCTTTCCATGGATGAGTCGCGGATCGAATTAGTCGAAGTTCACCCTGGCCGAGCCCGACTAATTCCGCTGTACGCGTGTGCATTGACGGCGACGGCTTTTGTGGTGCCGATGTGCTTATTCGGCAATCCGTCGGGTCACGATTTGCAACCGCACCTTGCGTCATGGATGGACATACGCGGGCAGTGGGGCGAAGGCATCTGGTTTCCACGTTGGGCTGAATGGTCGAATATGGGGTTTGGCGAGCCGCGGTTCATTTTTTATCCGCCATCATCCGCGTTGTTGGGAGCAGCGCTTGGCTCGATTCTGCCGTGGAAGATGGTGCCAGGCGTGCTGGTGTGGTTGAGTCTGTTGCTGGCGGGTCTTTGCATGTACAAGCTCGCGCGCGAATGGTTCGATCATCGCCAGGCATTAATCGCGGCGGTGTTGTTTGCGGCGAATCCTTACAACGTAATCGTCGTTTATTACCGCGCAGCGTTTGCCGAATTACTGGCCGGGGCGTTGTTTCCGCTGATGCTTTGGGCGGTCGTCGGCGTTGCGTCCCGAGAATGGAAACGCGCGCCGCTATTGGCGGCGGTGTTTGCGGCAATCTGGTTGACGAACACTCCTGCCGGGGTCATCGCCAGTTACACGTTGATCGTGGTTCTGATGGTATGTTGTCTGTCGCGTCGCGACCTGCGGCCGGTGCTTCCAGTCACGGCATGCGTGATGATTGGATTTGGTCTGGCGGCGTTTTATGTCGTGCCGGCATGGTGGGAACAGCGATGGATCGATTTGGCCGCGATCATCGCGAACGGCGGAAACCCCGAGCGCAACTTTCTCTTTGCCATCAATAACTCTCGCGCTTTCCTTGGTTTCAATTGGATAGTTTCAGCGGCGGCAGTTTGCCTGATGGTGCTCACGACAATCGCCATCGTATTAAACGAGCGACTGCGACGGGCCCGTTCAGAGATCTATCTGACGATGATAACTCTGGCAGGGTTCTCTTCGGTGCTGATGTTGCCCGTGAGCAGGATTCTTTGGCGGTACGTTCCCAAGCTCGCTTACCTGCAGTTCCCCTGGAGATGGTTAATAGTGCTGGCAGCGGCTTGCGCACTCCTGGTGGCTTCTGCAACTCAATTTAGAACCAGATTTTTCTGGTTTGTGGCCGTGTGCATTTGCGCAGCCGCATTAGCGCTGCCGGTTAAGGTCAAATGGGGAGGCGACGATGTGTCCATCGTTCAACAAAAGTTTTCATCCGGAAGCGGCTATTTTGCGACGACCAACTTTACTCCGATCGGTGCCGACAGATCGTGGTTAGAGGGACACACGCCCTTGCTGCAAAGAGTTGATAAGAACGGCGCACTCGCTGGCTTAGACGATGCCCACGTGCAAATCAGCGAATGGTCGACCGAGCGGAAAGTCTTTTCGGTACAAGCGAGGGAAAAAGTCACGCTCGCGATCAGGCTACTCAATTATCCCGCGTGGGACGTCTCGATCGATGGACAACCGGCGACCGCTGAGTCGTTCGATAGGAACGGCCAAATGCTGATCAACGTGCCTGAGGGAGAACATGGCATTGACGTCCGGTTTCGCCGGACGCGCGACCGCATGATCGGTGGCGTAATCTCAGCCGTCTCGCTGTTTTTTCTGTGTGCAGCGACAGGCGCAAACTGGTGGCGCCAGCGAAAACGGCAAAGCTATGCCGCATCAACCTGACGCGTTCGCGCGCCGAGCAGCCTGCCAATAAACACTCCGCCAAGCACCGACAACAACGGAAAGAATTCCACCAGGTAGCGCGGCTCGGGATTTTCCAGAAACGAAAAGAGCATGAGTCTCAGGAGGATTGCGAGCGTCACTAGCAGCAGCCACCGCCGCGTGTCGAGTTTTCGCGCACGCCACAAAGACCACGCACCAAATAAACCCAGCAGCGTGTAAACGGCCGTCAATCCCGCAAACAGCGGCAACCAGATTTGCTGATGATGTTCGTAATCCAGGTCGTCGAGAGGCAGTAGCGTTCCTTCAAACGGCCAGTACTGCGAATGGGTGTCGCACCACATCGTGCGTGCGCGTTTGAGGGGCAGCCAAACGTAGTAACGAAACGGATGCCGCGCTATTCTTTCACGCGCAATTTGCGCAAAGCCGGCATCAATCTCCGGCGTCATCTCCACCGAAGCAGGTTCTTCTGAGTTTTCAGACTCATCGCCTTTGTCTTCTTCTTCGTTCTTCTGGGCTTCAGGCGAAGGTTGCGGTGTCGCTTTCGGGTTGG
>DATBSG010000007.1:0-3617 GCA_036559945.1 Pyrinomonadaceae bacterium
GCTCTCAACTTGCTCGAGAAGGCGGGATGGACTGCTCCCGAAAATCCTGAGGAGCAAAAAGACACCGCCAACGCAGGTCAGCCGAACAGTCGGCCGGGTACGTAGCGCCGTGTTTGAGGCACGTTCATTGCAATGCTTTAACTCAGGTTGTTTTTCGATTCGATTCAGCATCAGCAGTTGCGGCCGTAAGCGCCGGAACATTGTTTGATTTGGAGCGTTTCTAAATTAGCAGCGATCGTCGAAGCCGCATGAATACTCGAACCTGGCCCCTGAAGTCCGCTTCACGCGTCCTCCTGCGAGGATTGACGCTGCTGGCGCTGCTTTCGGTCGCCTGGAGCGCGGTTGCTGCGCAGCCAGCCAGCCCGGTCGCTGGTCAAAGAATTTCAGCCCCCAACTCTACCCAAGCTGAAACGGCTGCGACCACCATCGAATCTGCGACGCCCGAATCCGGTAATAACGTTTCTAACGCTCCCGCATCATCTGAATCTCAGTTCCGAATTCAAAAGCTTTCGCTTTCGGGCGGCGCTGAACTGCTGACGGTGTTTGGCCGGCTGGACGGGCTGCGAGAAAACGGTCAGCCGTCGCCGGAAATTCCATTGGTGAGTGTGCTGCGTGACACACTGGGCGATGACAACCCGGAAAACGATCGGCTGCGGTACGTTTGGATGTTGACCTATACGCAACCTTCGATGGCAAAACGCGTCGCGGCGGCGATTCCCTTCCTTTATCGTACTGTCGGGAACAAGAAGAATGTGTCGGGACCGCCGTCACCGATTATGAATCTGTCGCACGTTCAGCGCGCCACGTGGAACAAGTTCTTTTGGTGGGGCGTGCAGAACGCATTTCTCGATACCTACGGTTTGCCGCTGAAAGCGTCGACTCGAACGTATCGACAGAACTTGCTGGACTATCGAAAGGCGCACGTGGCGCAGGCGTTGGCGATTCTCGGAACGTATCACAATATTCAGCAGCGCTTGCATGATGAGAGCGAGTTTCTGGCGATCCGGACTGAACCAGTGACCGCGACAACGTCGGTCGATGATGCGACGACGCCACTGATCGATTTCACGCCGGCATTCACGCCCGGCGAAATGCTCGAGCTGCGCGCGCGGCTGCTGCTTTCGCAGAAGACGTTTGGCGGACTGTACGGCTCTGACAAATTCGATGCTACGGTCGCGAAGCACACGACGAATTCGCTCGACTTCAGTGGTCACAACTGGGAGCTTTTGCGCCAACAGGCAGAAGCAGATGGACTCTACTTCGAGCCGTTGACGATGCCCGACGGCACCGCAACGCACGCTCTGCTTTGGATCGCCAAAAGCGATCTCGACGGGCAGGCGGATCGGCGTTTCACCGGCAGGTTTTTGAACATCTCAAATCCCTGGAAAGATCGGCGGCTGAAGAGCTGGCGCGGCTATTCTGAAACTCGATTTTTTGACGGCGAAAATCGCCGCACGTCTGCTGAGTCCGCGGGCGCGCGGCGCGTCGAAATGATCCCGCTGGCGCTTTACGGTTTGAATCATCCGAAAATTCCCGCACTGTTGATCGATTTCCGCGACGGCCTTAATGCAAAGAAGCGTGAGATGTCTCGCCGCCTCTTTAATGATCTTGCCAAAAACATGCTCTCGCTTTCGAGCTTCGGCAATCTACCGTATTTCGCGGGTCGAAAAGTCTACGGGTTTTTGACTGGCCGGCGCGGCATCGACATGAATCAGCCGTCGCGCCTGCGCAGTTACTCTGAGTTGAAGTTGGTGCTGGCTTTCAATTCATCAATCGATCCGAAGCTCCGTGATGAACTCGAACGGCGGCTCGAGTCCGTCTCCATAAATCCGATGGCAAACGACGCCAACAGCGAGATCGAGTTGGCGCGCAAACAATATGATGCGTTAGTCGAATTTGCGCGACGCGACAATGGCCTGCCGGCAAAGATTGAACGCGATCGGCGCGAAGAAATGGTGCCGCTGGTTCATGGTCGCGCGACGCAATTCTTGTTCGGGCTCGGCAACATTCTGACGTTCGGCCGCTACGTTCATCGCGAAGACGCGACGCCTGAGCTAACGCAACGATTGGAACTCGCGCGTCGCGTCCAATACCACACGCATTTGCTTCAGCAGGTGGCAAAATCGTCGCCGCAGACTGAGGTCGCCTGGGACATGACGAACGTTCGCCGGTCTCTCCGGTTTCTTGCTGACAATGCGGCGGCCGCCAACGGCTCAGCGGCGAAAGTTGCCGCGCAGATGTTCCAACGAACGACCGACGACGAGTCGCGTATGTCGTGCCTCGATGTGCTGTCGCGAATCAACGATAAGACCGCGCGGAAAGAAATGCTGCGACTGTTTCGCGAGCAACCTCCGCAATCGGCGTGGCGCGCGGCCGTGGCTGAACGTCTGCGCAAAGCGGTGACTGAAAGCGATCGGATTAAGCCGTCGGATGCAAAGGTAGTTCTGGCGGAAATCGGCGGACCGTGATTAGCGCGCGCAGCGAGGTTTTCATAGTGGCCGCGTAGCGGCCGAATGTTTATAGCAATGAGTTTTAATAGGCTTTCTCTTCGCGCGAAGCGAAACCGCGCACGGTTCGCTTCGCGCGAAGGATTTAGGCATAGATTCGGCGCGCAGTTCTACAAATATTTCGCGCCGACGGCGCGTCGTTCTTACTGGCTCAGGGGACTCGGTACGGTCGGCGCGGCAGTGGTCATTGCGCTTGCGCTCTCTGGCTCAGTTCACGCCCAGGCCAAACGCGTCGTCATCCTCAAAGTCGACGGCCTGCCGTACGACACGGTCGATCGGTTTGTGCGCGAGCGCGATCCGCAAACGGGTAAGAGTCGCCTCCCCTGGTTCGACTACATCTTCTATCAAAACGGCGCGCGGCTCACGAATTTCTACGTGCGCGGCATGAGCCTTTCAGGCCCGTCCTGGTCGCTCATCGACACGGGCCAGCATCTGCAAATCAAAGGCAACGTCGAATTCGATCGCTACATTTTCCACACGTACGACTATCTGAATTTTGTCCCGTTCTATTTCAAGCAGGCATACCGCGGCAACGTCGACATGCCCGGCACAGAAGTGATCGACTCGCTCGGCCTGCATCTGTTGATGGATGCTTACGACAATTATCAGCGGCTGCCGGGCTCGCAACTCTATGGGCGAGGCGCGCGCCTCGGGACCTTGCAACGCGCCGGGCAGGCGGAATTCGGCAAGAACCCAATTCAATTGGCGGAAGAGTTTATCACCGGCCTCGACCTTCGCAACGCCGTCTTCAGCCAGTACGAACGCGAACTGATCGAAGCTTTGAACGATCCG
Source organism: Pyrinomonadaceae bacterium (assembly GCA_036559945.1). Taxonomy (GTDB): domain Bacteria; phylum Acidobacteriota; class Blastocatellia; order Pyrinomonadales; family Pyrinomonadaceae; genus UBA11740. The sequence continues at coordinate 3,300 of DATBSG010000007.1, forward strand.
CGCGTGCAGTATCTCGATCTCTTCGACATGTCGTTCGATCACGCGGCGCACCACACCAATGACAGTGCGACGCATTTGCAGGTGCTGCGAGAGCTTGACGCGCGTCTGGGAAGAATCTGGACCGCCATTCAAAAGAGCCCACTGTCTGCCGAAACGATTTTCGTCGTCGTTTCGGATCACGGCTTCAATACCGATGAGCGCGTCCTCAGTCAGGGTTTCAATCTCGTGAAGCTGCTGGGCAGCCGTGAAGGCGGCGGCCATCATGTGATCACGAAGCGTCGCTTGATGCTGGATTACGCGATTAAGGGCATCAACCCT
>DATBSG010000008.1:0-12608 GCA_036559945.1 Pyrinomonadaceae bacterium
CTGATCGAGACGCGGCCTTTCAGCGCCACGCCGCCGCGAATGTGAAACTTTTCCACATTGGGAGATTAAAGGATTTGTTCTTGAACTGCGAGTGTTTGCGAACCTAACGACCGGCAGGGATGCCGGTGAACCGCAGGCAGGATGCCTGCGCTCCATTAGAAGTGTTCACTGGAGGCGCGCGCGGGCTTCCGTCGTTTCCGCTTTCGCCAGCGCGGCCCTGCTTCAATTCCCTTCAAAGACGACAGCGGCCAAAGCTTGTACTGAATTTCCGCAAGTCCCGCGTCGAGCACCGCTTTCACTACTTCTTCCGAAGACTTATAGCACTGAGCAGACTCGTCGATTGGCACATGGCCATCAGTGTTCACGAGGATTCCGGCCTCTGCGTATTCATCGTCGATCTTTCTTTGCGACAGAGTCTTCGTCGCTTGCGAACGAGACATGCGGCGTCCCGCGCCGTGGTTTACCGAGTAGCCGCTCTTCACGGCATCGGGCAGAGGTCGCAGGATGTAACTGAAATCCTTGTTGCTGCCCGGAATCAAAACGGGATGGCCTGTGTCTTCCCACATCGTCCCTTTCAGCAGCGGATATCCAGCCGGAAAAGCTCGCGTCGCGCCTTTGCGATGTACCCAAACGTCGCCAAATTCAGGATGCCATTCTTTCTGCACAAGGTTGTGACTAATCTCGTAAATCAATTCGAGATCGGAGTTGAACGTTTCGTGAAACGCTTCGGCGACCTGCTCGAAAATGATCAGCCGATTCAGAATTGCATAGTTGCCGCCGGCGGCGACGGCGTTCAAGTAGTCGCGATAATGTTTTGAATCAGGCGTGAAGTAGCCGAGATCGATGTCTTTCACTTCGCGTCGTTCCTGGCGTGCGAGTTCGAAATAGTTCGTCGCCAGGCCATGGCCAAAGCCGCGACTGCCCGTGTGCACTTGCACAAACAACTTGTCTGAATGCACCTCACGCTGAAGCTCGATGAAGTGGTTGCCGCCGCCCAGGCTGCCAAGCTGGTGCCTGCCGCGTTCGGGTTTTCCTTTGCCGCCATATGGCGGTTGCCAGTCATCATCGACCGGAATCCGATGACGTTCGGCGCGACTGCGATCGAAAGTCGCGCCGTACTTGTTCACGTAATATTCGGCGCCGCCATGCACGAGTTCAGTGAATTCTGATTCCGGCAGGTTGCGAAATCGATGACTCTTGCCGCCCGCACCCATCTCAATGCGATCCATTACGGCTTGATTGAACTGCAGACGCTTTTCGGGCGTGGCGGCATCGACTTCAACGTCGGATTTCGCACTCATCATGCCGCAACCGATGTCGTAACCGACCGGTCCCATCGCGATCGCGCCGCTTTCGTAATCAGTGATCAGCACACACCCGACCGGCACGCCATACCCGTAATGGACGTCCGGTGTGATCACGACCATCTTCACGCCGGGGAAGCTCGTGGCGTTCACGATCTGTCGATAGAGAGTCTGCTCGGCGGATTCGAGCAGGTTCGGCGTGAGAAAGAGACGCACAGGCACATCGCCTGTGTCTCCAGTTTTCAGGGCGTAATAGCCGTCGCCATTCCAGCGCGCGAGATGTTTCCAACGATGCGCGTCGGCCAGCGACTTATCCAGCCGAAGATCTACTCCTGGTTTGGACACGATTTAATTGTAGGCTCTTGCGGCGCGTTGACGCGAACGAACTTGAGAGGCGATCTCATGAACTTTCTCTCAAGATTTGTTCGGCAAGTGTTTCGGCCGTATCCGTAGCGTGCAGCACGATAGTTCGTTCAGCCAGGGCATAATCAGCGCGGCGTGATTCGTATTTAGAAAGCGCGGTTTCGCGATTGGGAGCGAGAGGCCGCACTGCCTGGCTTGTGGTGATTCTTTCCCAGCACAGTTCAAAAGGAGCATCGAGCCAGATGCTCATGCAATCGTGAAGAGCGATCAGCGTCCGGTTGGCCGGTACGATCCATGTACCACCACCCAAAGCTATTACCCATGAAGTGCGATCTTGCAGAACGTCCCGAAGTGCGAGTGTTTCCAATTCCCGGAACGCCGCTTCACCATCCTGGGTGATGATCTCAGCGGGTGAACGGCCTTCGCGCTCACGTATGAACGAGTCGAGATCGACGAAGCTACAGTCGAGTTCGCGCGCGAGTCTCTGTGCGACGGTAGTTTTGCCGCAGCCCATAAAACCAACGATCACGATTCGCCGTCCGGTCATCTTTCAACCACCGATTCCAACAAATCAAAGAATTCTGGGAATGAAACAGCCACGCACTCTGCGCCTTTGATTTCGGTTTCGCCGTCAGCAATCAGTCCGGCAACTGCAAAGGCCATGGCGATGCGATGATCACCGCGCGAATCGATCTGCGCACCGCGTAGACGGGTCGGTCCGCTGACGCGCAGGCCATCGTCGAATTCCTCAACTTCAGCGCCCATCGCGCGCAGACCGGCGACCGTTGCCGCGATGCGATCGGACTCTTTGACGCGCAGTTCGGCCGCGTCGCGAATTTCAATACCACCGCTGACTTGCGAACCGACGACGGCGAACAACGGCAGTTCGTCAATGAGTTGCGGAATCAACGCGCTGTGCAGCGTCAGTAACGATTCGGAATCGACCGCGGGCGAACGCCTACGCATTCCTTCAACTCGGATCGTGCCGCGCAGCTCGTTGCACTCCTCACGAACATTTTCGACGTCAACATGAAATCCGAATGACTGCAACTGCCTCAGAAACAGCGCCCGCGTCGGATTGACTCCGACACTCCCAATCTCCAGCGACGATTCGTCAATGAGCGCAGCCGCGGCGATAAAGTAGGCAGCGGATGAGATATCGCCGGGAACATTCACATCGCGCCCCTCGAAACTTGCCGGTCCCTGGACGGCGCCGAAGCGTTCGTTTTCTTTTTCTGCGTCGCCGGTGTCAATCGTGGCGCCAAACCAATGCAGCATTCGTTCGGTATGATCGCGCGTCGGCTGATCTTCGACAACGCGCGTGCGGCCGTCCGCGTTCAGGCCCGCCAGCAGGATGCACGACTTCACCTGAGCGCTGGCGACGAGCAATTCGTAGTCTATTGGTTTAAGCGGCTGGTGGCCTTTGATGGTCAACGGCGCGTGCCCGTCGGCGGACGAGACGGTCGCGCCCATCATCGTCAGCGGCTCGATGATTCTTTGCATTGGCCGTGAGCGCAGCGATTCATCGCCCGTCAAGGTTGATTCGAATTTTTGGCCAGCCAGGATTCCGGCGAGTAGCCGCATCGTGGTCCCGCTGTTGCCACAATCCAGCGGCTCAGTGGGAGCCCGAAGTCCGTCGCGGCCGATACCTTCGACCAAAATATCCGAACCGTCACGCCTAATCGCGACACCGAGTTGCGCCAGACACTGCAGCGTCGCCGCGCAATCCTGGCTCGTCGAAAAGTGCTTGATTCGCGAAGTGCCGTTCGCCAGCGCGCCAATTATCGCGGCGCGATGCGAAATGGATTTGTCGCCCGGAATTTCCAGGTGGCGGCGAATTCGTTTGGCGCGACGAATGATCACGAAAGGAATCTTAACCCAATGTTCCACAAGCTTCAGCTTGTCGTGATTTCTCATATCGAATCATGACAATCGACAAGCTGAAGCTTGTCGGACATTCTTGACACACAGCCAGCCAGCGTGTTACACGTCCGTCTCCGTTTGCTATTAAATCGTCAGCAGCCAGACCGCAATTCCCATGGCCGGGAGGCCGCGCCTTTTGTGACCGAACAAACGACTCGACTCGTTTTGCCCAGCCACATTGAGGCTGTTGCTGACGCTGCCACCGCGGCGGCTGAGTTCGCTCGCAGTTGTGGGCTGGCCGACGAAGCGGCTTTCGGCGTTGATATGGCCGTGCGCGAGGCGATCACTAACGCGATTGTGCACGGCAACAAGGAAGACGATACGAAGCAAGTCGAGGTGACTCTTAACTGTTCGGCACATGCCGTTGAGATTGAAGTAAGAGATCAAGGCGCAGGATTCGATCCGGACCGCGTGCCGGATCCAACCGCAGCAGAGAACCTTCTGAAGACTTCAGGCCGCGGCAACTTTCTCATGCGCAGCTTCATGGACGAAGTGACGTGGGAAGCGCGATCCGGTGGAACGATAGTACGCATGGTCAAGCGATTTTAGATTTGTGGTTTTCCGATTTTGATTGTCGCAGGCGAGCGCTCAGCAGAATTCCGGAACTTTATGGCTGAGGACGCAGTCAAAAATCAAAAATCAAAAATCAAAAATCAGAAATCGAAAATCTCTCGAGGAGAATCGTGAATCATGGCAGAGCTTAATATCCGCGAACGACAAGCCGGCGACGTGACCGTGCTCGACATGGACGGGCGAATCACTATCGGCGATGGCAGCATCGCTTTGCGTAGCGCCGTGCGTCGCCTGCTCGAAGAAGGAAAGAAAAAGATTCTGCTGAATCTGGCGGGCGTTGGATACATCGATTCGAGCGGCATCGGCGAACTCGTCTCCAGCTACACGGCGATCAACAAAGAGGGCGGGCAGCTTAAGCTGCTCAGTCTGACGCAGAAACTTCAGGATCTGCTCACGATTACGAAGTTGCTGACGGTTTTCGATGCTTACGACGACGAAGCAGAAGCGCTCAGTAATTTCAATTAACATCATCGACGCTGAATCTGTCCGAGCGTCGCCCACGAAGGTAGGGAGGTTGGCATGGCCGAACTAAACATTAACCAACGTCAGGCGGGAGATGTCACTATTCTGGATCTCGATGGCGAAGTGCGAATTGGCGACAGCAGCACCGCGCTGCGTAGCGCGATTCGAAATCTGGTCGCCGCCGGCAACAAGAAGATTCTCTTGAATCTGAAGGGCGTCAAATACATCGATTCAAGCGGGATCGGCGAGCTAATTGCGAATTACACCACCGTGAATCGCGGCGGTGGCCAACTGAAGCTGCTCAACCTGACTGAGAAAGTTCAGGATCTTCTGGTGATCACCAAACTGCTCACGGTTTTTGACGTTTACGACAACGAAGCGGAAGCTCTCAGCAGCTTCAAATAACGCGTTCGATAGTTCTATTTGTGGCGGCCCAGCACACTTGTTGGGCCGTTTGCATTTTGCGGCGCTGTTTGCCACAAAGGAACAGAGACACAGAGAAATCAAGAGAATGGGTAACTGTTTCCGTCGATTCTTTCTCAGTGCCTCTGTGTCTCTGTGGCCTATGGTAGACTGCCGCAGCCAATGAGGAAGAAGTTCGACAAAGCCGCCGGCGAAGCTATCGCCAAAGCCGTTTGCGAAATCGAAAAAGATACGGATGCTGAACTTGTCATCGTAATCCGCGGGCGGTCGGGACCTTATCGTCACGCAGATTACCTGTGCGGCGCGATTCTCGCTTTCGTCGGCTTGCTGTTCTTTCTCTTTTCTCCGTTAGTAATTCACGAATTCTGGGTGCTGTTTGAAGTCGCGGCGTTATTTGCCCTCGGCGCATTCGCTTGCTCACGCACCGCTTTCCTGCGCAGGCTGCTGACTTCGAAAAAATTTCGGATGAACGCGGCACGGCAAGGCGCAGCCGCGATGTTCTACGAAGCGGGCATAGCGAACACCAGAGCGGAAAACGGTCTGTTGATTTACGTGTCACTGCTCGAGCGGCAGGTTGAAGTCTTCGCAGATCGCGGCGTGTTGAAGGCAATGCCGCCGCTCCGGTGGAACACCGCAATTCATGAACTGAAGGACGTCGCCCGCCATTGCGATCCGGACAGACTGGTTCAGTCGGTGCGAAATCTTGGAAAAATTCTTGCAGAACATTTGCCCGCCACTGGCGAAAATCCCAACGAGCTCGTTGACGGCCCCCGAATCGAATTGAGATGAAGCGCTTGAGATTTGGAATTTGGAATCTGAGATTCAGCCGCTTCGTGACCACGGTGCTGCCTTTGGCCATTGCCGTGCTGGCCGTTGCGGTTTTGGCAACCGATGCATTCGCTCGCGTTGGTGGCGGCCAATCCTACGGCGGCGGAGGCGGAGGTGGCGGTGGCGGTGGTGGCGGAGGAGATGGCGGTGGCCTTGGAGTTCTCGTCTATCTGATCTTTCGATTTCTACTGTGGCTGACGATTGAACATCCCGCGATCGGCATTCCTGTCGACATCATTGTCATCGGCTTAGTGATTTACCATTTCGCCAAGCCTTCGAAGAAACCGGCATCGCTTGTGTCGTCATCGCCTGTGCTGGGACTGTCGACCGGCCCTGGCACTCAGCCACAGCAGAATATTCAGCGCGCGTTCAATCAGCTTCGTCGTTTCGATCCAAACTTCTCGGAAATAATCTTTACAGACTTCTGCTATGCGCTCTATGGCCGCACACACGAGGCGCGTGGAGAGGGAAAAGCTGCACTCGATGAATTGTCGCCGTATCTGGGCGAAGGGGCGCGAGCGTCCCTGCTACAAATGAATCCCGACAAGTCGGGATTGAAAGCCGTGCAAGGCGTGATCGTCGGCGCAATGCAAGTCGTGGACGTGCGCGGGCTGGCCACGCCGAAAGTCGAGATGAGCGTTGAATTCGAAGCGAACTACACAGAGTTCACCCCGCGCGCGGGCGATCCGCGCGGCGAGATGAGCTACTACGTGCGCGAACGTTGGGAGCTTGAGCGAAAGCGAGACGTCCTTTCGCCGACGCCGGAACACGCGACTGCATTACATTGTCCGCGTTGCGGCGCGCCTTTGCAGAAAGACACGAATGGCGCGTGCGCATTCTGCGGCACGAAAGTAGAAAGCGGCGAGTTCCAATGGTACGTGCGCGCGATTCGCACACTCAGTCGCGAAGCGCGAGGGCCGCTGTTAACTTCGGACGTTCAGGAAGTCGGCACGAATTATCCGACTGTTACCCAACCGAACTTACCGGCCGTGCGCGCGGCTTTCGAGCAGAATAATCCCGAGTTCAAATGGGCGGATTTCCAGGCGCGCACGCGCATGATTTTTAGCGAACTGCAGGAGGCATGGTCGTCACTGAACTGGGAACGCGCGCGGCCGCACGAGACAGACAATATCTTTCAAATGCATCGTTACTGGATTGAAGCTTACAAAGCGCAAAAGCTGCGCAATGTGCTTGACCGGTATCAAATCAACGCGATGCAGCCGGTGAAGATCAAGCAGGACGCGTTTTATCAAGCCATCACGCTGCGAATCTTCGCCCAGGGCTTCGATTACACCATCAATCAGAACGGCCAGGTCGTCGCGGGATCTAAAACCAACCTGCGCCAATGGAGCGAGTACTGGACTTTCATACGCAACAGCAAAGCAAAGCCTGCGGCCGCCCGCGCCGACCTGAATTGCCCGAATTGTGGCGCGGCATTGAAAGTAAACGCCGTGGGAATCTGCGAATTTTGTGGCGGAAAAATCACTTCGGGCGAATTCGACTGGGTGCTTTCGAAGATTGAGCAGGATGAAAGCTATGCCGGCTAAAAGACCATTTTTCATTTGTCATTCACCATTTCTCATTTTTTCATCCCGCTCGGCGATCCGCGGCTTCCGCGGCAAGGTTCAATGGCAAATGACAAATGTCCAATGACGAATGGAAAATGTCTCTTGTCTGGCCCACCAATTGCTCTGCTCCGATCATATCGTCTCGTTAAACTTGACGCCTCTCGATGGTGCTTGTTATTCTCAGGTCAGTTCAGGACAGTCAGTTCAAGAACACCCGATCGGTTTTTTGTCTCGCAAACTATTCGGTCCAAGCCGCGCATGCGACTTACCTGGTGACGTTTCAAATCTCGGGAGGTGTAAGGTGGGCTTCAAGGTCGGCCAGAAGGTTGTTTATCCTAATCACGGGATCGGCACTATCGAGCAAATCGAGCAGAAGCAAATCGGCGCGACGGCGCTTCCGTTTTACACGCTTCGCCTCGCCGCAACAAATTCCCTGGTTCTCGTTCCAGTTTCCAACGCCGCCGAAGTCGGCTTGCGCAAACCAATCACTTTCAGTGAATGCGACACGCTGATCCATGCGCTAAGCGCAGACTTCGCTACGCCGCCACACGATTGGAAAGATCGCTTTAAAGACTTCTCAGAGAAGATGCGCACCGGAAATATTTTTGAAGTGGCGGAAGTCTTGAAGCATCTCAACTATCTCAGCCACAGTAAACCGCTTTCATTTCGCGAACAGCGGATGCTTGAGCGCGCGCATTATCTCGTCGTTTCCGAACTCGCCGCAGTTTGCCGGCAGCCAGAGTGCAACATCGAGCCGCGGGTAAGCAATGCGCTGGCCCAGGCTTGCGCTTGCCACGAGCGCAAAGGAAACGGCAACGCACGCCGGGCGGCAGCCGCAGGCGTTCACTGAAGAAATTTCAACCATCAGCTCCAAGCTTAAGCGCGCAGTTACGTCATGACTGCGCGCTTTTTTGCGTCGTGATATCATGACGCTCAAAGCTGTAAACGCTTGACCACGATTCACAATGGACGATCCTGCTAGTAATTTCCTCGGCCTTCTGGCTGGTGACGCCCAGTTTTCCGCAACGCTCGTCAAATTCGTAACGAAGTTCGCCGCGGTGCTGTTGCTTGTTGCCGCCAATGGTTTCTTTGTCGGCGCTGAGTTCGCGCTGGTGTCTGTCCGCCGCACTCGCTTGGAGGCACGCGCCGCTGCCGGCAGTCGCCGGGCGCGCGCGGCGCTGCGCTTGATTGGAAATCCGACGCTCTTCATTTCTGCGACGCAACTTGGCATCACGATCGCCTCGCTGGCGTTGGGTTGGATTGGCGAGCCAACCGTCGCGGCGCTGCTTGAACCGGTCGCGGAGGCAATCGCGCCGGCGGGAAAGACAGCATATGTGGCGCACGTGCTCGCGATTGTCATAGCTTTCGGCGTCATCACATTTCTGCACATTGTGCTCGGCGAGTTGATGCCCAAGATGGTTGCGCTCGATCGCGCCGAATCACTGGCATTGGTCGCGGCGCGGCCGTTGGAGATCTTCGCGAACATTTTCCGTTGGCCGTTGTGGCTGTTTAATCGCACCGGAACGGCTATCGGTCGTCTGATCGGGCTGAAATCGTCTTTGCAGCACACGGCGGTTTACAGCGAAGACGAACTGCGCCGGCTGATCGATATTTCGCGCGAGAGTGGTTTTCTGCGCGCCGAAGAGCGACGACTGATCCATCGGGTCTTCGAGTTTTCGGATACGCTCGTGCGGGAAGCGATGGTGCCGCGCATGCAAATCGCCGCCATCTCTGTCAATTGTTCGTTGGAAGACATCCGCGACGCTTTCAATAAGCACGGTTACTCAAGACTGCCGGTCTACGACAGCTCACTCGATAACGTCGTCGGTTTCATTCACAGCAAAGACTTGATGCCGTATCTGCTGAAACCTGAGACGTTCAAGCTCGAATATGTATTGAAGCCGCCGATGTACATTGTCGACACGGCGCGGCTTGAAGATGTGCTGCGCCAGATGCAAAAAGCAAAGTCGCATTTTGGTTTCGTCGTTGACGAGCATGGCGGCATCGAGGGCATCATCACGCTTGAAGATTTGCTGGAAGAAATCGTGGGCGAAATTTCTGACGAGCACGACGAGGAAGTCAACGAGCAGATCATGAGAGTTGATGCGCGGACGTACATTCTCGATGGCGCGCTGGCTGTCCGTGATTTGAACAAGCGCCTGAAAACTGCGCTTCCGGAATCTGAAACCTACATCACCATTGGCGGATTTCTCATGACTGAAGCCGGGCACGTGCTACAGCCGGGCGAAGTGATCGAACACGACAGCCTGAAGTTTTATGTGGAAAAAGTCGAGCGTCGTCGTTTGCTGACGGTGCGGCTGGAATTACCAGAGCAGCGCGCGGAAATGAAATCTGAAGACACGGGCGGAGTTGCCAAAGCTGCGTCCTGAATTCAAACTGCCACGAACAAATTGCTGCTGAATCGCTTTCCTTCATCCATCCAGCTTTGCTGCCGCACAAATCCAGTCTGCTGCGCCAGCAGCGACAGTTCCTCCGTGTCGTACTTGTAAGCGTTCTCCATGTGAATCCGCTCGCCGGCCGCGAGTGTAATCGAAAGGTCGAGTCCCGGAATCGTCACCGACTGCCCTCGCAAGCTTTCGAGATAGACATCGATTCGTCCCTCGTGATCGTTGTAGACCGACCTCAAACCGAACGCCCACAAGTCAAAGTTCGCGCCGAATTCGCGATTGATGCGGGCCAACTGATTCAGAATGAATGCGCGCGTGACACCAAGCGAATCGTTGTAGGCGCGCTCCAGCGTGGGGCCGTCTTTTTTCAAATCCGCGCCCAGCAACAGCGCGTCGCCCGGACGCAGCACCTGGCGAATGGCGCGCAAGAAATTCGCCGCATCATCCTTTTGAAAGTTTCCGATGTTCGACCCGAGAAACAGAACCAGCACGCAGCCTTGATCCGTCAGCTTCAGCGCCGCCAGTCCATCAAAGTAATCAGCCGCGTATGCTTCGATCCGCAGTCGCGGGTAAGCTTGAAGCAGAGCTTGCGAACTTTCTTCCAGAACTGAAGGCGAAATATCGATCGGCACAAACAGCAGCAAGGGCTGATTGCGCAGCAGCGCTTCAATTACTCTGCGAGTTTTTTCCGCGCTGCCACTGCCGAGTTCTACCAGCGTCTGGCATCCGGCAACCGAGCGCACAATTTCATCGGCGTGGCGCGAGAGGATTTCAGTTTCAGCTCGGGTCAGGTAGTACTCCTCCACGTGGCAAATCGATTCGAACAATTTCGAACCGAGCGCGTCGTAGAGATATTTTGGAAAGAGCTGCTTGGGATTCGCGGCCAGTCCCGCGCGTACATCGCGCGCGAAATTCGTCTGCCCGTTTTGCTTCGTCAGATCGTGAACGATGAACCGTGGCGAGGATTTTTCGGGTTGCGGCTGTGACATTCAGGCGTCCTTGCAACCCGCTGACTAAGCGCGAGCGGGTCAGGTTCTCCGTAGTCCGAGGTTTGGGGTTCGGTATAGGACGCGAATTATACGCGTGTCGCGTGAGAAGCAAAAAGAGCAGCCGACCCCGATGGCGGCTGCTCCCAGGCTGACGCGAGTTTGCGTCCAGCTCAGATGATCACAACGCGTTGTCTTGCAATCCTCGCCGGCCGACGAGGAACAGTGACGTTAATTTCTGGAACTGCGGGAATCACGATGCGCGGAGTTGAAATTGTTACCGGCGGAATTTCCGGAATTTCAATGCGCGGGATCACGATTGTCCGGGTGTCGGCCGAGCCGCCTGCGCCTGCCGGAGGCTTCTCAGGCGTTACGGTGACGCTGCGGGTATTCCGCTCGCGCACGACCGTGAGCGTGACCGGCCCATCATCTTTTTTGTTTATGGCGCGAGAAATGTCTCCGGGTGAATCAACCTTCTCGCCATCGACTGCGGTGATCACATCGCCGGCTTTCAGTCCGGCTTTCGCGGCCGGACTGTTGTCATTGACCGAGGTCACGAGGATGCCCTCAGTGACGCCAAAATAATCTGCCAGTTGTTTCGTCAGCGTCTGTGTGGCGATGCCAATCCGCCGGTAGTTTCCCATGTAGAAAATGAACTTCCCGTCGCCATCCTTGATCTTCGGCATGTCCTTCTTCAGTTTTTCCATTTTCTCGCGCAGTTCCTCACGAGTCTTTGCGTTGAAGATGTTCGTCATGCCGGGACGTTTGCCAAGCGTGGCTGAAATCTCCTGCTCAGAACCGCCTCGACTAACTGTCAATCGCACGTTTTGATCCACAGAAGACTCGCTCACCAGACGGTTCAACTTGCGAGTGCTGGTCACCGACTCGCCATCAAACCGCAGGATGACGTCGCCTTTACGCAGACCGGCCCTCTCGGCCGGGCTGTCCTTCACTACTTCACTCACGCCGACGCCGCGCACTTCGCGCATGCCGTACGTGGCCATGTTCTCTTTAGTAATATCTTCCGCGTGCACACCGAGAAATGTGCCGCCCTGCAAAAAGAAGGTGAAGTTTCGATCCGCGTCGGGGGCGTCCTGTAGATCGAAATCGAAGTCGAAATCAAAAGCGTCCGTGTCAGGAGCTTCCAACAGTTCTGGCGCCTTTGGAGCTTTTGGGGCGTCCTGAGCGTATGTGATCGCCCCGATGACTAGACCGCAACTGAGAATCAACGAGAGAGTCAGCAGCAGCTTGCGAATTGTCATAAATGAATCCTCCGATAGGTTTTGCCCGTTTCACGCGGCGAGAGGCGGGTGGGTTCCAATTTTGTTGGGGCGCGAAGCTGATTGACTCAATCGGCCGCGAGCTGTCGGTAAATTTCCCGGCCATCGCTTATTTCCAGCGCGATTTTGCCTTCTGCGTGCGCCTGATCGAGGTGGGCAACGGCTTCGGACACGGCGAGAAAGCGGTGGACGTCGTCCGCGTCGGGAAACATCTGGCGCGAGACTTCCCAGGCGGTCGCGCCGGCCTTCGTCACGAGACGCAGCACCGTCGCCTGACGTTCGTTGATGGCGCGAAGATAGCGGTTAAAGAGTTCTTCGTAATCGTGAATCGGGTCGCCGTGCCCGCCGTAGACCAGCGTGGGCGCGAAACTGCGCACGCGCGCGAGACTGACGAGGTATTCGGCCAGTGATCGAAAGCGGCGCGAAGGATCGATTGGATCGGGAGAGATGACTGGGTTCGGAGTTACTCGTTTCAGCACGCAATCGCCGG
>DATBSG010000009.1:0-4056 GCA_036559945.1 Pyrinomonadaceae bacterium
CAAGTACAAAGCTCATGCTTTAGCAAAAACTTCCGCCGGGTCGCCGATGTCGCGGGCGGAAGGCGTGATGATCGTCTTAGGGCCAACGTAAATCTTCTCGCCCTTCTGAATCGCGCGCTTCACATCATCCTCACTGACGAACTCGGCAGCCTTGCGTCCATTGCTCGCGCCTTCTCTGGGCGCGGTTGCTTGTATCGGGCGGCTGACAGGCGGAGGTGCGGCCTGCGCCGGCGGTGATGGTAGAGGCGCTGCCGCCGGTTCGGGCTGACGGTTAGCCAGGAACCGATCGACGATGGCGGCAATCTCGTCGCGGCTGACCTTCGGCGCGCCGGCTGGGCGCGTCGTTGATGCGGCAACAGCGGGACGCGTGGCTGATGGTTGCGGCATCGCCGTTCGCTGAGTCGCGACTGCCGGTCGTTTGCTCGCCACCGGGCGCGTCTCAAACGCGACGCGTTTGATGTCCATCAAATGCAAAGGCGAAACGTTATCCGAAGTGACGTTGCCGCCCCACGATCCGCAGCCGAGCGTCATCGATGGCGGCAGCGCCGTCGAGAATCCAATAGCGCCGTGCGTGGTGGGCGTGTTCACGGTGATACGCGACGCCGGCATTTCGGCGCCGTAGCGCACCGCCGCTTCGCGCGACCGCGTGTGAACGCCGGCCGTGTGGCCCATGCCGCCGTAATGCAGCACTTCGTTGCAACGCGCGGCTCCGCGTTCAAGGCCGTCTTCGACATAAAATGCGAGAATTGGCGAAAGCTTTTCCATTGATAGCGGAAAGTCTCGGCCGACTCCGCCCACGTCGGCCATTATGCAACGTGTGCCCGGCGGCACCGTGATGCCGGACATGTTCGCGATGAATTCGACTGACTTACCGACAATCTGAGGATTCAAACTGCGTTGCGGAGTAGCAACGATCTTCGCCAGTTGATCGGCCTCAGACTGACTAACGAAGTGCGCGCCCTGCAGCTTGAACTGTTCACGTACCGCCATCTCGATCGGCGCGTCAACCACAATCGCTTGTTCGGAAGCGCAAATCGTTCCGTTGTCGAAGCACTTGCCCGTCAAAATGTCCTGGACTGCTTTCGGCACATCGGCCGAACGTTCGATGAAAACGGGAACGTTGCCGGGTCCAACGCCGAACGCGGGTTTGCCTGACGAATACGCCGCGCGCACCAAACCAATTCCACCCGTCGCGAGAATCACCGCCGTCTGTTTGTGCTTCATCAACGCTTCCGTGCCTTCGATGGTCGCGGTAGTCATGCAGCCGATCGCGTCGGCAGGCAAGCCTTCTTTGACGCCCCCCTCGCGCATGGCTTTCGCAACTTCATTGATGCAGCGCGCCGCCGAAGGATGCGGCGACATCACAATCGCATTCCGCGACTTAATCGCGATCAGAATTTTGAAGATTGCGGTCGAAGTAGGATTGGTCGAAGGGATGATGCCGGCAACTACGCCGCGCGGACTGGCGATCTCGACGACGTCTTTGGTTTCACTAACGACGCCGACGGTGCGCAGCGGCTTGAAATAGTTCCAGACGATCTCTGCCGAGAACTGGTTCTTGACCTGCTTGTCTTCAGGAATGCCGTAACCGGTTTCTTCGACGGCTATCGCCGCTGTTCGTGGCGAGTCGCGCAGCGCCGCCTTGGCCATCGCATCACAAATGCGATCGATTTTGGCTTGATCGAATTGCGCGATTTCCGCTTGCGCTCGGTGGGCGGCTTCGACGAGGTCGCGCGCCTGTTGGACCGAAATGAGATCTTTGTCGGCCGACATGATAAACCTCCATTGCCAATTGCCGATTTCCGATTGCCAATTTCGACGGTAGGGTCAATCGGCAATCGGAAATCGCAAATCGGCAATGTCTTTACTTCGCTCTTTCTCTTGCGCTCTCGCGCGCGCTCAACGAACGGCCGGCCTCCCCTTGTCCCAGTTGCCCGCGCGCGCCACCGCCAAGTTGCGCCTGCTCGTCCGGGCTGAAACCAGTGCGGCCGTTGACTGGCAGCACGCGTTCAACTTCGGCGTGCGGCCGCGGGATAACATGCACGCTGATCAGTTCGCCGACCCGACGGGCGGCGGCGGCTCCGGCGTCGGTCGCGGCTTTCACTGCGCCAACGTCGCCGCGCACAAACACAGTCACGTAGCCGGCGCCGATGTATTCCTTTCCGAGTAGTTGGACGTTCGCTGCTTTAACCATCGCGTCGGCTGCTTCAACCGCGCCGACGAAACCTTTGGTCTCGACCATTCCTAGTGCTTCAAGGGGCATTTCTGCATCCTCACTTTGAAATTTTAGAAGTTAAAAAACAACCTGATTGGACACCTCAAGCTACCACCCTGCGCGTTAAGAATCAAGAGAGGCATCCGCGGAAAATCAAGAATAATTTGACACGTTTTGGGCCGGGCGCTATAGTGCGACGCCAAGATTCAGGCCCGCTCGATGGTGCAGTTTCAAGGGCAGGCAGGCAGTCGATGGCTTCAGGATTCACAATTCCTCGCGCGCTCGATTTGGGTTCTGGCCTGGTCAATTAACATGGCAGGTAGCATCGGAGAAAAACTGCGACTCGAACGCGAGGCGCGGGGGATTGCTCTGCGCGACATCTCGGAACACACGCGCATCTCGATGCGATACCTGGAAGCGATCGAAACTGACGATTATCGGCGGCTCCCGGGCGGAATTTTCAATCGCAGTTTCATTCGCGCTTACGCGAAGTTCGTCGGGTTTGACGAAGAGCAGGCGATTGAGGAATACGCGCGCACAATGCGCGAACAGGGCGAGTCGTCGGATGAAGTGGCGACGAAACCGTTCCGTTCGTTGGTCTATACCGACGATGCGTCGCAAACCCGCTCACCGCTGCGGACGCTTCTGCTGGCAATCATAATTTTGGTGCTGTTGTCGCTGGCGGTCTGGGCCGGCTTGCGTTTTTATCAGCGCAGTGTGGCGCCGAAGACGCGAGGATCGGTTTCACCCATTCAGTTCAATGCGAAGGAGAAGCACGAAGTCGCAGGCTAAGGAGATCAAGAGTCACTGCGCGAGCGCGCAGTGTGCCGAGACTTGTGTGGTTGCGTGCGCCCGCTTAATCGCGGGCGTTTTTGTATTCGTAACTTTGAGAAATTAATCCGAGGGAGTAACTTGGAAGAAATCATGATCACGGAAAATATTTCTGAAGGACTCACTTTTGATGATGTTCTGTTGGTGCCGGCGCGTTCCGACGTGCTGCCGACGGAAACCGATACGTCAACACAATTCACGCGGGGCATTCGCTTGCAGATTCCGCTGTGCTCGGCAGCGATGGACACGGTGACTGAAGCATCACTGGCGATCGCCATCGCCCAACAGGGGGGCATCGGCGTCGTTCACAAGAATCTCAGCGTCGAGCACCAGGCTGAAGAAGTCGACAAAGTGAAGCGGTCTGAATCGGGGATGATTGTCGATCCAGTAACAATCCGACAGGACCGACCCGTACGCGAAGCGCTGAATGTGATGGAGCGCTATCACATCAGCGGCGTGCCGGTGGTTGATGAAGATGGTCACCTGGTCGGCATCATCACAAACCGCGACCTTCGTTTCGAGACGCGGTTCAATTTGTCCGTTTCTGAAGTGATGACTCCACAACCGTTGGTTACGGTGCCAGTCGGCACCACGCTGGATCAAGCAAAGGCGGTCTTACAGGAGCATCGGATCGAGAAGCTGCTCGTGATCGATGACGATAAACATTTGAAAGGCCTGATTACAGTCAAAGACATTCAGAAAGCCATCAAGTATCCGACGGCGGCGAAAGATGATCTGGGTCGGTTGCGAGTCGCCGCGGCGATCGGCGCGACCGGCGATTACCGGGAGCGCGCTGATGAACTCGTGAAAGCACGCGTCGATTGCCTGGTCATCGACACGGCGCACGGACATTCGGCGCGCGTGATCGAAGCAGTGCGCGAGATCAAGAGCCGCCATTCTGACACGCAATTGGTTGCCGGAAACGTCGGCACGGGCGATGGCGCGCGCGAATTGATCGATGCGGGCGTTGATGCGGTGAAAGTCGGCATTGGTCCGGGCTCGATTTGCAC
>DATBSG010000010.1:0-16251 GCA_036559945.1 Pyrinomonadaceae bacterium
GAAAGCTCTGGAAGCTGCGCACATCACCGTCAACAAGAACACCATTCCTTTCGATCAAAACAAACCCTTCGTTGCTTCAGGCTTACGCATCGGCACGCCGGCAGTCACGACCCGCGGCATGAAAGAAGCAGAGATGCGGGAAATCGGCCGTATGATCGCGGCCATAGTTCACGAACCGCAATCGGAACAAGTCGGAGATCAGGTGCGCCATAGTGTGGCGGAATTAACGGCGAAGTTTCCGTTGTATGCGAAGCGATTGAAATCGCGCGTCACAGAACAATCAGCGTAGAGCAATCCGCAGATTCTGATTGCAGTTTGACCAGTCGCGTAGCGACCATTGAATTTAGCCCGGCCTTTCAAGACCGGGAAAAGGTTCGAACAATTATCCCCGTCGCGTAGCGACGACTGACTCCAAAGAAGGAGACTCCCATGGCGAACACCTACACTTCGCTTCACTATCATTTCACTTTCAGTGCGAAGAACCGCGAGCCGTGGATCACAACCGACATCGAGAATCGAGTCTGGGCATACCTTGGAGGAGTCGCCCGCGCTCACAAGATGACGGCTCTTCAGGTTGGCGGAGTCGAAGATCACATCCATGCGGTTGTAATGGCGCCACCAACCCTTAGTCCAAGTCAAATCGCACAATATCTCAAGGGTGATTCATCCAAATGGATTCACGAAGAGTTTCCGAAGATGCGTGGCTTCGAATGGCAGGATGGCTACGGCGGATTTACAGTCAGCAAGTCTCATCTTCCGGAAGTTATCAAGTACGTCCAGGACCAACGCGCACATCACCGCAAGAGAACATTTCAGCAGGAGTATTTGGAGTTGTTAGAGAAACACGGCGTTGACTATGATGAGCGTTATCTGTGGGGCTGATTCAGCCGTCGCTACGCGACGCGATTGAATTGTCAACGGTGAGCCGGCCTTAAAAGGCCGGCCTAAATTCATGGCGCCGCTACGCGTCGCATTTGGGATCGCCGACCGAAGTCCCAAAAACCAGCACGCAAGCCGCGTAAGCGCGGCTGGTCAAGTCGTTTCACCATCATCGGATTCGGTGGCATCGGCGCTGGGTTTTTCCCGATCCTCATCTTCATCAGGATTCTGGTACGCAAACACGACTTCTTCGCCGGCCGTCGGAACTAACGAACCAAATTTCGACAGCAGAGCTTCCAAACGGCCGGGCTCTTCAGGAGTTTCGGCGGCGGATTCAGCATCGATCTGATTCTCAAGCTGAACAATTTGCGCCGAAGCGCGTCGGCACGACCCGCATGCAGCAAGATGTGCGAGCACGGGTTGGCATTCGTCATCGGCCAGGCGCCCCTCGACGAACGCGGCGATCGTGTCTTCGTCGATGTGCGGTCCTGCCGGAGCAGCCGACAGTTCAGACGCGGATACAGCTTTCAGCCGCTGGTCAATCAATTCGCGGATGCACTCCGTTTCTTTGTTCAGTCCCGCCGTCACTCTACGAAGTTCCTTCGACCGCCTTTGCTTTGAAGCCGGAATCGCCGACTGAGATTGATTTCAGGTTCACGCCCTCGCCCAGATCCTCCGTCGCTATCGACATGCAAATCTCGATTTCTTCAGCGCTCAGTCCGTGTTGCTTGCCCAATTCTGACCTAAATCGTTCGGCGACCTTTTCATAAGCTTTCTCCAGCCAGCGCATCACTGTCGATTCATGCACGCGTCCCGAGCGACCACGGCGTTGAAACCAGCGACGAATCGGCGACATCGGCTCTTGCACGAGGCGCGCGATCTCCCGCAACTTCAATCCGTCCACATGGTAATACATCAGCAGAAGCTTCTCGTGATCGTCGAGCGTGGCCAGCGCGTGATCCAGCGCGGCGACAGTCACCGTTCGATACCGTTCGCGTACGACGCTCGCCAACATTGATTCTTCCGCTCGGTGCGCATGCCCTCCACGAGAGTGCCGCAGCCTGACGTCTTCACCGGTCTCCTCTAACTTGTCCAACGAAACTTCATCCTGTCGCCGCCGATAAAAATCGATCACGGCATGCGAAACGACTGCGCGCAACCAACCCTGCAATGTTCCGCGGCCAGTGTAGGTTCTGAATTTCGACTGCCGCACGCCGTTGACGATCTTGGTCCCAAACAATTCCGCATAGATGTGATCGATGACTTCGTCGGCGTCGGCGCGCGTTGTTAATAAATGCCGCGCGAGACGCTCGATGAACGATCGATAGCGCCGATCGAACTCCCACCACGCCGTCTCGTTGCCGCGCGCGCATGCCAGCGCGAGATAAACGTCATCAGTCTGAAGCTCGCCAAGGAACCGGCGCAGCTTTCGCACGGACTGGCGGCGATTGGCTCCGCCGGAGCAGTCGCCGAACTTCTCCACCGCCCCCGCGAGCGCGACGCCGAATTCTTCCTTCGTCACGCCAAACTCCGGATGAGCGTTCGCACATTGTGCGTAGATGCCGTTCACCTGGTCGGCGCATTTCGCGAGTGCGTCAGGAAGTTTTGTCGCAGATGAATCAGTCACGAGGGCACGCAGCAGCCATTAACTCGCGCGTATTATATTGATAAAGACCAGTGGCAAGGCAAGCCTATCCTCGTAATCCGTCGCGCCGTGCCATATGTTTCGTGGACGCAGTTAGCAAATGGTTTTGCCGAAGCGGGGTTGTGAGGTGGCACGCGCATCCTGCGCGTGATTTCACGGGCGGGACGCCCGTGCCACTGAGATTTTTACGGCGCCAGCCGTTCGAGCTTCCAACTTCCATCCGCCTGCAAGGTGTAAAGCAGGCGATCGTGCAGACGATTTTCGCGGCCTTGCCAAAATTCGATTACCTCAGGCTTGACGCGATATCCGCCCCAATGCGGCGGACGCGGGACGTTGTCCGCAAACTTCCAGCCGAACTCTTCGAATCGGTCTTCAAGTTCGTTGCGACTCTTGATGGTCTGGCTTTGATCAGACGCCCACGCGCCAAGCTTGCTGCCGAGCGGCCTTGAATGAAAGTATTCGTCGGACTCTTCTTCAGAAACTTTCTCGACAGTGCC
Source organism: Pyrinomonadaceae bacterium (assembly GCA_036559945.1). Lineage (GTDB taxonomy): Bacteria > Acidobacteriota > Blastocatellia > Pyrinomonadales > Pyrinomonadaceae > UBA11740. The sequence continues at coordinate 3,022 of DATBSG010000010.1, forward strand.
TTCGATGCGCACCTGCCGCCAGAGTGGTGACCAATAAAAGAGCAGACAGGCGCGGGCGTTCTCTGACAACTCCTGTCCTTTGCGGCTGTTGTAGTTGGTGAAAAAGACGAATCCGCGGTCATCGAAACTCTTCAGCAAAACAATCCGCGCGCAGGGACGACCGTCGCGGCTTGCGGTGGCGAGCGTCATCGACACCGTGTCCTGTTCGGACACGCCACTCGCGCCAGCTTCCTGGAACCAGAGTTCGAATTGCCGGATCGGGTTCGCGTCAACGTTAGCTTTGATTAGGGCTGAAGACGATTCAGTCATGTTAAGTTTGTCGGGGTATTATCAAGCTTCAACTCGCAATGGCCAAATCTAAACAAAGAGAGCTGCCACTCGTTGCGATCGTCGGCCGACCCAACGTGGGCAAATCGACGCTGTTCAATCGGCTCATCGGCGAGCGGCGCGCGATTGTTGGCGACGAGCCGGGCATCACGCGCGATCGTATCTACGGCGAGGCGGATTGGAATGGCCAACGATTCGCGCTGGTCGATACGGGTGGGATTGTGCCGGATGACGAGGCCGTGATTCCCGCGAATATTTTCAAGCAAGCGGCGGTCGCGATTGATGAAGCTGTGGCTTTAATTTGGGTCGCTGATGCGCGCAAAGGAGTCACGTCTTTGGACGAGGAACTGGCAAGGCTGTTGCGCGAGACAGGCAAGCCTGTGTTCGTGGCGGCGAACAAGGTTGACGCTGCGAGTTTGGAGAGCGACGCGAGCGAGTTTCATCGATTTGGATTCAATGATGTGTTTGCGATCTCCGCGGAACACGGAGCTGGAATTGGCGAGATGCTGGACGCGCTCGTCGAAGCAATCAAGACGCGGAGACGCGGAGACGCGGAGACACGAAGCGGTAGCCCGACCGTGAAGGAAGGCGTGGAATTAACCGGCACGGATGCCGGTGAACCGCAGGCAGGGATGCCTGCGCTCCCAACGCGCGAGATCAAGCTCGCGATCGTAGGTCGCCCGAATGTCGGCAAGTCATCTTTGCTGAATCGTCTGCTCGGCGAGGAGCGCGCGATTGTCTCGCCCGTGGCCGGAACGACGCGCGACAGTGTCGATACTTTGCTGAAAACTGATGAGCAAACATTTCGCATCATCGATACCGCCGGCATTCGTCGCAAAGGCAAACCGACAGCCATGGCTGAGAAGCTTTCCGTGGTGATGGCACGCAAGAGTCTGGAGCGCGCCGACGTGGCGATCGTTCTGCTCGATGCCGAACAAGGACTCACGGCGCTGGACGCAGCCATCGCCGGATACGCAGTCGAGGCTGGTTGTTCGATCATCCTTGCGCTGAACAAGTGGGATTTATTGATGGACAAAGACACGAGCGCCGGTGCGAGATTCGAACGCAAGCTGCGCGAGCACATGAAGTTTCTGAGCTGGGCGCCAATCGTCACCACTTCTGCTTTGACTGGTCAGCGCGTGCAGAAACTTTTGCCACTGGCAATGCGCGCGGACGCCTCGCGAAGTCTCCGCATTGCGACTTCGCGGCTCAACGAATTCTTCGAACGTGAAGTCAGGCAGAAGTCAGGCGTCACACCGGCAAAGACATTTCGGGGTTCACGTCTGCACGTGCAATACATAACGCAGACCAGCGTGCGTCCGCCGACATTTGTGGTGTTCACCGCGGGCGGAAAGGCTGGCCTGCATTTTTCGTTCTTGCGCCATTTGGAAAATCGACTTCGCGAACAGTTCGATTTCTTCGGAACACCGATCAGGATTGTCGAACGACACAAGTCAAGACGTGGAAAGAATTGACCGCAGAGGATGCAGAGGTTGACGCAGAGGAAAACAAGTCTCTGCGCTCTCTGCGAAAGCCTCTGCGTCCTCTGCGGTTCAGTCGTGTGATGGAAACAAAACCGATCGATTTCAAAGTCGTTGCCACCGAAGATCATGCCCGCGCTGGAATCCTCACAACTCGCCGCGGCGAGATTGAAACCCCGGTCTTCATGCCGGTCGGAACGGCGGGAACCGTCAAAGGCATTCGCTTTGAATCGTTAGAAGCTCCCGATCTCGATGCGCGAATAATCCTCGGCAACACCTATCACCTTTGGCTGCGGCCGGGAATCGAAGTAATTAAAGCGTGCGGCGGACTGCACAACTTCATCGGTTGGGATCGCGCGATGCTCACAGACTCGGGCGGGTTTCAGGTTTGGAGTCTCGCGGAAATTCGGAAAGTTTCGGAAGCAGGAACTGAGTTTCGTTCGCACATCGATGGTGCGCTGTGTTTTCTGTCGCCTGAGATTTCGATGGAAGTCCAGGCGGCGCTCGGTGCTGAGATTGCGATGGCTTTCGACGAGTGTCCGCCGGGGCAAATCGAATACGACGTCGCACGGCAAAGTATGGAACTGACGCTGCGATGGGCGAAGAGATCGAAAGAAAAGTTTGAAGAACTCCAGGCTGGCGTTCTCCCTCCCCCACTGGGGGAGGGTTGGGGTGAGGGTTTACAGCGCGCTAATCCCTCACCCCCATCCCCTCTCCCAAAGGGAGAGGGGCAAAAGCAAGCGCTGTTTGGAATAATTCAAGGCGCATCGCATCTCGATCTGCGACGCGAGAGTTTGGAGCGTACGGTTGAAATTGGTTTCGATGGTTATGCGATCGGCGGTCTCAGTGTTGGCGAAGAAAAACCTGTGATGATCGACATCATCGAAGACCTCGCGCCGCGCATGCCGGCTGATAAGACGCGTTATCTGATGGGCGTCGGAACCCCGGAGGACTTGATCGAAGCAGTCGCACGCGGTGTTGACATGTTTGACTGCGTGCTGCCGACGCGCAATGGACGCAACGGTCAGGCCTTCACTTCGCGTGGAAAGCTGAACATCAAAAATGCCCGGTTTGCGACCGACACGCGACCGCTTGACGAAGCGTGTTCGTGTTCGGTTTGTCGTCGGCACTCGCGCTCATTTATTCGGCATTTGTATCTCGCGGGCGAGATGCTCGCCAGTATTCTTTTGACGCACCACAATCTGGCGTTCTTCCTTGACACGCTGAGACGCGTCAGGCAAGCTATCCGGTCTGGCCAATTCGCGAAATTTCGGCGAGAGTTCACTGAGCAACTCAGCTTCGGTTTGGAATAGCGCGTACGGAACCGCGAGCAGTAGCGAGCGTGTCAAGAAAGCTCGTTTCGATTGAAAATTATGTTGCTTCTAATTCTGTTTCAGGTGGGCGGTGGCTTCGGGTTTCTAGTTCCGATGCTGCTCGTCTTTGGCGTCTTCTATTTATTACTAATCAGGCCGCAGCAGAAAAAGCAGCGGCAACTGCAATCACAGATTGCTGACTTGAAAGCCGGCGACAAAATCGTTACGACGGGGGGCATCATCGCGACGATTACGGCGGTGAAAGATACGAGCTTCCTCGTGCGCAGCGCCGACAAATCAATTTTGGAAATTGCGCGATCGGCTGTGGCAGGGATCGACACAGAAGAAAAGAAGTAGAACAAAGCTCAGAGTTCAGCCTTTAGGCTGCGCGTTCGCAAGAGCAAGCTAAAGCTTGAACTCCGAACCACAGTTGCTTTATGAAGAAAAGGAATCTGCTCCAGCGGTCAATCGTCAGCGGCATCGTCACGATCGTTTCGCTGTACATCGTCATGGGACCGCACGGCCGGCGCCCTCACGGCCACGACTTCACCTGGTCAGGCATCAAAGCCAATCTCGCACAGAACATCCATCTCGGTCTTGATCTGAAAGGCGGCTCGCATCTGGTGATGCGTGTGAAGGTTGAGGAGTACCTGAAGCGGCTCGCCGAAGATAGCGCCACGGCGGCGCAAAACGCCGCGAAGGACGCGGGATTCGAAATAAAAGAAGCGCGCGCGGAAACCACAGGCGGCAATTATCGCGTAGTCCTGACTCCTGCCGATCCTGCAAAGGCGAAAGACATCGAGGCTGCCGTCGAGAAGAAAGTTGATCTGGGCAGCAACGCAGGATGGTCATTCTCGCAATCCGGAGCGAATCTGGTTTGGACGCTGACCGGATCGGCGCAGCGCACGCTGGCAGATTCAGCGACTGAGCAGGCGCTGAAGATCATCGACAGTCGCATTAACTCGATTGGCGTGGCTGAACCCACGTTGCAGCGACACGGCGGCTCGTCATCATACGAGATTCTCTTGCAGATGCCGGGCATCCAGGATCCTGAACACGTCAAGCAGATGTTGGGTAATCCGTCACGGCTGGAACTTGTGCATGTGGTTAGTCCGCCCAGTCCGTCGTCGGCGCAAACTTATGCGACAAAAGAAGAGGCTGTTGCTTCACTCAACAGCGGTGGAAACGTTCCGGCGAACCGGCGCGTGCTTCCGTACACTGAACGTGCCGAACTCAATACTGATCAAAACAATGCTAATGCGCCCAAGCCAACGAAATGGGTGGTGGTTGAGTCTCCGGCAATCATTGACGGTAGCGAACTACGCAACGCAAATGCGGTCCAGTCAACGGGCGGCGGCTCGGATGATTTCCAGATCCAGTTTTCGTTGAAGAAAAACGGCGCTGACAAATTCGGCGCGTGGACCGGCGCGAACATCAACGAGTACATGGGCGTCGTGCTCAACGACGAAGTGAAATCGATCGCGTTCATTAAGTCGCAGATCTACGACAGCGGCGAGATCACCGGGAGATTCTCAAAACAGTCAGCGGATGATTTGGTGTTGACGTTGCGTTCCGGCGCGCTTCCAGCAGGAATTCAATACCAGGAAGAGCGTACCGTCGGACCCAGTCTCGGTGCGGATTCGATTCGTTCCGGCGTGCGCGCTTCTTTACTGGGTTTGGCGTTGGTCGTCGTTTTCATGCTGCTTTATTATCGCGGCTCCGGAATCAATGCCGTCGTGGCCTTGTTGCTCAATATGATCTTGATGATCGCCGGGCTGATGCTATTTAACGCGACGCTGACGTTGCCTGGAATCGCCGGAATAATTCTTACCATCGGCATGGCCGTCGATTCCAACGTCCTAATCTTCGAGCGCATTCGCGAGGAATTGCGATCCGGCAAGACCGTGCCCTCAGCGGTTGAACAAGGCTTTGGCCACGCCTTTGTTACGATTATAGACACGCACGTTACGACAATCGTGTCGTCTCTGTTCTTGTACGTGTTCGGCGCCGGAACGCCTGTGCGTGGATTCGCCGTCACGCTGGTTCTCGGACTGCTGATCAACCTGTTCTCGGCGGTCTACGTTTCGCGCACGATCTTTATTTGGCTCCTGACTAGAAAAGGCAGGCGTGCAGAGTCACTTAGCATCTAGTAATGATTCAAATATTTCATGACATTAACGTCGACTGGCTCGGCAAGCGAAAGTTCTTCATCGGCCTGTCTATCGCCCTGATGCTCGCGGGGATGGGCACTGCGCTCTACCGGCACAAGTTCCATCCGCACGGTACTGAAGCTTTCAACCTCGGGGTTGATTTCAAAGGCGGGACCGTTGTTACGGTTCGCTTCAGGCAAGCCCCTCCAGTTGACACGTTGAGATCTGCGATCAATCACGCGGGCATTAGTGACGCCGTGATCCAGCCGGTTCTGGACAAGCCGGGTGAATTTCTAATCAAAGTTCCGCAGCAAGGCACGTCCGAGAACGTCCCCGAAACACAGACCGGAGTTGATGCGGCCCGCGCGAAAGTACGACAGGCACTGAGTACTTTCGGATCCGAGGCACAGGCGAGCAGCAGCCTCGCTGATGATCCAAACGCCGCATACAAAATTGAGGGTACCGATGCCGTCAGCGCCGTTGCCAGTTCGCAACTTCGTACCAAGGCGATTGCGGTCACCATTGCCGCGCTGATTGGCATGCTGATCTTCATCGCTTTTCGTTTTGAATGGACGTATGGCGCAGCCGCCGTGATCGCAGTGTTTCACACCGTCCTGGTGACGCTGGGACTCTTTTCAATGTTCCAAATCGAAATCAACTTGACAGTGATCGCGGCACTACTCACGTTGGTAGGTTTCGACGTGAATGACTCGATCGTGATCTTCGACCGAATCCGCGAGAACCGAAAGCTCCATCGCCGCATGAGCCTGTACGACGTCACCAATCTTTCGATTAATCAGACATTGTCTCGCACAGTCATCACGTCGGGTTTGGTTTTCCTTTCGGTTGTTGCGCTGGTTTTGCTGGGCGGTGAAACATTGCGGCCGTTTTCGCTCGCGCTGTTGATGGGTATTTTGTTTGGAACGTACGACACGATCGCTGTCGCCGGACCGATTATGGTCTGGTGGGAACGAAAGCTCGAAGCTGCTAACAGGTTGCCTGCGGTGACGGCGCGCGGAAGCGGATTTCAATCGAAATCAGTGGTCGGGTCAAACAAGGGTGTCGGCAAACCGTCTCGCGCCGCGTGAAGCGCCTCGTGGGAACTTCTGCTTGAGCGGCGGTTTCTAATGAGAGTGTTGTTGCGAGTGACGCCTCGTGAGAGTGGTCAACGAACGCGGATTTGCGGCCGTGATTACTCTTGACTTTGCCTGTAATTGCGGCATAGACTGCGAACGTTGCTGGCCAATTAAATACGCTTGTAATCGTGCAATCTAGATCCAGGTGGCAGGGAGCACGACGGCCTAGTACGTTAAGCGGCCAGTTTATTTGTGTCTTCGCGGATTAACTGGCCCGGCACGTACGGCCTCCTTTCTTTCCGCAGGTCTAAAGGAATCGATTACTTGATATTTTGAAATGGCAATTATTGTTGTCGAAATCGCTTCCAATCTGACCCTTTTGGCGCCGCATAGGGAGGACTGAAGATGTTCGAACATTTGGTTGAGTCTGGGTCGCACTCAGAAGATATCAAGCGAAAGGGCTCGTTCCTGCTCGGTTTTGCGGGAATTTATATTGTGCTGCTCACAGTGGCGTTTGTCGCGGGCATCTGGTACGCGACCGCCAATATTGATGCCCAAACTCTCGAACTGACGGCGTTGATTGCGCCGGTGCCGGTGCAAGCGCAGCAGCAAAAGCAAGAGGCGAAGCCCGAAAAAATCGAAATCGCCAAAAACGTGGACGTGCGCAAGGAGTTGATTGCCGACGTTACGCGCGCCGATCTGGTGCCGAAAGAAGTATCAGCAAAGGCGAGTGATATTCCGCCGGTTCGCAAAGGCGTCGTGACGATGGTTGGCAGTTCGAACTCGAATGCGATTGCGCCCGTTGCGCCTGGAGCCGGCACAGGCAACATCATCTCCGCTCCAGCTAAGGTTGATGTGGGTGAAGCGCCTCCGCCTCCCCCGCCGAAACCAACGCCGCCAAAAGCTCCGATTTCCGGAGGCGTGCTGAACGGCAAGGCTGTGCGCCTGGTGCAACCGCCATATCCGGCGATCGCTCGTAGCGCTCACGCGTCGGGACAAGTGCGCGTGCAGATTGTGATCGATGAAAACGGCAACGTAATTTCGGCGACGCCGGTTTCCGGTCATCCGCTCCTGCAAGGTGCAGCCACAGCCGCCGCACGGGCATCGAAGTTCACGCCAACGAAGCTGTCGGGCATGCCCGTGAAAGTTTCCGGCGTCATCATCTACAACTTTGTGGCGCAGTAATAAAAGCGGCCGCTGCCTCTAAGAAGGTTGCGGCCGCTACTTGCTGTAAGAAATTCAATTTGTAACTTACCTTTTTGGAGGATCTACCGTGACTATTCTAACAAGCATCCTCGGAACGAAGGCTCTTAGTTTGCTCTTCGTTCTTTGGCAGGCCAGCCCGTCTCCGTCCGCAGCCGCCGGCGGCAACGAGTTCACCATGACCGAAATGGTCAAAAACATGGGAGCCGTTGCAATCACCGTCGTCATCATTCTTTTGATTATGTCGGTGTATTCGATCGCCATCATGGTCGAGCGTTATTTGACCTACACCGCGGCCAAGAAGCAGTCGCGCGAATTCGCCCCGCGGGTCGCGCAGGCGTTGAAGAACAACCGGATCGAAGAGGCCATCAACATTAGCGACAAGCATCGCAAGTCACACTTGGCGATGGTTGTGAACAGCGGCCTACAGGAATTTCGCGCGCATGAGCAATCTGCAGAAATTTCTGGCGATGAGATCGAGGCCTCTAAGCGCGCATTGCAGCGGGCCATCGCGATCAAGACGGCAGAGTTTCGCCGGGGCTTGTCAGGGTTGGCGACCATCGGTTCGACCGCCCCGTTCGTCGGATTGTTCGGCACGGTGTTCGGAATTATCAACGCGTTCCGCGGCATGAAGAACGCCGAATCGGCTGGTATCGCAGCGGTCGCCGGTGGTATCTCGGAAGCGCTGTTCACGACGGCGTTGGGCCTGGTAGTCGCGGTGCCGGCGGTGTGGTTATTCAACTATTTCACCGGCAAGGTTGACGGTTTCGTCGTGGAGATGGACAACTCAGCATCCGAACTGGTTGACTATTTCATTAAGAACCGCACGAAGCAGCTCAATCCATAGTCCGAAGTTTTGCTGAAGCAGGAATCAGCGCGGCGATGTCCGCGCTGATGGTGCGCCGCGGATTAGCGCGGTGAAAGGAGATTTACCATGGGAATGCAGGCTGGCGGCGGTGGCGGGTTACAGTCCGAAATTAACGTAACCCCCATGGTCGACATCATGTTGGTGCTGTTGATTATCTTCATGGTGGTTACGCCGTTTTTGCAACAGGGCATCACCGTTCCGATTCCGCGTGACATGCGAAACCCGGATGAGGATCAGGCGATCAATAAGGAAACGTCCGTTATCGTGTCGGTTGTTTGCCGGCCGCCGGATGCTCCGCAGTGCACGCCTGAGATGACGGAGTACTATCTGGGCAAGAAGAAGGTCAATCTGGACGAGCTAAAGTCCCAGGTAGAAAAAGCCCTGGCAAACAAAAAAGAGGAAGATAAGATCGTCTACGTGAAGAGCGGCGTCAACGTGAATTACGGCGAAGTAGTAAAGGTAATTAACGCCGTTCGTGAAAAAGGCATCGACAAAATTGGGCTGGTCGCCGATAAGAAGAAAGGCGGCGCCGCGAAAACCTAAAGTCCTGTTCGCGGATCAGAATTCGGTTTAGTCCGAGGGTAAGTTTATGGCAATGACAACTGGAGGCGGGAACCGCGCTGTTCCTTATATCAACGTAACACCGCTGATTGATGTGCTGCTGGTCTTGCTGATCATTTTCATGGTGGTCACACCGTTGAAACCGAGTCGGTTCAAAGCGGACATTCCTACCCAGCGAGATCCGAACGAAGATGTCAGCAAGTTGAAACCGAATCCGCTGACGCTGGTGGTGACAATAAGTCAGGATTTGCAGCTAAAGCTGAATCAGGACCCGATGGGGTCGGTGAACGATCCGAGCCAGTTAGCGCAAAAGCTCCAGCAGACATTTCAATTGCGCAAGGAACAGCATGCTTACAAAGTCGGCATGGAGACTTCGAACCTTCCCGAAGATCAGAAAATTGAAAAGACTGTGTTTGTGAAAGCCCCGCGTGCCCTGAAATACGGCGACGTGGTGAAGGTCATTGACGCCATTAAGGGCGCGGGAGCGAGCCCGGTCGGTTTGCAGGTTGACGATCTACCATAATCCGAAACGGAGTTAACCGAAAATGAGATTGTCTCGATCCAGGATCTGCGCTATCGCGATCCTGGCTTTGTTTGTCGGCGTGGGCGCCGGCTGCTCGCTGATCGGCAAAGTGCGAGCCAAAAACGAACTGAACGAAGCGGCCAAGTCTTATAAGGAAGGCCATTTCGAAGACGCCGAACAACATGCCCGCCGCGCCTTGGCGTTGGATCCAAGCAACCTGACAGCGACGATCTTCATTGCGCGCATCGTTCACCAGCAATACAAGCCGGGTGTGGATGCGCCTGACAACATCCAAAAAGCCCGCGAGGCAATTGAAGCTTACAAACGCGTATTACAAATGGATCCGAAGAGGGAAGAGGCTTTTCAGGCGATTTCATATTTGTATGCCGCGATTAAGGACGACGACAATTTGCGTCAATGGATTTCGACACGCGCCAATGATCCCAACGAGACGAACGAAAAACGCGCTGACGCTTACGCTATTCTCGCCGGCAAAGATTGGGATTGCTCTTACAAGATCACCGAACTGCCTGAGGTGAAAGTAATCGCCGGGGAAGGCGTCGTAACTTATCAAAAACCAAAAGATCCGAAGGACTTCGAGACCATCCAGCGTTGCGTTACGCGCGGGTTGCAGGAAGCGGAGACGGCGATCAAGTACGATCCCAATAACGAGAAGGCCTGGTCCTACAAAACCAACTTGTTAATGGAGGCCGCGAAAATCGCCAAGATGAACGGCGATGCTGCCAAAGCGGCGGAATACGAAAGACAGGCGCAAGTCGCTCAGAAACGAGACGCGGAACTTGCCGAAGCAGAGCGCAAGCGACAAGAAGAGGCTGAGAAAGCCGCGGGCTCACCAACTCCCTGACGCTTCACCAGCAGATTTGATCTGAATTTTGAGGTGACGTAAGACTCGTTCGAGTCGAGCGTCACCTCTTGCTATAATGGCAGCGGTCAGAAGTCAGAGTTCAGAGGTCAGTCTCTTTTTCTGACCTCCAGCCGACGACCTCTGACCACTGTTTTTTATGGTTCGCATTGAAGAAATCGTCGAAAAGGTCAAACGGAACCATCCGCAGGCCGACCTGAACCTGTTGCGCCGCGCCTACCTGTTCTCCGCGCGCGAACACAAAGGTCAGAAGCGCGCTTCGGGCGAAGCGTATCTCGTACATCCGCTGGAAGTCGCGAATATTCTTGCGGACATGCGCATGGACGCGGTCTCAGTTTCAACCGGACTGCTTCACGATGTGGTGGAAGACACGCTCGCCGACCCGAAAACCATTCGCGAATATTTCGGCGAAGAAGTAGCTCACCTGGTCGAAGGCCTCACGAAGATTGCGCATATCAGCAACGTTTCGCGTGAAGACCAGCAGGCGGAAAACGTTCGCAAGATGCTGCTGGCGATGATTGATGACGTGCGCGTCGTGCTGGTTAAGCTGGCCGACCGCCTGCACAACATGCGCACGCTCGAGTTCCTCATTCCCGAAAAACGCCGTCGCATAGCGCAGGAGACGATGGACATCTACGCGCCGATTGCGCATCGACTCGGCATGGGAAAGTTGCGCGGCGAATTGGAGGATCTTGCTTTCCGCAATCTGCATCCGGACGATTACCGCGAGATTAGCGCGCAACTGGAAAAGCGCCGCGCCGCGAACGAAGCGTTTCTGAACGACGTTACGGCCACGATCGAGCAGAACATGCGCGAAGCTGACGTTCCATTCGTCCGCATCGAAGGACGCGTGAAGCGGATTTACTCAATTTGGAAAAAGTTGCAGAGCCAAAGCATCGATCTCGATCAGGTTTACGATCTCGTCGCGGCGCGTGTAATTACGCCGAACGAAATTCGTCACTGCTACGCCGCTCTGGGTGTCATTCACAACGCGTGGAAACCCGTGCCGGGGCGGTTCAAAGATTGGATTGCGACGCCGCGAGATAATCTCTATCAATCGCTGCACACGTCCGTGATTGGATCAAAAGTCCAACCCTTCGAGGTGCAAATTCGCACCGAGCAGATGCACCTGATCGCGGAAGAGGGTGTCGCAGCGCACTGGAAATACAAGGAAGGTAAGCGCGGGCCACGCGACGATGACGAGGCTTTGAAGGTTCTACGCTCGCTGATCGAGTGGACCCAGGAAGTGAAAGACTCGCGCGAGTTCATCGACGCGTTGAAGCTCGACCTGTATCCAAAGGACGTCTACGCGTTCACGCCCATGGGTAAAGTCATTCAGTTGCCGCGCGGCGCGACGACGGTCGATTTCGCCTACATGATTCACTCAGAGGTTGGTAATACATGCACCGGCGCGCGCATTAACACCCGCATGGTGCCGCTGCGGACACAGATTCAAAACGGCGATGTGGTCGAGATTCTGACAAGTCCCAACGCTCATCCGTCGCGTGACTGGCTGAATTTTGTCGTCACCTCGCGCGCCCGGAATCGCGTTCGTCACTGGGTTGCTGACCAGCAGCGCGCGGAGTCCATTGAAATCGGCCGCAAATTGTTTGAGAAGGAAGCCAGTCGCTTCCAAATGCCTATCAAGAAAGTATTGAGCGACAGCAATGGAGATTTGAAGCGCATCGCCGGCGAGTACGGTTATGGCCGGACGGACGATCTGCTGGCGGCGATGGGTTACGGCAAGATTGTGCCGCGCAACATAATCGCGAAGTATCTCGGCCCCGAAAAATTTGCCGCACTCGATCAACAGAAAGAGTCGAAACTGCGCACAGGGGTGCGCGCCGTGCGGCGGCTGCTTGGCGGCGACGACGCGATTGTCGTCCGGGGAGTGGAAGATTTGATGGTAAACCGCGCGCGCTGCTGCAATCCGCTGCACGGCGAGGAAATCATCGGCTACATCACGCGCGGCAAGGGCGTCGCGGTGCACACCAAGCGCTGTAAGAATGTGAAACAGTTGATGGTGAATCCTGAACGTATTGTCAGCGTTGAATGGGCTTCGCGGCCCGAGAAGACGGCTTACGCGGTGAAATTGTTGGCGACGACTGAGAATCGCACGGGAATGATTGCCGGAATTACGGGCGCAATTTCCGACATGAAGACGGGGATCCGTGACGCGCGGGCGTCAATCGGCCCGGATCAGAAAGGTCGCATCGAAGTCACCGTCGAAGTTTTCGACGTCAAGCATCTGGACAAAGTGACAAGTTCAATTAAGAGCGTCCCGGGTGTGCTGGACGTCGAGCGGTTGCAAGGCGCAGCGTGAGCGTTGGCAAAGTGCTAAGTGCCAGGACAAAAGAGACGTACGTTCCATTAATCTGCCCTTTGCTCTCGGCTCTTACCGCTCTAACTGTCCCTCCGTATCGTAAATCTCGATTGTCGGTGAGTAGTCTTTGATCTGGTTTTCTATTTCGGCCGCATCCCCGACAACAACTATCGCCGCCTGATCGGGAGTGACATGCTGTTGGGCGACGCTGAGCACATCTTCCGCTGAGATAGCATTAACCCGATCACGATACGTGTGCAGGTAATCCGAGGGCAGATCGAACATCCTGACACTCGTCAGTTGATCGATTAGTCCGTCCTGCGTCTCGATGCGAATTGGGAAGACTCCGGTGAGATAAGATTTCGCATTCCGTAGCTCCTGGTCTGGCACTCTCTCGTTCCGAATCCGTTCAAGTTCAAAAAAGAACTCGTGCAACGACGCGCCCGTCACCGGCGTACGCACTTCAGCCGTCGCGCGAAAAGTGCCGGCGACGCGACGCGCATCCAAACCGGAATACGCACC
>DATBSG010000011.1:0-3871 GCA_036559945.1 Pyrinomonadaceae bacterium
ATCTTAGCGGATGCCGCTGGCCGTTCCAAATTCGCAGCGTGACTGAACGGTCAGATGTCTATTGCGGCTGGCCGGATGCCATGGCTAGTCTACGTCGGGGATCCAAAATTTTTGGCCGGCGACCTCCACAGGTTTTAGGCCTCTTGACGGCAGCTCGTCCTCCCGCAAGCCGAGGAAAGTGAAATGCGGCAGGTCGCTCAAAACCGTCTGAAACCAGCCATGGTCCGCGAGAAGCTCACGCACGCGCGCGTCACTAAATTCGTTTACATCAAAAGCTACCATCGCGATGTGTTGCGAAGTGCCCGGCGCTGCGATTGAATAGAGCACTGATTTGGACAGGTCTTTGCTAAAAAAGATTCCGTCTTTCTCCAACTCAAGAACTTCGGCAACCTGCTGTGTCACGGGTAGACCGCGCAACCGATCCGTTTCGTCTGAGCTTAACCTTCCCAGCGCCTGCCAGTGATCCAGTGCCGGCAGGAACCGTGAATTCCATAAACGCACAGTGTCATCATAGTTGCGGCGCGCGCCCTCGGCGCCATCGCGCGGTGAAATGTCCAGGCCTTCAGCTCGCGCGGCCGCGCGGGCTTTCAGCAGCGCCATCATAGCGGCGGGTTGCAGTTCGATCATTTCGTCGCCGATCCTTGCGGCCGCCCGTCCCGCCGCGCGCTGAAATTGGGCGACAGCTTCTTCCGACGTAAACACACAAATCGGCGGCGGCAGAGTGTCCTTGCTGCCGAGGAACATTGCGCCATAGTCGTGCAGCACACGGCGCGCAACTGAATCTTCAGAGGGACAAATGGCGTCGATGGTTTGGCCGCGTCCGGCGAGCGCGGTTTGGAGGGCACGATAGAATGGTGATTTCAAGTTCGGCACTTGGTCGGGAAGCAATAATAATCGTGTCAGTCGCATCCTCCAACCGCGCGGTATACTTGTTCGGTGAACACATCAGACCTCATCCGCGAAATCGCCGCGACCTATGAACGCCACGGTTGGACTCTGCGGCAGGTGCTGCTGCGGCCGGAAACCAAAGCGGCGATCGGATCAGCGTCCACTCAATTCCGCGAAGCCGAACTTCGCGATACGGATTTCGACGCGCTGTGGTTCTCGCGGCCGTCGCACGCGAAGCGAGAAGCATGGGAACTGCGACTCATCTCACCGCAAGCTTATGCGCTGTTCGAGGCTTTTGAAGCTGACGAAGCGGAAGAAGATCGGGAGGAGGCGCGCCGTGAGATGGAAAACCGAATGCGCCAACACGTGGCCGGAGCGTAATGCAAAGGACCTTTATGCGCGGCCCATCGTAACGGGAATTTTCATCGTTTGTCCGGCGCGAATGATGGTAATAACGATTGTGCTCCGCGGCACGGCGCGGCGGACTCTGGAAAGCAGTTCATCGCTTGTGCGAATCGGCACATCATCCCAGGCGGTAATGATATCGCCTGCTTTGAGGCCAAATACGTCTGCAGGTCGGTTAGGCTCTACATAATCCAACCGCACGCCATAAGTCTTTGTTTGCGGATCTGAAATTTTCGTCGTTCGGTTGTCATCGAATCCAAAATAGCCTCGGCCTTCCGGACGACTGCGAAAAACGCGCTGAAGATCATTGAATTCAGCTTCTGAAACTGTCGTCAATTGCGTCTTCTTTGTTTCGCCGTCGCGGAGGTAAATGACTTCAACTGTTTTTCCAATGGGAGTTTGCCGTAGCAGATCCCTGAAATCATCTTCGTCGGTGACGGCGTGTCCGTCGAAACTCGTAATGATATCGCCACCTACAAGCCCGGCTTTGTCCGCTGGGCCACCCGGCGGTTCGACATTGTCGAACGTTACGCCACCGTCGACGCTGTCAAAGTCATTCACACCGAAGTAAGTGCGATTCAGGTTGATACTGATGCGCGGAGCGTTTCTGACACGCTTACGCAGCACACTCAATCCACCACCGAGCACGAAGAAGATCGCGATGATGATCAGAACCCAGGTCATGCCGCTTAGTTTGCGTCGTCGCTTATAGGGATAGCCGGCGCTATCCTGGTGAGCGATTGGCGCCGCTTGTGGCGGGATGTAAGGACTCGTCACCCGCGCGCCGGTGGCAGTCGCGTTCGGAAACCGCACCGTTTCGGTATATTCCGCCGGACCTTCCCCGAGTCGATTTCCGCACGCGCGGCAAAAACGCATGCCCCGTGGCATCGGCGCGCCGCATTGCGAGCAAACCACCCCGCCGCTATCACCCGGTGGGCCTGACGGGTTGTTGAGATTATCCGGAGGCTGCATCGATTTCCTATTATTATGTGAACCGCGAAATTATACGACTTTGGAAGGCGAATGGTTGCGGGGAATTGTTGGGTCCAGAATCCCCCCGAACGTCAACAAGGGCAACTCACAGACGGCCATTCCGCGATTAATAGCCGTCCTCCCTGGCGGTTAAGTTTCTGACAGTCGCGGTTTACGAATCCGACTGCGACCGAGTACTATTGGAGGACTCGTCCAGGAAACGCTATGGAAGTCACCCGAGCTCTCGCTGCGCTCCGGCCGCTTTACGGCAAAGGGAACGTCGAAATTGTCACTCGCGACGGGGTGCGGGTGCGCGGCATTGTCCGCAGCATGAAAACGACGCAGGCGCTGACGACGCCCAGCGTTAAAGTGGAACGCGCCGACGGTCAAATTGTGAAAGTCCCGTTTTCCTCAATCGTGGAAATCATCGATCACAATCGAAACAGTGGGCAATGAGCAGTGGGCAGTGAGCAGTTAGCATTTGGCGCTATCGGAGTTCGGAATCCATCGACTGGGCAATCAAAGAGCTGGCGTAAAATCTCGGAACCAACTGCTCACCGTCCACCGCCCACTTACTGATCATGTCTCTTGAATTCGCAGTCCAGCATCCATGCACGCTGCGCGCGCGTTATTCCGAAAAGCACCTGCGCCAGTGGGGACGACTGAGCAGCCTGCACGCGGCGATTACCACCGGCGACACTTCAGCGCCGACGGCAGACAAGTTGAAGTGGATTCAAGACGCAGCCCACGAGATCGACCAGCTCCAGAGTGAAAGCGCGATCTGCGCAGAGTGTCCCGCGTGTTTGCCGGTCGAAACTGCCGGCCAGGGCGAAGCTCTGGGTTGTCTCGGCAGAATTAATTATCCGATCGACGCCGAGTTCGAGAAGTTCATTGCGAATCGCGTTCAGCTTGTGCTCGACACGGTTGACTCTGAAGATTGGCCGCGCCTGGTAAGCATTCTGGTTGACCCGGAATCGCCGTTCGACGGTGAAGCCACGAAAGAGTTGCGGCGCGTGACGACAACTGATGGGCTGCGCTTTTTCGAACTGCGTATGCCGATCAAGTTCGCGAGGGCGGGCGCGAATTTGACGACGGACAATGTGTTTGATCTGCTCGCTGGATTCCGCTCTGCGGATGGCGACACCACCACTTACACTCGCGAGTTTCCGTTTTCCGCGACGGCCGACTACTACGACTTCCTCGATTTAGTTCTGCGAAACGATCTCAGTGAACTTGAACGCGAGCGTCTGCACACGCGCAGCCGCAGTTACGCGCAGTTCCTCCGAATGCTGGCGGCATTCGAACGCGCTGAGGCGCTTGAGACTCGCGTCCTGGTCGATTGACTGGAAGGAAAAAGTAAAAAGGAAAAAGGAAAAAGTAACAGACCGTTATGTGGAAAGGCTGGCATGTGCTTTTTCTTTTGCCTTTTACCTTTTTACTTTTTCCTTTCTCAGGCATTCTCCTCATCAACTTGCCTGAGGCTATCGAGAATTAGATTCGTATTACTCGCCGCTTCAATTGTCACCGGAGAGGGCTTAAGTGATTTTTCGAAATCGAACGAGCCGCCGGTGATTTCCACGATCTGACGAAAAGCTTCGTAGGCAAC
>DATBSG010000012.1:0-8379 GCA_036559945.1 Pyrinomonadaceae bacterium
CCCCCCAGGCTGCATATTGTCGCGCGTCCTGAAATTCGTAACCCCGGCTACCTGGCCTCTTTTGACACGTAAGCGTTCCGGCATCCGAATAGAGTCCGAATTTCAGTCCCCTGGAATGAACGTAATCCGCCAGCGCCTTCATTCCAGAAGGAAACCGTTGCGGGTCCGGCAGGATGTTTCCCTGCGCATCGCGATCGATCTGCCAGCAGTCATCAATGACGAGGTAAACATAACCCGCGTCTTTCATGCCGCTCGTTACCATTGCATCGGCCAACTCCCTGATGAGCTGCTCGTTAACGTCGCAGGCAAATTTGTTCCAACTGTTCCAGCCCATCGGCGGAGTTCTGGCGAGCCCGTTATCTAGTGAGTAAGCATTGGTCAGTGACACGGCACAGAACATGAAAGCAGCGAGCAGGATAAAAGTTTTCATATGTTTCTATCGGACCGGAATCGTTTTTCTTAGTCTCACATCGCTGGAGGATTCGCCGGCAGCAAACTCCATTCGGTCGTTCTCGACGACCCAGCGGTCTGTCTTTGTGTCCCAGTATCCAAGATCTGATGCAGCAAGAGACAACTTCGGAATCGCGCGCGACTCATTCACCAGTGGCGTGACTTTTTCTTCAACCGTCATGCGCGGACGAAATCTTCCGCTTGCTCCAGACATAAAAAACAGACACCACGAAACAGATTAGTGGTCCAACAATATCTGGGACGCCGGAGCCGGCTTGGTGTCTATAGCGTGTGTGGGTGTCGAGATCCAGCTTCGGCACCCTTCGTAAGTTGCTGAGCCGGTGGAGCTTACAGGATTGATTTGCCGAAGGGGGGACTCGAACCCCCACGAGTTACCTCACACGCCCCTCAAACGTGCGCGTCTACCAGTTCCGCCACTTCGGCTCGTTCGGGAAGGATATCAAAAGAGTTCGCGCGCCGACGCGCTTTTTTGCAGCTACTTCCTGGTCGGCTGCGGCGACGGTGTTATCACGGTTGAAAAAGGTGTCGGCGCCGGCGGCGCCGTTGTCGGCGAGGCCACGGGTGTCGGCGATGACGCTGGCGCCTCGGGCACGCCTGATTGCAAAACCGAACTCGTTCCGCTGATGGCCGGCAACGACAACGTCAAAGCGATCAGCATGAATGCCGCCGCTGCGCCGATTGTGATTTTCGCCAGCAGAGTTTGCGTGCCGCGTGGTCCGAACGCTGTGCTCGAAACAGAACTGGTAAACAATGCGCCGGCATCAGCCTTTCCGGGTTGCAACAACACAACCAGAACCAGGATGGCGCAAGCGAGAATAAACAATCCGTATAAGACGTAAGCAAGCATAATTTCTAATTCGTACTTTGTACTTCGTGCTTTGTCCTTTGGTGTCTGGTAACCGGGGCCTCGGGCTTCAGAAATCTAAGTACAAAGAACCAAGTACAAAGTTCCTTCATTTATTGTAATTGACGATCTCCGCAAAACTCTCGGCCTTCAAACTAGCGCCCCCGACTAACGCTCCGTCAATGTCCGGCTGCTTCATCAAACCCGCGATGTTGTCCGGCTTAACCGATCCGCCGTACAAGATCCGCAACCTGTCAGCCGACCTCGGAGAGTGTCTCTCCGCAAAAACGCGCCGGATAAACGCGTGCATTTCCTGCGCTTGCTCCGGCGTCGCGGTTCGTCCAGTACCAATGGCCCAGACAGGTTCGTAAGCAACGATGATACGGTCGAGATCAGAGGCTGTCAACCCGCTCAGGCTGCCGATTAATTGCTCTTTCACAACATCCAGCGCCTTGCCCGCATCGCGTTGATCGAGCGTTTCGCCAACGCACGCAATCACAGTCAACCCGGCCGCAATGCCCGCTTGAGCTTTCTTGCTCACGATTTGATCGGTTTCCAAATGGTGCTGTCGACGCTCGGAATGGCCGACAATAACATGCGAACACCCCGCGTCGCGAACCATGAATGCCGCGACTTCGCCGGTGAACGCACCTTCGCTTTGTTCAGTCGCGCAATTCTGCGCGGCCACGTGAATGTTTGAGCCTTCCAGACGATCGGCGACAGACTTCAAAGCCGTAAATACGGGGGCGATGACCACCTCACAATGATTTGCGTTCGCGATGAGCGGCTTCAGCGCCACAGCCATAGCGACCGAGTCACCGACCGTCTTATACATCTTCCAGTTTCCAGCGATTACCGGTTTTCTCATTTTGGAGTGCGCCGGCAAAGCGAAGCGGCGACGGCGCTTTTCATTTCAGCTTATCAAACAATCCAAAGCGGTGTCTCCCGATGGATCGGGATTGCCACCGCGCTCCACGTTATTTGTCGGTTAACGCCGTCACGCCGGGCAATTCTTCCCCTGCCAGAAATTCCAACGTCGCTCCGCCGCCGGTCGAGATGTGTGTGATGCGATCGGCCACGCCCGCCTTTTTGACGGCCGCGACTGAGTCCCCGCCACCGACGATCACGGTCGCGCCTCGACCGGCGGCATCAGCGACGGCATGCGCGACGCCGACGGTTCCCCGGTCGAACGGCGGTTCTTCGAATACTCCCATCGGGCCATTCCAGATGATTGTCTTAGCGTCGGCGAGCGCGTTCGCGAAATACGCTACGGTCTCAACCCCGATGTCCATGCCCGCGTGCCCAGCGTTGGTGAACTCGATCGGAATCGTCTTGGCGAGAATCTCGGTTCCTTTCACCGGTTCGTAGCTGTCAACAACCTGATGGTCAGTCGGCAGTAACAACTCGACCCCTGACTTTTCACAGCGCTGCTTTATCTCAAGCGCGGTGTTGAGAATGTCGTTTTCAACCAGAGATTTGCCGACGGTGAAACCTTCGGCCTTGAGAAACGTGTAGGCCATCGCGCCACCAATCAGCAGCCGATCAACTTTGCGATCGATGAGCGCGTTAATAACCGGAATCTTATCGGAAACTTTTGCGCCCCCCAGAATTGCGACGAACGGGTGCTCAGGATTTACAATTACGCGCCCGAGATACTCCAGCTCTTTCTCCATCAGCAGTCCCGCCGCGGATTGCGCAACAAACTTCGTAATGCCAACCGTGGAAGCATGGGCACGATGGGCGGCGCCGAAAGCGTCGTTCACGTATACGTCGCAAAGGGATGCAAGCTCCTTCGCAAAGCTCGGATCATTCTTCTCTTCTTCGGGGTGGAAACGGAGGTTCTCCAGTAACAGAACGTCGCCATCTTTCATTTGCTTAGTCGTTTGTCTAACCTCGTCACCAACACAGTCTTCAGCGAAATCAATTGACGTTAACTGTCGAGCGCCGATTGGACTGTCGATGACGACTTCTGCTGCAGGGGTTCCGAGTAGTTCCTGAAGCCTTTGATAAACTGGACGAAGACTGTACTTCTCGACGCGCTGTCCCTTGGGCCGTCCAAGGTGCGATGCGAGTATCACGCGTCCACCGTGGTCGATCGCATAATGAATCGTCGGAATCGCGGCGCGAATGCGGGTATCGTCTGCGACTACGCCATCTTTGATAGGAACGTTGAAGTCGACTCGAATGAAGACGCGTTTGCCGGCGAGATTCAGATCGCGAATGGAAAGCTTGGCCATTACCGATTTTCAATTGCCAATCGCCGGTTTGAAGGGCCCCCCAACCATCCTTTCAATTGGCAAGCGGAGATCGGCAATCGCAAATGTTCTATAATCCTTTGCCAGCGATGTACTTCACCAGATCGCGTACGCGGCAGGAATAACCCCATTCGTTGTCGTACCAGGAAAGAATCTTGATCATGTTCCCGCCGATCACCTTTGTATATTCGGCATCGACGATCGAGGAGTTGGAATTCTGTTTGAAATCAGACGAGACCAGCGGCTCTTCCGAGAACGCGAGAATTCCGGCCAGCTCTTCATTGGCTGCATCCTTCAGCGCGTTATTCACCTCCTCGGTGGTTGTTTCCTTCTCGACATCGATGACGACGTCGACCAGCGAAACGTTCGGCGTCGGTACGCGGACACTGATGCCATCGAATTTGCCTTTTAATTCCGGCAGCACGAGGGCAACGGCCTTCGCCGCGCCGGTTGAAGTTGGAATCATGTTCAGCGCGGCCGCGCGCGCGCGGCGCAAATCTTTGTGTGGCAGGTCGAGCAGTTGCTGATCGTTTGTGTACGAGTGAATGGTGGTCATCTGCGCGTTGCGGATGCCGAACTTCTCATGAATGACCTTGGCTACCGGGGCCAGGCAATTCGTGGTGCACGAGGCGTTTGAAATCACATTGTGTGCGGCCGGATCGTACTTGTCCTCGTTCACGCCCAGCACGATCGTGATGTCTTCGTTCTTTGCCGGCGCTGAGATAATCACCTTCTTGACGCCATCGTGTAGATGTTTCTTAGCGTCTTCGGCTTTGGTAAATCGGCCCGTTGATTCAATCACAATCTCGGTTCCGAGCAAGCCCCACGGAATCGAAGCGGGGTCGCGTTCGGAAAAAACATGGAATTCCCGACCTTCCACGGTGATTCCATTACCGGACGTTTTGATTTCGTGATGAAGATTTCCGAGCACCGAATCGTATTTCAGCAGGTGGGCCAAAGTCTCGGTGTCTGTGATATCGTTGACCGCCACAAAATCGATGTCTTCGTCGCCCAGAGACGCGCGAAAAATATTGCGACCGATGCGCCCAAACCCATTGATGCCAACTTTGACCGCCATTCCCTGTCCTCCCTACGTCTTTTCCAATTTACACACGTCCAGCCACAGGTTTTGATTGATGCTTAACTGAAGAGGCTGAACTTAGTAAAGAAATTGGAAGATAATGCCCGCGGCACACAGTGTCAAGCACGCTTTGCGCGCACGTTTTTGAAACCGCTAGTAAATTGTTAACGTAGTAGAAATTTGACCTTTGCGCTAATCATGTGCGGTTTAGATTCGCGATCGCGCGAGGTCGTAAATCAGATAGGAGCACTTCAATGAATCAATCGTTAAGGCATGCGACAAAGGCGGCAGTGCTGGCGCTTTTGCTGTTAACGGCGATGATGACCGCGATGAGCGCGGCAGCCCAAACGCCGACGCCCACTCCGGTTAACCCCGCAACGCAACCGCCGGGTCAGGAACCGTCACCAACGCCACCGCCAACTGCGCCGCCGGGAACGCAGCAGCCACCGCCACAGGCGCCGCCGGGAGCCAATGTCATCCCGACTCCGCAGCCGTCGCTGGTTGAGCCGTCGGTCCAGGAACCGCGCGAGCCCAACTTTCCAAATTTGCAGGCGCAGCCGGTCCCGCCCCTGCCAGATCTAACGCGCATCGGAATCATCAGCAGCAACGTTTTGACGCTGTCGTTGAACGATGCGATTCGCAAGGCGCTCCAAAACAACAACGATATCGAGATCGCACGTGATGACGTGCGCATTGCCGAGTATCAACTGAAAGCACTTTTTGGAGTGTACGATCCTGTCTTCAGCGTAACGCCTACTTACGACAAGCGAATCACTCCGGTCACGAGCATCTTTGCGGGCGGCACAGCTTCGGGAACGGTTTCGGCGACGACGTACAGTCTCAGCCCGACGCTAACGAAGACTTTCGGGACCGGCGGCGGCAGCTATACAGTTGGTTTCGCCAATAGCAAGATTGTGACGAGCGCCACCAGCAGCACGCTGAACCCTTTCTATTCATCGAACCTGTCACTGTCATTTACGCAGCCGCTGTGGCGCAACCGATCGATTGATGCGAATCGTCACTCGATTCGGATTCAGAAGAAGTTTATCGAACAGTCGGACTCAGATTTTCGCGCGCGCACGATTCAAATCATTTCACAGGTTCAGGCGGCGTACTGGAACCTGGTATTTGCTTTGAAGAATCAGCAGAACCAACTCGAAAGCCTGAACGTGGCGCGACAGAACATGCGCAACATTGAAGCGCAAATCGAAGCGGGCGCGAAGGCTCCGCTCGATCGCGCGCAAGTGCAAACTGACATAGCTTCGCGCGAGACGAACCTTTTTATCGCGACGCAGAACGTGTCAGTCGCCGAGAACACTTTGAAACAATTGATGCTCCACGACCCTGAAGCGCCCGAGTGGTCGGCGCAGATTACCCCGACCGATACGCCGATACTCGATCTCTCGCCGGTAAACCTGCAACTTGCGCTCGATGAAGCGCACAAAAACCGGCCGGAAATTCGCCGGCTGAACTTGCAGAAAGAAATCAACGGGATCGATCTCCAATACTACGAGAATCAGACCAAGCCGCAGGTTAATTTGACCGGCGCGGTGGCGACTACAGGCCTGGCCGGAACACCCATACTTCCTCCATGCACTGGTACGACAACCTCAGCTTGCGTAAATCAAAAGTATATCGGCGGTTATGGGCAGGACATCCAGAACCTGTTTGGCTTCGACACCCGCAACATCAACGTCGGCGTGTCGATTTCGTTTCCATTCAGAAATCGCACGGCGAAAGCAAATCTGGCGGGCGCGCGCATTCAACGCGAACAGCTCGAGGCTTCGTTCCGATCGCAGGATCAAGCCATCGAAATGGATGTACGCAATGCTGCTCAGGCAGTCGATACCGCGCGCCGACGCGTGATCTCAGCGCGCATGGCAAGAGAGAGCGCCGAGCAACAACTCGCGGGCGAAGAGAAGCTTTACGAAGTCGGCCGCTCAACGACATTCCTTTTGCTCGAGCGCCAGAATGCGTTGACGACCGCGCGTACGAACGAGCTGCAGGCGCAAACCGACTACAATAAAGCGCTCGCCGACTTGCAACGCGCAACCGCATCGACACTCCGCATCAACAACATTGTGGTTGAGACTCCCAAGGAGTAAGAAGCCCATTGCCGATTGAAGATTGCCGATTGCCGTTTAGCGCCATGTATACTAATCGGCAATCGCAAATCGGCAATTGGCAATGAACATCTCGGCCGTCATCATCACCTTCAACGAAGAGGAAAACATTCGCGCGGCGTGTGAATCGGTTGCGTGGGCGGACGAGATCGTGGTCGTCGATGCAGAATCGACCGACGCTACTCGCGAGGTTGCGGCGGACTGCGGCGCTCGCGTCATCGTCAATAAGTGGCCCGGGTTTGCTGCGCAAAAACAATTCGCGACCGACGCCGCGGCAAACGATTGGGTGTTCAGTCTCGATGCCGATGAAAGAGTTTCTGCCGAATTGCGCGCGTCAATCGACGCCGTGCGTGAGACGAGCGAGTCCGAAGTGTCGGACGGGTACCGCATAGCGCGGCGGACGTTTTATATGGGCCGATGGATTCGTGGCGGCGGTTGGTATCCGGATTATCAGTTGCGGTTGTTCGACCGGCGGCTTGGCAGTTGGGGTGACCGGCTGATTCACGAATCGTTTGATATGAATCCAGGCACGCGCGTCGAAACGCTTTCGGGCGATCTCCTGCACTACACGGTTCGCGACGCCGCGCATCACCAGCAAATGATCGAACAGCGTTATGCTCCCCTCGGCGCGCAGCAGATGTTGCGCGACGGCAAACATACTTCGTTTCTTCAAGCGGCCATCGCCGGTCCAACGGCCTTCGTCCGCAGCTATTTTTTGAAGGGTGGCTTTCGTGACGGTGCAGCCGGTCTGACGATTGCGAAGTTCGCCGCACGTCATGCGTCGCTCAAACATCGATTCCTTCTTCGACTACAAGAGTCCGCCCAAGAAAAGATGTAGGCAGTCCCGACTCGTCGGGATTACAATGCAAGAGGATGAGCCTGTTGGCGATCGAGAGTGTCGTCGCCGTGCCGCTGCCTCTAGCGTGCGCGTTCGTCGGAGTTCTCGGGGCGATCATCGGCAGCTTCCTCAACGTCGTCATTCACCGCGTGCCGCGCGAACAATCGATCGTTTTTCCCAATTCAGCTTGCCCGTCGTGCCGCACGCCTTTGCGGCCGTATGACAACATTCCAATTCTCAGCTTCATCATTCTGCGCGGCCGTTGTCGTTTCTGCCATAAACCGATTTCGATTCGTTATCCAATCGTGGAAGGATTGACCGCGTTGCTGTTCGTCGCAATCGCTTTCCGCGATGGGGTTTCTTTCGCGTTGCCGTTCGACCTCGCATTCGTCGCGGCGCTCATCGCGCTGATCTTCATCGATGCCGAACACATGATTCTGCCGAACGTGATCACTTATCCGGGAATCCTCTTTGCAGTACTGACGCGAATTGCGCTTCCATATCTAGCGGGCTCGGGACACTTCGACGATCTTCCCGGTTTGCTGCTGCGTCTGCCGTCAGGTTTGCCGCTGTGGAGCGTATCGCTGATTGGCGCGGCAATCGGGGCGCTGGTCGGCGGCGGCTCGCTGTGGCTGATGGGATTTTTGTGGGAGAAGCTTCGCGGCGTTGAAGCGATGGGTTTGGGCGACGTAAAAATGATGCTTATGGTGGGAGCATATCTTGGCTGGCGTCTGGCGGTGCTTACGATTTTTGTGGGCGTGCTATCG
>DATBSG010000013.1:0-5735 GCA_036559945.1 Pyrinomonadaceae bacterium
AATCATTGAATCATTGAATCATTGAATCATTGACCAATGGATCAATGAGCCAATGAAACAATGAACGAATTTATTTCGCTGCTTTCTGCAAAATCTCAACTACGCGCCAGCGCTTCTGCGCGGACAGCGGCCGCGTCTCGACGATGCGCACGCGGTCGCCCACACTCGCTCCCAGTTCGTCATGCGCTTTGAATTTGGTGGTACGTCGCACGTAGCGCCGGTATTTCATATGCAGCACCTGACGGTCGACACGCACCACCACGGTCTTCTGCATCTTGTCGGACGATACGATTCCGACTTTCTGCACTCGATTGCCGCGTCCACTCTGCGCCGGCGCGTCCGCCGCGGCAGATGCCACAGTCTCGGCGCCCGCAGCTTCAACAGTTTCAGCGCTCGCCGCTTGAGGGGCCTCGGGAGCAGCCGCTTCCGCGGCAGCTTGCGACGCCTCCGCCTCCGCCTCAGCACCCGGAGCTTCGGGGGCCGCTGCAACGCTGGCCGGCTGTTCGGTTACTTCTTCTTTCTTTTTTCTTCTAAACATCGATTCTCAATTCTGATTGCGGCAACTATTTGGTTGCCTGCATCTCTCGCTGCCGCGCGATTGTCCGCAGGCGCGCGAGCGACTTCTTTTCCTGCCTCATTTTCTTGATCGCATCCACTTCGCCCAATGCCAACTTGAAATTCAAGCGAAACAACGACTCTTTCAAGCGCGCCGCTTCGGCTTGCAAGTCTTCATCCTGCATGTCGCGATACTTATCGGCTTCTTCGCGTCTTTTCATGGTCTTTCAGATTTGAGATCTTAGATCGCGCCGCCCTCCTGCTCGGCGCGGGTCACAAATTTCGTTTTAACCGGCAGCTTCTGCGAAGCCAGCTTCATCGCAGCGCGTGCTGTCTTTTCATCAACGCCTTCAATCTCGTAAAGAATCCGGCCGGGCTTAACAACCGCGACCCAGTACTCCGGCGCGCCCTTGCCTTTGCCCATGCGTGTTTCCGCCGGCTTTTTGGTGACCGGCTTGTCAGGAAACATGCGAATCCAAATCTTGCCGCCGCGTTTGATGTGGCGCGTCATCGCAATGCGCGCGGCTTCGATTTGACGATCGGTGATCCACGCAGCTTCCAAAGTCTTCAAGCCATACTCGCCGAAGCTGATCATGCTGCCGCGATTCGCGACGCCTTTCATGCGGCCGCGCATCTGCTTGCGATGCTTAACTTTTTTCGGCATCAACATCGACGTTTACCCCTCGGTTCTTTCTCGGCGCGGACGCGGCCGGGCGCGGCCTTCGCGCGGGCTGGGTCGCGTTTCGTTAATCGGGTCGGTGCCGGTGCCCCGCGCCATCGCTGCGTTCGCATCCAGAATCTGACCGCGATAAATCCAAACTTTCACGCCGATGATGCCGAACGTCGTGTTCGCTTCGGCAAATCCGTAATCAACGTCCGAACGCAAAGTGTGCAAAGGCAGCTGACCCTGCAAGTGCCACTCGCTGCGCGCGATTTCGGCCCCGTTCAAACGGCCGCTGACCTTCACCTTGATTCCCTGCGCGCCAAAGCGCAGCGATTCCTCCACGGCTTTCCGCATTGCGCGGCGAAACGCGATTCGTTTTTCGAGCTGCGCCGCAATCTTCTCGGCCTGCAACTGCGCGTTCAGTTCAGGCTTGTGAATCTCCTGAATCGAAACCAGGACTTCACGTCCGGTGCGCGAAGCGATGTCGCCTTTGAGCTTATCGATCTCGGCGCCCTTGCGGCCGATGATGATGCCGGGTCGCGACGTGTAGATGATGATCTTCAGGCGATTGGCGGCGCGCTCGACATCAACGTGCGAAACGCCCGCGCCCGTGAACCTTTTTTTCAGCTCGCGCTTTAGCCGCAGATCTTCAATCAGAAAATCGCCGAACTGCTTTTTCGCAAACCAGTGCGAATGCCAGTCCTTGTTATAGCCAAGGCGAAAACCGTATGGATGAACTTTTTGGCCCAATCGCTACTCCAATCTGAAATCTGCAATTTGGAATCTGGAATTTCAAATCTGAGATTCCGCTTCGCTACTCTTCCTTTTTCTTGCGTCGCAAAGCCTGACTCAACTTCGAACCGGCCTTGCTCGCCTTCTTCTCGCCCGCGGCTTTCTTCTCGCCACTCGCAGCCTTCTTCGTGCCCGCTTTGGCTTTCTTTTCCGGCGTCTCGCTCACTTGCGGCGCTGCTTCAGCGGCCTCGGTCTTCGTCGCGCGTTTCGCTCGCGGCGCGGCTGCCGCGCCACCGCGTCTCGCTCTCTTACTCATAGCCGGCGCGACCGTTTCTTTCTTTCCGTCTTCCCCCGGCTTGTCGCTCGAAAGCAGAATCGTCACGTGACAGAAGTGTCTTTGCTGACGAAACGCGCGACCTTGCGGCGCGGGACGCAGACGGCGGCGATGTTTTGTCGGGCCGTCATCAATGTACGCCGCTTTCAACCAGAGATCGTCCGGATCGACCGAGACGTTCGCTTTCTCAGCCGCTTCGTTCGCGTTCGCGATCGCCGACTTGACGCACTTCTCAATGCCGAGCGCGGCCCGCTTGTTCGAATAGCGAAGAATCGCCAACGCCTTATTGACGTTCTTGCCGCGGATCATGTCGATAACCAGCCGCGCCTTCTGCGGCGATCCGCGTAAATATTTTGCGCTTGCTCTTGCTTCCATAATCAGTAAATCGTCAATCGTGAATCGTAAATAGAAGTTGCTTCCGTTTCAGTTGCGAGCTACTCGTTCAAGACATCCATTTACTATTTACGATTTACGCTCTTACGCCGCTGGTGCGGCCGGCGCTGGAGCGCTGCCGGCCGCCGGCGCTACCTTTGTGGTCTTCTCTGCCTTCTCGGCCTTTGTTCCCGAGTGGCCTTTGAACGTGCGCGTCGGCGCAAACTCGCCCAGCTTGTGGCCGACCATGTTCTCAGTGACGTAGATCGGGATGTGACGTTTGCCGTTGTGGACGCCGAACGTCAAACCGACCATGTCGGGTGTAATCGTCGAGCGACGCGACCAGGTGCGAATGACCTGCGGCCTCTGCGAGCCGGCGCGCACCCGCTCGACCATCTTCCGAATACCTTTGTCCACCCAGGGACCTTTTTTTACTGAACGTGGCATAAACTCATTTCCGATTTCCGACTTGCGATTGCCGATTTAAAGAATTCGTCTTGGCTTAACGCCAATCGGCATTGGCAATCGGCAATCATTTGACTCTTCGATCTCTCACGATCATTTTCTTCGTACGCTTGTTGTGACGCGTCTTGTAACCACGCGTCGGCTGTCCCCAGGGCGTCACCGGATTGCGGCCGCCCGAGGTTTTTCCTTCGCCGCCGCCGTGCGGATGGTCCACGGGATTCATCGCCACGCCGCGCACATGCGGACGAATTCCGCGCCAGCGTGTCCGGCCTGCTTTGCCGAGCGAAATGTTTTCGTGCTCGACGTTGCCCACCTGCCCCACAGTTGCACGGCACTCAACCGGCACGCGGCGGACTTCTCCCGAAGGCATGCGCAATTGCGCGTACAAACCTTCCTTCGCCAGCAACTGCGCGAACGATCCGGCGGCGCGTGCCATCTGCCCGCCTTTGCCCGGCCGCAGCTCGATATTGTGAATCTGCGTGCCCAGCGGAATATTCCGAATCGGCAGAGTGTTTCCCGGCAGGATGTCTGCATCCTCGCCGCTGGCGATCGTTTTGCCGACTTCCAAACCTACGGGCGCGATGATGTAGCGCTTCTCGCCGTCGAGATAGGTAATCAGCGCGATGCTCGACGAACGGTTCGGATCGTATTCAATCTGTGTCACGCGTCCGGGCACCCCGTCTTTGTCGCGCTTGAAATCAATAATCCGATAGAAGCGCTTGTGACCACCACCGCGACGTCGCACCGTGATGCGCCCGTCGTTGTTGCGGCCGGAGATGCGCTGCTTCGGTTCCAGCAGAGACTTTTCAGGCGTCGCATTCGGCGTCAACTCGTCGCGCGTCAGGTAAGTTTGGTACCGGCGCGACGGCGATGTCGGTGTTAGTTTCTTAATGCCCATCTCGTCATTTCCGATTTCCGATTTCCGATTTGCGATTGCCGATTGAAAAAGCGTCTTCTCTTAGAAGCCAATCAAAAACAATCGGCAATCGGCAATGCTTAAATGCTTTCCCCGTAATCCACCGGCTTCTCGCCTCGCTTCAGCGTCACGAACGCTTTCTTCCACGAAGGCTTGCGACCTTCGGTGCGTCCGCGGCGCGCCATCTTTCCAAGAAAATTTGCAGTGCGCACTTCGTCGACCTTCACCTGGAAAATTGTTTCCACGGCGCTCTTGATTTCCGGCTTGGTTGCGCGCCGGTCGACGCGGAACGTCAAAAGCTGCCGGTGATCCTGCGTCTCTTCTTTCGCCACCAGCGCCTTCTCTGTAATCACCGGTGATTTGATGATGTCCCAGACAGTTCGCATCGATTACGCTGCCGCTCCTCTGTTTCCCGGCATCCGTCGCGGAGGCCTCGCGTCGCCATCTCGATCGTGATCGCGTCGCGGCCGATAGCCTCGCTCTTCATCGTCCTTCGCGCGCGGCTGCAAAATTCCGGTTAGCTCTTCCACGGTTTTCGGCGTCAGCACGACTTTCTGATGATTCACTAAATCGTAAATGTTCACGCCGTAGCTGTTCACAACCTTGGTCGTCTGCACGTTGCGCGACGCCAGCATCAGGTTCGTGTTCTTGAGCGAATCCACAATCAAAGTCTTCCCGCTCAACTTCAAACTGCCAAGCGTGGCGATGAAGTCTCTCGTCTTCGGAGAATCGAATTTCAATTCATTCACAATGACGAGATTGCCTTCGCGCAGCCGTTCGGAAATTGCCGAGCACATCGCGCGCTTTCGCATCTTCTTCGGCAAGTTGTACGACCAGTCGCGCGGCTGCGGCCCGTGCACGTTGCCGCCGCCTTTCCAGAGTGGCGACCGCAAACTGGCGATGCGCGCGCGGCCTGTGCCTTTCTGTCGCCAAAGCTTTCGCCCGGCGCCTGAGACATCGCCGCGGGTCTTGGTCGCCGAGGTGCCTGCGCGTCGATTCGCCTGATAACTCCGCACCGCTTCGTGAATCAACGGCTCGTTGAGAGGCACGCCAAAGACCATGTCATTCAACTCGATCTCGCCAACTTCTTTGCTGGTCAGATCCAGAATCTTCACTGTTGGCATATGCGAACCCTCCTTCACCCGCAGGAGCGCGGGCTGGTCTCTTTACCGCTTTCGCTTCGTTGCTTTCTTTACGATGACAACACTGCCGTTCGCACCCGGCACTGCGCCGCGAATCATCAACAGATTTTTTTCCGCATCGACGCGCGCTACCGTCAGTCCCTTGATAGTCACGCGCACATCGCCCATGTGTCCCGACGAGCGCATTCCCTTAACCACGCGCGATGGATAGGCCGACGCGCCGATAGATCCGGGCGCCCGCACGTTCATCGAACCATGCGACTCGGGCCCACGATTGAAGTTGTGACGCTTGATCGTGCCCGCGAAGCCGCGGCCTTTCGACTTGCCAACCACATCGACAAGGTCGCCGTCCGCGAACTGATCGACCAGAATCTTGTCACCGACGTTCGTGCTGTCGTCCGAAGCTTCGAGCCGGAACTCCTTCAGAATCCGCGTCGGCGGGATGCCACCGCCCGTCTTCTCGAAATGTCCACGCATCGGTTTCGTGACGTTCTTCAGCTTGACGGGACGTTCTTCGACGAGGCCAATCTGCACCGCGTCGTAACCGTCTTTGCC
>DATBSG010000014.1:0-12469 GCA_036559945.1 Pyrinomonadaceae bacterium
GGCGAAATATTTATGCCCGCGACGTCCGATCGAAACGCAAGCTCCTTCCAGGAGCGAAATGTGTCGCCCATAAATGGGCTGGAAAATGGGAAAAGGTGGCACCGTTTTCTATAAATATTCCGCGCCTGACGGCGCTTAAAAGCTCGTCCCTGATTAACTACCTAATTTCTCTTTGGCGCCGATTGCGCTCAACACTTCCGGATCGACGTCGTCGGCGGCCGCTTCCTGCTTCAGCGTGCGCGCGAGCATTACTGAGCCAATGATTGCCACCAGCAATAGCACGCTGGCAATTTCAAACGGAAGGGCGGCATAAGTGTATAGGCTCGTGCCGACTCGCTCAGTCTCTTTCGTCAAACGGCTGACGCCAGTCGCTCCCGCGGGAAGATTCTCTTGTTGCGAAGCGCGCGCTTCAGAGGCTTGCTCGAGTTTCTGTGAATCGCGCTTCTGCAAGCCTTGATAGCCACGATTGATTGCGAACAGGAGACCGAGCACCAGCAGCAGCGAAAAAACCAGCGCGGCGGCAACTTGCGGAGAACGATTGAAAATCGCGGCGCGTCCTTCTTCTTCAGCGCCGACATTGACGAGCATGATAACGAACAGAAAGAGCACCATCACGCCGCCGACGTAAACCAGAATCTGCACACCGGCGATGAACTCCGCGCCCAGCAAAATGAAAAGAGCGGCAACGGAAACCAGCGAAGAGATCAGAAACAGCGCAGAATGCACCGCATTCCGCGCCATGACGGTCAAAAGTCCCGCCAGAATCGCAGCGATAGAAAAGACCCAGAAGAAGACTGATTCCCAGCCTGACAAAATCATGATCTTTGGTCTTTGTGCTTTGGTCTTTGTCGTTTAATGCGCCGGGCGCCTTATAAGTCAACTTCCGTTAACACGACTAAGATCAAAGTCCAAAGATCAAAGATCCAGCTATTACGATTCGTATTTAACCGTCTCTCTTCCTTGTTCCAGCATTTCGCGATTCCAAACAAATCCCGCGCGCGAATAAGTAGCCAGCTCGAAGTCCTGAGTCAGCTCAAGACAGTACGTCGGACACGCTTCCTGGCACAGCGCACAGAACATGCAACGCGAAGTATCGAAGATGAATTCGTCCAAAACTTTCTTGCGGCGCGGCTTCCCGGCGACGACGATTTCTACATCCATCGCAATCACGTCGATACAGTCTTCGGGACAGGCGAGCGCGCACAGGTTACAGGCGATGCACAGCGTGTCGTGCGTTTCCGGATCCATGTTCAGGCGCGGCGCGCCATGAAACCGCGGGGCCACATCCGGCCGCACCTTCGGATATTGTTCAGTGTAGATTCCCTTCCCAGCGACCGCATCGCGATCGGTGAGCGCGCCGATGTTGAAGCCGAGCGTCACGGCGAGTCCTCTTAATAGATCGATCATGAAGAAGCGTTTCAGCTTCTGCGCGAAAGTTGATTTGGGAACAGGAACTAATGGCATAACGAAAATTTTAGATTTCTGATTTTAGAGTTTTGATTGTTGTCTTCCTCTGTGTCCTCTGTGGTGAAATTACGTTGCCGTTTCCGAACTCACCGGCACGACCGCCGGCCGGCCTTTCGGCAAATCAACCAGGCGAATCCCTCGTCGCTGCTTCCTCAGGTTGAAATCGCGCGATCGCCGATTAATCAAAGACAACACGCCTGCTGTCACTAACAGGTTCGCAACACCGAAACCAATCGCGATAGCTTTGCCGGTCGGCATCAGCCCGAGCCCGCTGCCTGCCGTTACTGAATCTATCGTATGCATTCCGCGGAAGCCATCGAGGCCCTGAATAACTCCCACGCCTAACGCCGTGACGACAATATTAATGAGCGCCGCCGGCAGCATCCATTTCCAGCCGAGATCCATCAACTGATCGTAGCGAAAGCGTGGCAGCGTCCAGCGCAACCAGAAGTACAAATAAAGGAGCAGGCCGGCCTTCGCGAGAAACACAATCAAGCTCACGACCACGTAGGCGTTGTGATAACCCTTCGCCTCCGTCAGGCGATAGACAAATGGAAAGTACCAGCCGCCAAGATAAAGCGTCGTCGCGACGGCGGTCACGACAACCATTGCTGCGTACTCTGCCATGAAAAAGAGCGACCACCGCATGCCGGAATACTCAGTGTGAAATCCGGCGACCAGTTCGGATTCCGCTTCCGGCAAATCAAACGGCGCGCGATTGTTTTCGGCAATGCCGCTAATCAGGAAGATCATGAAGCCGATCGGCTGATACATTACAAACCAGATCGAATCGGACGCTTGCGCGTTGACGATGCCTGAAAGCGACAGCGTCCGCGCAAACATCAGCGCGCCGATGATCGCCAGGCCCATTGAAACTTCGTACGAGACCATCTGCGCGCTCGATCGCAATGCACCGAGCAAAGCGTATTTCGAATTCGACGACCAGCCGGCGAGAATGGTGGCCAGCACCCCGACGCTCGACACCGCGAGAACAAACAGCACGCCGATGTTCACGTCAGTGATCACGGCCCAATCGGGACCGAACGGAACCACCGCCATCACAACGAATGCAGCGACGACTGCAATATAAGGCGCGACGAAAAAAATCCAACGGTCGGCATTCTCTGGAATGAAATCTTCTTTTACCAATAACTTCAATCCATCGGCAATCGGTTGCAGCAAGCCCCACGGCCCGACGCGCATCGGCCCCAGGCGCGCTTGCATGAATGCCGAGATCTTTCTTTCGAGATAGGTTGCGTAGGCCACCCACAGCGCCGTAATCGTTACCACGGCGCCGATTTGAATGAACGGCCAGATGACATAGTTCACCGTTTGCTCGCTGAAAAATTTCAGGAGCAGGCTGTCGATGAAAGTGGGCGCTGCTAAGAAAGCAATCATGTCATTCTTTCTTTGCGCGACTTTGCGCCTTTGCGGCTTTGCGTGAACTTTTGTTCATGGGAGACATTCACGCCAAGGCGCCAAGACGCAAAGGAACGCAAAGAGATCTCATCTATCAATCTCGCCCAACACAATATCAAGCGTGCCAATAATCGCGACCACGTCCGCAACCAGGTGGCCGATGCAAAGTCTTTTCAAAGCCTGAAGGTTCATGAAGCATGGCGGACGCACGCGCACGCGCCAGGGTTGTTGCGTTCCATCGGAAACCAAATAGCATCCGATCTCGCCTTTCGGCCCTTCGATTGAATGATAGTAATCACCAACCGGCGGCTTGATAAGTTTGGGTACCTTCGCGTTGACGGGGCCGTCCGGCAAGTTATCAATTGCCTGCTGAATGATCCGGCGCGACTGTCGCATTTCTTCCATGCGGACGAGGTAGCGATCGTACGTGTCACCGTTTTCCCCTAGCGGCACTTCGAAATCCATGTCAGCATACGCGGCGTAAGGCCGCGCTTTGCGAATGTCCCAGGCCACGCCCGAGCCGCGCAGGGCGGGGCCGGACAAGCCGATGGCGATCGCCTCTTGACCGGAAATAACGCCGATGCCGACGGTGCGGCTCAACCAAATCCGGTTTTCCGAGAGCACGGTTTCATACTCGTCGAGCCGCCCGCCGATATTTCCAATGAAGCGGCGCACGTCTGCTTCAAAATCATCGTAGGCGTCATTCGGCATGCCACCGACGCGCCAGGCGTGACAGGTCAAACGCGCCCCAAACTGGCGCTCGAAAATTTTCAAGATCTCTTCGCGCTCACGAAATGCCCAGAGAAGGATCGTCACCGCGCCAATGTCGAGCGCATGCGTGCCCAGCCACAGCAAATGCGAAGCGATGCGATTCAACTCAGTCAGAATCGTGCGGATGTAATGGGCGCGCTTTGGCACGTCGAGCCGCATCATCTGCTCGACTGTCTCGACCCAAACCAGGCCGTTCGAAACCGCGGCGATGTAATCGAGGCGATCCCAATAAGGCGCGATCATCGCGTACATGCGGTTCTCGGCGATCTTTTCCATGCCACGATGCAGATAGCCGATGTCGCAATCGAGATCGATGACCGTTTCGCCATCAAGCTTGAGGATTACGCGCAGCACACCGTGCGTGCTGGGGTGCTGCGGCCCCATGTTGAGCGTCATCTCTGGCGCGTCAAGCAGCGATTCTCGTGTTGTGGCGATTTCTACTTGATGCATCTTCTTAGTTCCCTCTCCCAGCGGAGAGGGAGTTTCTCCGTTTACGCAGCAGGTTGCGCCGTTGACTCATTTGGTAAATAACAACCGATCACCTTCCACGGCTCGATGACCAATCCAATCTCTTTCACGTCACCTTTTTCTTTCTGCTCGCGCAGTTTCAGAAGCAGAGACTGCGCGGCGCTGGCCTTGTTCCAAACGTTCCGCGGCGCATGTGTCTCCGTCAAAGTAAAGCCCGCCTGCGCCGCCGCTTCGGGCGAGTCGAACACCTTGGCTTCGTAATGCGCGGCAATCTCTTTTGGCGACATAGAAAGTGCTTTGTACTTCGTGCTTTGTACTTTGTGCTTTGATTTCTGAACTCGAACTCAACTATCTAAAGCTGACAAAGAACAAAGCACAAAGTTCTCACTTATCCTTCGGCATCACTTCTTTTTCCGCTCGGAAAAGATCCCGCACCTCGCGCTCTTGCGGAACAGACAAAATCTCCAAGCCGTAGGTTCTACGCTGCTCAACCTGCTCACGCTGCACATCTGTGAATTCCGGCAGATGACGTTCGGTCCAGGCGTTCTCGACAAATTCGAGCGGATAATCTTTTCGCAAGGGATGCCCTTCCCAGTCGGGCGGCAGCAGAATCCGCCTTAGATCAGGATGATTGCTAAATACAACTCCAAACAAATCGTAAACCTCGCGCTCCGGCCATTCGGCTGCCGGCCAGACGCTCGTGACGCTCTCAATACCGTCGCCGTTCGTGGCAACCTTCAAACGCACGCGTTCATTTTTTGGGATCGAGTAGAGGTTGTAAACGACTTCGAAGGGCGCTTCCCTGTTGTCAGGCCAGTGAACGCAGGTTAAATCAGACAAATAATCAAAGGGCGTGTCGCCGTCATCGTGCAATGCGCGGCACGCTTCCAGAATGCGCTCCCTCCGGATGCGAATCGACAACTGGCCCAGAAATTCCGTCGCCTCAATCACCCCGTCCGCGAGTTTCTCTTTCAGCTTCTTAACGAGCGGATGGTTCGAAGCATCGACCGGCTTCGGCCCTTCTTCTTTTTTCTTGACTGGAGGTTTTGGAGCACCCGGTGCAGGCAGAGTGGTTTTCTGTGCCGCTTCCTTGGCTGCCGTTACGCGTGCTTTCGCGGCTTCGACTTGTGCGTCTTTTTCTGCGTCGGCTGAAAGTGAAGAAGATGTCGTGGCGCGCGCATCTGCCTGCGGCGCATCGGCAGGTGCATCCGTCTCTGATCCCGGCTCTGAGGGTTTACCTTCCTGTGCCATACAGCTCAGTTACACTCTGAGTTAGCAACGCTTCGGGCTTTCGGCCACGGGCGCGCGATGTGAAACGCTACGCTCACGTGTGAATGCAATTTAATACAGGTCGGACGAAGCTGACTTTTAGCATGCGATTTCCGCGATTGTCAATTTGAGTGATCGATTCGGCAGTGTCTTTGCTTTGCGACGCTTTGCGCCTTGGCGTCTTTGCGTGAGATTCATTTGACGGATACAGGTTCTCGCGAAGGCGCAAAGACGCAAAGTCACGCAAAGAAGTGCGCCAGCAATCACTCACTTCGCGTTGATCAATTCTTCCGGCATCTCTTCCGGCAGCTTCAAAATTTTTTCCCAACCGGAATTGTCCGCGCGCATTTGTTCTGTCAGTTCGTCGCGCAGCTTCGCCAATCGCTCGCTCAGTGTCTGCGGATAGTTGTGCAGGTTGGCGAAGCGAGTCATCTGGCCAGCCACAAACCCCTTTTGTTTTTCGATTGACGGAATCGCCGAGTGCTGTCCGTTTTCCCAAAACGGTTCAAGCAAACGCTCGACGCGCACAGCACCGGGGATTTCAATCTCTTCGTCAGCGAGTCCGGTCACATCAGCAACATAATTTCCCGCTCGATCGATGCCACGAAAGACTTGCAGGCAGCCTGGAAGTGTTGTCTTGTCCAATGAATTAGAGGCTTTCAACGTGGGCCGGTCGTCGATCACGCACGCTTTGAAAATCACGCCCGCGACATTTCGTACTTCACTCGAAAGCTTCGTGCCGATGCCAAAGCCCGCGGCTTCGGGAAACTCTGCGACGATCTGTTTGACCTTCTCAACTGTCAGATCGCCGGTCAGGTTCGGCCTCAAACCATGCAAACCATTCGCTTCGAAAAACTCCAGACACCATTTGCCCAGATCAGCCAGGTCTCCTGAATCGACGCGGAATCCTTTAAAAGCTTTGCGGCGCGCTTCACTCGACGTCGCCGCCATCACGGCATGCACCGCGCCCATGTAAACGTCGATCGTATCGAGCAAGAGAGTGGTGCCGTTCGGGTTCGCATCGAGCCAGCGCTCGAACGCAACTTGCTCGAAATGTTTCGGCTCACCCGTGCGCGGCTCGATCTCCGGCTCGTACAGATATTCGAGATAGGCCTGCTGCCAGTAATGCGCCTCAGTCCCAACGGCAGGAATGTCGAGCCGGTGCGCGGCTTCCATGTTCGACGTATCGTTGAAGCCGCCGATGAAAGCGTATGTGGCGATATCCACCGCGCGTTCGATGTCGCCGTTACGCCGCAGCGAAAAATCCGAGAGCCAACGCTTGCCCGCCGCCATGCGAAATTGCATCGCCACGCTCGCCGTCGTCATCGGCAGATCGAAGGCGTGTTCGAACTTGATCTCCTGAGCTTGAGTCAGGCCAAACCTGCCGGTGATGTCGGCAATTGGCTGCTGCGGAAACATGATTGTGCCGGGACGGACCGCGCGAATGCGGCCAACGAACTGAATGTCTTCGATGGCTTTCGCGAACAGTTGCAATCCGCCACGATCCTGTTCGAGAAACCGCAACCGCGGCCGATCGATTTGACTGTCCACCAGCAAACGCACGAGTCGCTCGTGCCCGAGCACCGGCGCGAACGGCAGCTTTCGTTGGGTGCAGTAGAAGGTGGCGATGATTTCGCTGAGCGGCTTGCCGTGTATGCGCGTCACGTCCTTGTACGACGCGTCGCCCATCGCGGCGTGATACCGGTCGAAGTTAAGCGTGCCCATCGCCTGGGAATGATATCAGCGCGTATCGCAGGCTGCCAGCCTGCGGCTGTTTGTGTCGCGACGGCCTAACAACCGGTTTATCCCGACCCGGAACGACTTTGCGTGACAGTTGAGCGGTAGTATCCTTGTGATCTCTCCTGAAACAACTTGCGAGACAACGGATGCTGGCGCTAGGGCGAGGCAAATGCCCGTCATGCTATGCATAATCGTTAGGGAGGAAATAATGAAGATAACTCTTGTGAAATCGATTCTTCTCCTCGGTGTTTTGGGAATGGCATTGGCCGCTGGTCCATCGTCGCTTTCGACAGGAAGTTTGGCGGCCGGCGGAAATCGCTGCACCGACCATTGTGCTGACGTTTACAAAATCAAACGTGACGCGTGCCGTCTGATTCCTTTCAAAACGGAACGGAAGATTTGTGAGCGACGAGCGAAGGAAGCAAAGGAAGATTGCAAGCATCGATGTCGGTGAGTCCGCGTCAGCGGGCGATTGACAGTAGCCCAGCGCTTCAGCGCTGGGAAACAAGGGGAAAAAGAAAATTAGAGCCCGCGAAGCGGGTGACAGATTTCTGTCGCCCGCTTCGCGGGCTTGTTGTCTGATAATTGCATTCAGTCCCAGCGATAAATCGCTGGGCTATTGACGCGAAGTCCGCTTCGCGGACTGCAAACTCTAGAGTGCTCCTGCTGCTTTGCCTTGATCACCGACGATTTCTGCGCCCGCTTCTTTCATTTCTTCGACGGCCTTTTTGCCATCGTTGGGATCGACGTTGACCGCCCTCATAGCATCGGCGAGGGCTTTTACTTTGAAACCGTTGCGCACGCCATCAAGCACGGTCTGCTTCACGCAGTAGTCAGTCGCCAGGCCGCCGACCCAAAGTTCTTCGACGCCCTCATCGCGCAGCAGTTGTGCCAGTTGCGTTCCGTCAAAACCGGAATAGCCATCGGCCCGCTCGTCGAATCCTTTTGAGATAACCGTGATGCGCGGATCGTCCAGCAAGTCGGGATGGAACTCTGCGCCGTGCGTATTCTGCACACAATGCACCGGCCAAGTGCCACCGTAAGCGGCGAAGTGTTTCGTTTTTTCCGGATGCCAGTCACGTGTTTTGTAAACCGGCTCGCCGCGATCGAGGAACTCCTTCATCAGTTTATTCAGCGGCGCCACGACTTCGTCTCCCTGCGAGACGGCGAGCGAGCCTCCGGGACAGAAATCGTTCTGCACATCAACAACAATGAGAGCCTTCTTGCCTGCCATGTAAATAGGTTAGCTCTGCCCGCGCGCGGTCGCAATGTGTCAGAAGCCCGACCGTCAGGGAGGGCAAGACTAACCAGTGGCCCTCCCTGACGGTCGGCCTTCTGACACGAGCCTCGGAATTTTCGTTGACTTTATTTTCGTTTCTCGATAGAAGCATCTTCCCCACCGCGTGCGATGCCGACAAGGAACAGCAAGGGGATTTTCAAATGAGCGATCCGACCCTGAAGGCGACGTTGTGTCCAAAGTGTGGAACTCCCGCCGCGCCCGGCGAAGCTTTCTGTCGCAACTGCGGCGCGCGACTCTTCGCGGCCGCGACGACGCCGTTGCCGCCGACGCAGGCTGCGCCACCGGCGCCTACGATCACGGCGCCGCCGCCACCAAGCCCTCCTCAGTTTCAGCCGCCACCGTCAGCCGCGCCGCCCAGGAAAAAACGCAGCAAGTTGATTATGGGCTGTCTTGTCATCATCGGTCTTGGCGTGGCCGCGCTCGGTGCTGGTGGAATCTATGTTTGGTATCGCACATCCTACACGCCGCCGGTGCGCCAGGCGCCTGCGCTCCCTGAGCGTGCGGCCGGCACGATGACCGAATTCCCGGTCGACAAAGACACGCAGCCCACAACGGTCGAGACCGAACAGCTGGGCGGCACCACCGCGAAATCTGAAACGACGACGAGCACGAAGCTGCCGCCGGGTTTGACGAAGACAAGTCTCGCGAAAGGCGCGACGGCGATGACTTCTTCGACCTACAAAAAAATACCTGCCGGTTCGACGACTCCCTCGAGCGGCGGCGAGATTTACATCTGTGTGTTGACGGCGATGCCCGGACAGCCGGGATTCGTCGATGGCATCGCGACGTCAGTTATGACATCGATGAGCGGAACGATGACGAGTGTCACGGTTCAGAGCGCGAAGGGCGCGACGTATGCGGGCTCGCACATCGTTTCGTCGCAAGGGAATGTCTACATTCTCAGCAAGCAAGGCGGCGACATCGTCATAATCATTTACGGCGCCGATCCAGCAGTCAGCTCAAACGTCGATAGCCTGGCAAAGAACGTCGGGAACGGCGAAGGCCTGATCGATTATCCGGAAACCAAAGAATCTTTGTGGACTTTGCCGGCCCAGACACCCAGCGAATTGACGCTGATTCAAATCAGCACGATGACTGGAGCGCAAATCGAAAGTTCAATGGGTTCAGGCGGCGACCTGCCTTCAGAGATGCGCCCGTTCATTCCCGATCGATTGACCGCCGCACGTTACAGCGACTCGTCGAAACAGGAGTGGGCGGTTTTGAATTTGCAATACGGCTCGAGCTTTCAGGCTTGGCGCACCTGGCTGCTGGCGCGCAGCGCGCTCGGCCTCGGTGGCGGCTCGACCACGACGGTGCGCGACGTTGATGGCATCTATCTGAATCAGGAAGGCAAACGCATCATGCTGTTCCAGAAAGGGCCTTACCTGATTTTCATGAGCGGACCAGCGGGTGCGCCGGTTGATCGGTTTGTCGCGCTCGGAAATCAGATTCAAGTTTAGAAGAAATGTCAGAAGCCCGACCGTCAGGGAGGGCACGATTCGATAGCAAGCCCTTGCTTACGCGCGGGCTTCCGACACCGCTCGATCAAATTCAGGAGACGCCCATGTTAACGAAAGTCAAAGTCCTATTCTCGCTTGCTTCAATTTTCATTCTCTTTGCGGCTGTTCAGGCACAACAGCCAAACCTCGAAGCGCTTCGTTGGAGATACATTGGACCGCAAGGCAATCGCCTCACGTCGGTCGCGGGTGTGCCGGGCCAGCCGAACATTTACTACGTCGGGGCCGCGTCTGGTGGCATTTGGAAAACGACGGATGGCGGCGTGCACTGGGAAGCCGTCTTCGATGGGCAGCCGGTGGCGTCGATCGGCTCGATAGAAGTGGCGCCGTCGGATCCAAACATTGTCTGGGCCGGCACCGGCGAGGCATGGATTCGCAGTCACATCTCAGTAGGCCAGGGCATATATAAATCAACCGACGCAGGCAAGACCTGGAAACTGATGGGGCTGGAGAAGACCGGCCGCATCGGTCACATCGCCATCGATCCGACCAATCCTGACGTAGTGGTCGCATGCGCAGTTGGTCACGCGTACGGCCCGCAGCCGGAGCGTGGTGTGTTTCGCACGGTTGATGGCGGCGCACACTGGGAACGCGTGCTCTTCGTCGATGAGAACTGTGGTTGTTCCGATCTTGTGATGGACCCGAGCAATCCGCGAATCCTGCTCGCCGGCATGTGGCAGTTCGAGATTCACACGTGGGGCAGAAACAGCGGTGGCCCCGGTAGCGGCTTGTTCATGTCGCGCGACGAAGGCGCCACGTGGAAAAAACTAACCGGCCATGGATTGCCGACGCGCATGACTGGCAAATATGCGCTGTCCTTTGCGCACAGCAATCCGAATCGCATTTACGCGCTGATTGAAACCGGCGACGGCGTGCCCCTGAACGGACAAGAAACCGATCGCGGCAAGCTTTGGCGTTCAGATGACGGCGGCGAGAATTGGCGGCTGATGAGTTATGACCGCACCATGGGCGGCCGTACGCATTATTACTTCCGCGTCGAAGCATCTCCCGATAACGAAAATGAGGTTTACTTTTTGACCGCATCGTTCTCAACGTCGATCGATGGCGGCGAGACGCTGCGGACGGGCGGAGGATTTGGCGGTAGCCCCGGCGGCGACAATCACGACATGTGGATCGATCCGACAAACGCGAGCCGCATGGCTGTCGCTAACGACGGCGGCGTCAGCATCTCAGTAACTCGCGGTCGCTCATGGCAGCACATTCAATTGCCGATTGCGCAGATTTATCACGTCACGGTTGACGATCGCGTTCCATACTACGTCTATGGAAACGAGCAGGACGATCCGTCGTATCGCGGCCCGAGCCGCACGGGCATTGGCGGCGGCGGCTTTGGCGGAGGCGGCGGCATTCCGCGAAGCGCGTGGATGGAAGTGGGTGGCGGCGAAAGCGGCTGGGCCACGCCCGATCCAGTCGATAACAACATCATCTGGTCAACTGCGTCAGGTTCAGGCAGCGTCGGTGGCATCGTCACACGTATGGATCTGCGCACGGGGGCGATCCGCAATGTGGAAGTATGGCCCGATCAAGTCAACGGCACTCCCGCGGCTGACGTGAAATACAGGTTTGTGTGGACCGCGCCTTTCACTATCTCTCCGCACGATCACAACAAGATTTACATCGGCAGCCAGTACATCCACCAGACAACCGACGGCGGCAATAGTTGGCAAATCATCAGTCCCGATCTAACTTCGAATGACAAGAGCCGGCAGGGATTCTCGGGTGGACTAACCGGCGACAACATCGGCGTCGAATACGCGCCCGTGGTCTTCGCCATCGCTGAATCGCCGATGGAGGCGGGCGTGATTTGGGCCGGGACCAACGATGGCATCGTGCAAATCACGCGCGATGGCGGCAAGAACTGGACCAATGTCACGAAGAACATTCCCGACGTGCTCTCGTGGGGCACCGTCAGCAACATCGAACCGTCGCGCTACAATCCCGGCACTGCCTACATCACCATCGACGGCCATCAGGTCAATAACCGCGACCCTTGGGTTTACAAGACGACCGACTACGGCAAGTCATGGAAGCTGATCACGGACGGGATTCCGCACACAATGTTGAGCTACGCGCACTGCGTGCGTGAGGACCCGAAACGAAAAGAGCTCCTCTATCTGGGAACGGAGGGCGGCCTGTTCGTTTCGTACGACGATGGCGAGCACTGGCAGCCGCTGCAAAACAACCTCCCGCACGCGCCGATTTATTGGATCGTCGTGCAGGAGCGATTCAACGACCTCGTTATTTCAACATACGGTCGCGGGTTCTGGATTCTTGATGACCTGACGCCGATTCAGCAGTGGAACAGTGCGGTGCAGGATTCGGCCGCGCATCTCTTCCCGCCACATTCAGCTTATCGCCTGCGGAACATGAACGTTCCTTTCGCTTCCAGCGACGATCCGACGGTGGGACAGAACCCGCCGGGCGGCGCGTCGATTAGTTACTTCTTGAAAGCCGCGCCGAAAGCGGAACCATCAATAAAGATCACCGACGCGCAAGG
>DATBSG010000015.1:0-7009 GCA_036559945.1 Pyrinomonadaceae bacterium
GTGATCCCGCTAACAACCAATGCGACGCGCTGGATGAAAAAGCCTTACGTGAAAGGCATGTATCCCAATCCGCAGACGCTGCACGCGTGGAAATACGTGTACATCGAACGCGATCCATCGAAGTGGGATCGTGGTGTTCCGGATATGAGTCACTGAAAGGTGATACGGAGAACCAAAGCAATGGCCGCTCAGGGGTGATTGTGAGAACCTAACTTATCACCCATCACCTGTCACTAATTATGCTTCGCTTCATCATCCGCCGCATCATCGTCATCATCCCCATGCTGTTCATCATCGTCTCTGCGACGTGGGGACTGATTCGTCTGGCGCCCGGAAATTTTTATACCGCCGAGAAGAAGCTCGCCCCAGCCGTTGAGCAAAACCTGCGCGAGAAATACGGCCTCAATAAACCCTGGTACACGCAATACCGAAAGGTCTTGTGGAACATGGCGCGCTTCGATTTCGGCACGTCCTTGAAATACGAAGGGCAATCGGTAAATCAAATCCTGTGGCGCGCTCTGCCGGTCTCTGCGGCGCTTGGGTTGAGCGCTTATCTCCTGGCTCTGCTAGTCGGAATCACGATTGGGACGGTGGCAGCGCTGCGCCAGAATTCGTGGATGGACTATGGCAGCATGGTCATCGCGATGCTCGGAATTTCCATTCCGAATTTTGTGCTGGGCCCGCTGCTCGTGCTGCTGTTCGGACTGACACTGTTTTGGCTGCCGCCCGCACTTTGGAATGGATTTCCCAGCAAGAGCTTGATTTTGCCTGCGATAACTCT
Source organism: Pyrinomonadaceae bacterium (assembly GCA_036559945.1). Taxonomy (GTDB): domain Bacteria; phylum Acidobacteriota; class Blastocatellia; order Pyrinomonadales; family Pyrinomonadaceae; genus UBA11740. Next base: position 782 of record DATBSG010000015.1, read on the forward strand.
ATCGGCCATTTACATCGCTTACATCGCGCGCCTCACACGCTCGGGGATGCTTGAGGTGATGCGCTCTGACTACATTCGCACGGCGCGCGCGAAGGGATTGCGGGAGCGCGACGTAGTCATTCGGCATGCCTTGCGCGGCGGGCTTCTGCCGGTACTTTCGTTTTCCGGGCCCGCTCTGGCTTTTTTGGTGACGGGCACAGTGGTCGTCGAGCGCGTGTTCGCGTTGCCGGGCTTGGGAAATTACTTCATCAACGCGTGTTTCAATCGCGACGAGCCGCTAATCATCGGGATTGTCGCTTTCATAGCTGTTGCGGTGCTGGGATTTAACCTGCTGGTCGACATCGCTTACGGCTTTGTCGATCCACGAATTCGATATTGATAGCCGAGTTAACAAATGTCGTTTGAAGAAAATGAACATCAGTCATTGAGCGATCACAAGATTCCTGAGCCGGCGTTACATACCGGACCTGAATTCGCTGTCGCCGAGGACGTTCATGAGGTGGTTGCTGCCGAACCCGTTGTCGGCACCTCACTCTGGCGCGATGCGTGGCGTCGCTTGCTCAAGAACAGACTGGCCGTTCTCGGAATGGTCGTCTCGATCTTGATCATCGTCGCATCGATCATCGGACCGACGATCATCCGCCGCACGAACGGTTTTACGTACGACCTGATTCCCAAAGACCAAACGCTGACTAAATCGTTCGCGCCGTTCAGGAACGCCCAAGGCGCGTTTTCCTGGACGCACCCGATGGGAACCGATAACGCCGGGCGCGACATGTTGGCGCGAGTGCTGTCAGGCGGACAGATCTCTCTGATGGTGGCGCTGATTTCGACCTTCGTCTCGTTGCTGATCGGCGTGTCTTACGGAGCGACGGCAGGTTATGTAGGCGGACGCCTGGACGATTTGATGATGCGAATCGTCGATGTGCTCTACTCGCTGCCGTACGTCATCATCGTGATCGTTTTGCTGGCGCTGCTGCCCGCCAAGACGCCAACTGGTCAATTAGCGCAACTGTTCTTCGCCCTGGGCGCTGTGTCGTGGCTGACTATGGCGCGCATCGTTCGCGGGCAGGTCATGTCGCTGAAGAATCAGGAATTTGTTCTGGCGGCGCGTGCCACTGGCGTGTCAACGACGCGCATTATCTTTCGACATCTAGTCCCAAACACGATGGGCCCCGTGATCGTGTACGCAACTCTGACTGTCCCCACCGTGATGTTGAGCGAAGCGTTTCTTTCGTTTCTGGGACTGGGAGTGCGACCGCCGCGCGTTTCGTGGGGAAGTCTCGCGGCTGAGGGCGCGCAGAATCTGGCGATTTATCCGTGGCAGCTGGTCTTTCCGGGTGTGACGATGGCGCTGATGCTGTTCAGTTTGAATTTTCTCGGCGATGGGTTGCGTGACGCTTTGGATCCACAGATGAGAAAAAATTGATCTTAGGTCTTTGATCTTAGTTCTTTGTTTTCGTTTGATTCATGAATGCCGAAACAAACTGAGGAGACCTCCCATGGCGAGAGCAAATTTTGAGAATCTCAGAATCTATGAATTGTCTGAAAACCTGGCTGACCAAGTATGGAATTGCGTCGCACGGTGGGACAACCTGGCGCGCGATACGGTCGGCAAGCAATTAGTACGGGCCGCGGATAGCATAGGCGCTAACATTGCGGAGGGCAGCGGCAGAGGCAGCTCACAGGATTACCGGCGGTTCCTCCGAATGGCTCGTGGCTCGCTTTATGAAACGCTTCACTGGCTCAGGCGCGCGTATATGCGAAAACTCATAACCGCTAGACAAACAGAACAGTTGCGGTTACTTGTTGCTGAGCTTTCGCCCAGCCTCAATGCGTACTTGCGTTCGGTTTCGAGATCAGCTTCAGCGGTGACAAAGGGCTCCAAAGATCTAAGACCCAAGCCCAAAGACCAAAAACTCGCGCATGCATGAGGAAAATAACAGTCTGCTGAAGGTTAAAGACCTGCGCGTGTACTTCGAAACCGAAGACGGCACAGTCAAGGCGGTCGACGGAGTCAGTTTCGAAGTCAAACGTGGTGAAACGCTCGGCATCGTTGGCGAGTCTGGTTCGGGAAAGACAGTCGCGAACCTTTCGATCATGCGCTTGATTCCAGAGCCGCCGGGAAAAATCGCGGGCGGCTCGATCGAGTTCAACGGCCGAGATGTTTTGAAGTCGTCCCGGAAGGAACTGCGGGAACTTCGTGGTTGCCAGATCGCGATGATCTTTCAGGATCCGATGACGTCGCTCAATCCGTTCATGCGCGTTTCGAAACAACTGATGGAAGTGACCGAACTCCATCTCGGCCACACGAAGCAGGAAGCGCGCCGCCACGCGGTCGAGATGCTTGAGCATGTGGGAATTCCGGACGCGTCGGAACGCGCCGATAGCTACCCGCACGAATTTTCAGGCGGCATGCGCCAGCGCGTGATGATTGCGATGGCGCTCTCGTGCAAGCCGGAATTGCTGATTGCTGACGAACCGACGACTGCGCTCGATGTCACAATCCAGGCGCAGATTCTCGAACTGATTAAGAGACTGAAGAGCGAAACCGGCACCAGTGTCATTCTGATCACGCACGACCTCGGCGTGATCGCAGGCATGACTGACGATGTCATCGTGATGTACGCGGGCAAGGTTTTCGAGCAAGCGCCGACGACCGAATTATTCGAGCGGCCCGGCAATCCGTATACGCGTGCGCTTTTGCGTTCAGTGCCCGATCCCACGTCGGAGCAGGGTAAGCTCTACCAGATTCCTGGACAGCCGCCCGATCTCGCAAGCCTGCCGGGCGGTTGTCCATTCGCGCCGCGCTGTGAACGCGCCGAAGATATTTGCACACGAGAGTTTCCGCCGTTTGTGCAAGTTGCGAGCAACCACCATTCACTCTGTCATTTCGCGAACGAAGTTTACGCCGAATCAAGCCGCTGACCATGGAACCAGACGCGCAGCCATTGATTTCAATCCAGGACCTGACCGTCCATTTTCCTTTGCGGAAGTCGCTATTCCGCTCGCCTCAAGTTGTTAAGGCAGTCGATGGCGTCACGCTCGACATTTTTGCTGGTGAGACTCTCGGTCTGGTTGGCGAATCTGGATGCGGCAAGACGACTTTGGGCCGCGCGATTCTGCGTCTCGTCGAGCCGACCTCTGGACAGGTGCTATTTCGTGGCGACGACTTGGCTCATCTTTCGCAATCCCAAATGCGCGCGCATCGGCGTCACCTCCAGATAATTTTTCAGGATCCTTACGCTTCGCTAAATCCGCGCATGACAGTTAACCAGATCATCAGCGAGCCGATCGCCACTTTTGGTTTGGCGCGGGGCGAAGAAGCCAGGCGTCGGGTGCTGGAACTAATGCAACAGGTCGGCCTCAGTCCCCGGTTCCTCCGGCGCTATCCGCACGAGTTCTCGGGGGGACAACGGCAACGAATCGGAATTGCGCGCGCCCTTTCGGTTGACCCGGAATTCATCGTAGCGGACGAGCCCATCTCCGCGCTCGACGTTTCAATCCAATCGCAAATCATGAATTTGCTCGATCGGCTCAGGCGCGAAAAGAACCTGACCTACCTTTTCATTTCGCACGATTTGCGGGCAGTCCAACACGTGTCCGATCGAGTCGCGGTAATGTATCTCGGCAAAATCGTTGAGCTGGCGCCGGCGAAGGCGATTTACGCGCGCCCGCTCATGCCGTACACGAAAGCTTTGATCTCCGCTGTGCCTGTGCCTGATCCGAAGATCGAAGCGACTCGCAAACGCGTCGTGCTTGAGGGCGACGTGCCGTCGCCGATCAATCCACCGAGCGGCTGCCGTTTCCGGACCCGATGCCCATACGCGATCGCTGCCTGCGCGGACGTCGAACCACAGCTCGTGCAAATCATGCCGGATCACCTCGCAGCGTGCATCCGCATCAGTCCGGAGCAGCCCGACATCGAACGCGTCGCGCCTGGCGCCGCGCCCGGTTTGTGGCAGCACATCGCTTCGTCCAGCGCGTGAAAAACCCCGTTAATTAGTCGTTTACGAATACTGTGAGTTGAAACAGTACCGATGGGTCGTCGGCGCGAAGTGTGCGCGAGCGATGGCTTGTGACGGCTTTGCCGCGAACCTATACTGACCGCAAATGATGCCCTTTGGCTTGGAACCCCCGAATGACTAAAAAGAAACTCGCGCGCCTGGCCGCGATTGAACAGGAAACACCCGAGCGGGCGCCGAGTGGTTGGGCGCCCACGCAGAAGTCTCTGGCGGAATCGTCAGGCATCGCCTTGCTGCTCGTCGAAGGTTATCAACCGCCGGCACTGGCGATTGCGAACAACAATTCGATTTGTGAGACGCTTCAGTCTTCGCCTGAGCACGTCCGACTTTGCGATCCTTACTGTGGGATGGCGCACAAACGCGCGACGGACGAAGGTGCAGTTGTTCATTATCGCTGTCATGCCGGCTTGCAGTGCTTTGCGCTGCCGGTCGAAATAAGCGGCCGGCAACTGGCGGTCATCGGGGGCCGTGCGTTTTCCAGTAGCTCGGACTACCGCGAGTTCGTTGAGCGAGTTCGGTCCGGCGACTTGCATGAAGTAGCCTCAGACGAGTTGTTTCGCAACGTGATCTTCGCCGACGAAGCTGATCTCGATCATGCTGCGCTTAAGGTGAGCCGCGCTGCGCAGGAGTTTCGAGAGCACGCGGTTGTCGCCTTGCCGACAGAAGCGCCGCCGGAACAACACGCCGAAAGAGAAACTGAAGCGCCGCCGGAACAACACGAACAACCAGAGCCTGAAGTGCCGGCTACCGAAGAACGTCGCGTGCAGCGGGCGCCGTACACCGGGTTGGATCGACGCGCGCCGTTTGCGGAGGCAATTCGCCGGTTCGCGGAACAGATCGACGCCGGCGAACCGTCGCAGATCTATGAATCCATTCTGGCGCAGTCGGCAGACTTGCTAGACGCAGAACGCGGATCGCTATGGTTGATCGACGAATATGCCAATGAGTTAACGATCAAGGCCGCGCGCGGCATTCCCGTGGCCGCGACGGAAGTCGCGAACATCCGCATAGGCGAGGGGATTGCCGGCTCAGTTTTCAGTGCGGGCCAGCCGCTGGTTACGACGATCGACGAGTTGGGTAAGCGCTCTTTGCCCGAGCGGCGATACAAGACGAAATCTTTCATGAGTTACCCGATTACGATCGGTGCGCGAAAGATAGGCGTGCTGAACGTCGCGGACAAACGCAGCGGCGAGCCATACGACGAATCCGATTTGGAGTTGATTGATTTGGTCGCGCCCCAAATTGCGCTGGCGCTGGAGCGCGCGGCGTGGCAGCATCGCGCGAACCAGTTTCAGTTAATGTCGATCACCGACCCGCTGACGGGTTTGCATAACCGGCGCTACATGGAAGCGCGCTTGTCGGAAGAGCTTAATCGTTCGAAGCGCTACGATTTTCCGATGAGCTTTATGATGATCGACATCGACGACTTCAAACTCTACAACGATCGCAATGGTCATCAGGCCGGCGATCGAGCGCTGGAGATTACGGCGCAATGTCTGAGATCGACCTTGCGCAAAGCGGACGTTGCCTCACGTTATGGCGGTGAGGAGTTCACGATTCTTCTGCCACAAACGACCCTGGACGAAGCCGGCGCAATTGCCGATCGGCTGCGGCGCAAGATCATGCAGACGCGGTTTCCGCAGGGCGAATCGCAGCCGTTGAGTGGCGTGACAGTGAGCATCGGTCTTTCGTCGCTTGCACCCGCGCTTGATTCGGTGGAAGCAATAATCCGCGCGGCCGATCGCGCGCTTTATCACGCGAAAAGTCATGGGAAGAATCGCGCCTACGCGTACCAGGGTGCTCCGAGATAGCTCGCGCCGGCGACGAGAGCGCAACGCACGATGAGCCAGGAAAGAATACTTGCGCATGTCGCGCGGCACGACTTCGTCGGCCGGGACGTAGAGCTGCATCGGCTCATCAGTTACGCGTCTCAACTTCCCGAACACAAGCTTCTCGTATTCGCCGCTCCCACGGCCGGCGGTTCTGACTTTCTGCGGCAGGCTTACGACGAGCTGTTCTTTCGCCGCGCATCTGCAGTCCCGATTTGCTTCGCGTTTGGCAAAAGCGACCTCTCGTTGGTAGAAATCGCCAGCGACTTCTTCCGCAGTTTTCTTCAGCAATACGTTGCGTACCGCCGTGTCGATCCATCTCTGTGCGCGACGGCCCTGACGTTTCACGACATCGCCGAGTTGGCATTACCCAC
>DATBSG010000016.1:0-4886 GCA_036559945.1 Pyrinomonadaceae bacterium
TGCCGGCGAACCGCAGGCAAGGATGCCTGCGCTCCTAAACCCCTCTTCTCCACTTCGCCGCCTGCAAAGTGTTCCGCATCAGCATCGCCACAGTCAGCAATCCGACGCCGCCCGGCACAGGCGTTCGTCGCCCTGCCACGACATCGGCTTCTGCAGGATGAACATCGCCGACAAGCGCGTAGCCTTTTTCCGAAATCGCCGCGACGCGTTTATCTGCTTCAGCGCCAAAGAATTCGCGCGCCTGAGCGATGTCAGTGAGTCGGTTTACGCCCACGTCGATCACCGTCGCTCCCGGTTTAATGAAGTCGCCCCGAATGAAAGCGGGCTTGCCAATTGCCGCGACGAGGATGTCCGCCTGTCGCGTCACCGACGGCAAGTCGCGCGTCTTTGAATGACAGATTGTCACCGTCGCGTGGCGCTGCAACAAGAGACTTGCGACGGGCCGCCCGACGATTTGACTGCGACCGACTACACAGGCATTAGCTTCGGCGATCTCAATCCCGTTTCGATCCAAAAGCTCGATGATTCCTGCCGGCGTGCACGGGATGAATCGGGGCCGGCCCATTGCGAGCAAGCCGACGTTTGTCGGATGAAAAGCGTCCACGTCTTTCGCTGGATCAATTGCTTCGATGACGAACGTGTCGTCAATCTGTTTGGGAAGAGGCAACTGCAAGAGAATGCCGTCCAGTTGGTTGTCGTCGTTTAGCTCCGCGATGACATTCAGTAGCTCTTCACGAGATATCGAATCCCGCAAGACGAGCTGCCGGGAGGTGATGCCTACTTCTTCGCACGCACGCACTTTGTTCCGGACATAAACTGCCGAAGCCGGATTATCGCCTACCAACACGGCGGCCAAACATGGCGTAATGCCGTGCGTTTCTTTCAGACGACGAACTTCGGCGGCGACTTCTGCCTTGATGGCGGCAGCGGCCGTGCGACCGTCAAGTATTTCTGCTCGTTTCTGCTCGGTTGCTACCATCGCGCCAATGCTAACACAACGCGGCTTTCAACTGTTTCGCGCGTCGCGGCTTGAGGTGAGGAAACTTAATCATTAACCTACATCAATCATCATGAACCGCAGAACAATTCATCTTTGCGTCTTAATCGCGCTGGCCATTGGCGCCGGCAACTGCACCTGGGGTGAGCGTCCGCCCACAAACGAAAAGCGTTACCCAATGAAGGGCGTCGTTGTGGCCGTCGACAAAGCGCAGCACACCGCGACGATCAAGCACGAAGACATCCCTGGCTACATGCCAGGCATGACCATGGATTTCAAGATCAAGAACAACGCCGATCTTGACGTCATGAAACCCGGCGACCAAATCACCGGCACGCTGGTCGTCGACGATGTTTCTTCATGGATTGAAATAACCGCAATCACTGAAGGCGGCGCGATGCTAACGCCAACGACAGTCGTGCCCGGCGAGCCAAAACCCGGCGACGCAATTCCGGATTTCACTCTGGTGAATCAGGATGGTAGGCCGATTCGCTTGGCGCAATACAAAGGCAAAGCGCTGGCGCTGACGTTCGTTTACACGCGCTGCCTGCAACCTGATCAGTGCACTTTGATGAGCAACAACTTCGCGGCAATAGATAAAGAGTTGCAGCAACAGCCGGAGGTTTACGCAAAAACGCATTTGCTGACCGTCAGTTTTGACCCTGAATACGACACGCCAAAAGTGATGCGCAGCTATGGAGCGTCTCACACGGGCCGCTACTCAGACGAAACATTTCAGCATTGGGAGTTCGCCACGGGCACCGCCGACGAAGTGAAACGCATTGCGGAGTATTTCGGGCTGCGCTATATCAAGGACTCGTCCACTGGCGAAGAACAAGTTATCCATTCATTGCGCACTGCAGTGATTGATCCGAACGGAAAGCTTGTAAAGCTCTATCGGAACAATGAATGGAAGCCAGCGGAAATCGCGGACGACTTAAAAGGGTTAGCGAACGGCGCGAAATAGCCGCGATGGAAGCAGATCAGCGCGGATTAGAAAAGCCGTTTACGTTTCGTATTGGCGCTTATCCGCTAAAATCCGCGGCGAATACTCACCAAATCTGGCAACGCCTGTCGGGTGGGCGCACCATCGCATCGCCTTCTTTGCAGCCATACGCCGCGGCAAACTGCGGCATGTTCGATAGCGGTCCATTCACGCGAAAGCGCCCCAGCGGGTGCGGATCAGTCGCGTTTCTGAGCCGCGCTGCTTCCGGTCGAATGTTCTGCGACCAGATCTGGGCCCAACCCAGGAAGAATCTCTGTTCGGGCGTGAAGCCGTTAATGTTCTTCGGTCGCGGCTTGCCTTGCAAAGACTTTTGATAAGCCGCGTATGCGACCGTCAAACCGCCGAGGTCAGCGACAGATTCGCCTACGACGAGCTGCCCTTTCTGATGCAGGCCCGGCTCGACTTCGAACGAATCGAATTGCTTGACGACGCAATCGGTGCGCGCCGTAAACTTCTTGTAGTCGTCAGGCGTCCACCACATTACAAGGTTACCCAACGCGTCGAACTTTGCGCCTTGATCATCGAAGCCGTGCGTCATCTCGTGGCCGATGACCGCGCCGATTCCGCCGTAGTTGAACGCGTCGTCGGCTTTGGGATCGTAGAACGGTGGTTGAAGAATGCCGGCCGGGAAGACAATCTCGTTCATCGAAGGATTGTAGTAAGCGTTGACGGTCGGCGGCGTCATGCCCCATTCGGTGCGATCGACAGGCCGGCCAATCTTGCCAAGGTTTCGTTTGAAGTCGAATTCGCCGGCCGAAACAGCGTTGTTGTAATAAGGGCCTTTCGCAATTTGCAGCGCCTCGTAGTTTCGCCACTTGTCCGGGAAGCCAATCTTGCGTTGAAAAGCTTCGAGTTTCGCCACCGCCTTCTTGCGGGTTTCATCACTCATCCAACTGAGCGTGGTTAGATCATCGCGCAGCGCAGTGATCAGGTTCTGCACCATCGTCCGGGCGCGCAACCGTGCTTGTGGCGTGAATGTTTTCTTGACGTATAGTTCACCCAACGCCTCACCCAATGCGCGATCGGTGCTGGCAACGCAGCGCTTCCAACGCGGCAGCATCTCTTTCGTTCCCTGCAGGTACTTCCCATTGAAGCTGAAGCTCTCTTCGACGAACTTCGATGACAAAGTATTCGACGCGGCGTTCACCAGATGCCACCGCAAATAGGTCTTCCATTCGTCGACCGGAATTGACACGAGCAGCTTGTCCGCGCCTTTGAAAAAGTCGGGCTGGCCGACGTTTACCTTCGCGATTTCGGGAACGCCAATGCCGCGGAAATACCGGCCCCAATCAAAGTCGGGGGTCATCTCGATCAACTGCGCTTTCGTCATCGGGTGATAGTTTGCTTCCGGATTGCGGCGCTGCACGCGCGTCAAAGAATTCTCTGCCAGCTTCGTCTCGAGTTTCATCACGGTAGCCGCTTCCGCCGCCGCGCGATCGGGCGCGTCACCCATCAACTCGAACGTGCGCGCCACGTGCTTTTGATACTCGTCGCGAGTTTGCTTGGACTTCGCGTCGTCGCTGAGGTAGTAATCACGATCCGGCAAGCCGAGACCGCCTTGCACCGCCTGCGCGATGATCGCGGTCGAGTCTTTGAAATCCTGCGTCGCGCCAAACCCGAATACGGCAGGAACACGGTGCGCGTGAAAGCGAGCGATTTCATCTTCCAGACTGAGCAAGTCGTTGACCTGGTCGATACGTTGTAGCTCAGGCTCAAGCGGCTTGATCCCTTCAGCTTCAATCGTCTTCTCGTCCATGCACGAACCGTAAAAGTCGGCGATCTTCTGTTCGTTGCCCGCCAGCGTTTTCTTTTTCAGCAGCCCATCGAGAATGTCGTGCAACACCATCGTGTTCTGCTCGTCGAGCTGTGTAAATCGCCCCCAGACGGAATAAGCAGCGGGAATCGCGTTCTTGGCCATCCAGCCACCGTTGGCGTACTGATTGAAATCCTGACAGGCATTCGCCGATTTATCGATGTTCGAAAAATCAAATCCGGCGATGATTGATTTCTGTGGGTTGTCTCCGACGCTCTCCGTCGATTCAACATCAGCATGCGAATTCGCACTAATGCGACGAGACGCGGAGAACGCAATCGCTATGAACAAGGCAACGAAGACAACCACGACCGCATATCGATAGAACGGATTCATGAAAGAAAACCTCCTGAAGAAATGGATGATTCAGTTTTTGAGGGAACGACGAAATCTTAAGACTTGAAGAGGGAAAACGCAAAAAAAGTGGCACGCGCATCTTGCGCGGTTGATTGACGGGCGAGACGCCCGTGCCACTATCAGCCCTTGAGCCTCTTGATTTCTTCGGTGAGCACCGGCACGGCTTCAAAAAGATCGCCGACGATGCCGTAATCGGCAATGTCAAAGATGGGAGCTTCCGGATCCTTGTTGATGGCGACAATTGTCTTGGAGTTCTTCATCCCGACCAGATGTTGGATCGCGCCTGAGATTCCGATGGCAACGTAAAGCTTCGGCGCGACGGTTTGACCCGACGATCCAATTTGTCGATCGATTGGCAGCCATTCAGCGTCACAGATCGGTCGCGACGCCGCCAGGTCGCCGCCCAGAGCTTCCGCCAGTTTTTCAGCCAGCGCCAGGTTGTCTTTGCTCTTGATGCCACGACCGACGGCGACGATTATGTCGGCCTTGCTAAGATCGACGGCCTGCTTCGCTTCTTGAAACGGTGCTTCAGGTTTCATGCGCACCTCGCCGATTTCAACCGGCATCGTTTCAACCGGAGCGCCACTTCCCTTCACCGCCTGATCGCCGCGAAATGATCCTGATTGAAATGTGACGAACGTCGGCGGCTCAACATCAGCAATCACGTCAGCATCAAGTTTGCCGAGAAAGATTCGACGCGTGAAGACTCGCTT
>DATBSG010000017.1:0-37762 GCA_036559945.1 Pyrinomonadaceae bacterium
CACGCCGTCGATAACGCGAAACAAAACAATCACGCCCCGATACGAGTCGTACCACGAATCAAAAATCAGGGCTTTCAACGGCGCTTCGGGATCGCCTTTCGGCGGTGGCACGTCACGCACGATGCTTTCGAGAACTTCTTCCACGCCCTGGCCTGTCTTGGCGCTGGTGAGCACGGCGTTGTGCGTGCCGAGCCCGATAAAGTGCTCGATCTCTTCGATGGCTCTTTCTGGTTCAGCGCCCGGCAGATCGATCTTATTAATGACTGGAATCAATTCGAGATTGTTTTCGATGGCCAGGTAAGTATTCGCGAGCGTCTGTGCTTCGACGCCCTGCGACGCATCGACCACCAGCAAAGCGCCTTCGCACGCCGATAGCGATCGCGAAACTTCGTAAGAGAAATCGACGTGGCCCGGCGTGTCGATCAAATTGAGAACGTACTTCTGACCGTCTTTGGCTTTGTAATCCAGCCGCACCGCATGCGCCTTGATGGTGATGCCGCGCTCGCGCTCGAGATCCATGTCGTCCAGCACCTGCGCCTCCATCTCGCGTCCGGTTACAGCGCCCGTCAGTTCGAGCAGACGATCAGCCAGCGTCGATTTGCCGTGATCGATGTGGGCGATGATCGAAAAGTTGCGGATGCGGGATGAGTCCATTTGCGGCTCAAACATAACAAAACGGGTGCTATTTCGCACCCGTCTTCATAGGAATTGCAGGCAGGATGCCTGCGAACCGCACGCAGGGATGCGTGCGCTCCTTAGCCAATCGCTTTCTTATTATCGATCTGCGCGCGTTGCAGCTTGCCGCTGTAATCGATGTAAACGGATTTCCACTCAGAAAAGATGTCCAGCACCTGCGTGCCCGCTTCGCGATGGCCGTTGCCCGTGCCCTTCGTCCCGCCAAAGGGCAGATGAACTTCGGCGCCGATGGTCGAAGCGTTGACGTAAAAGATCCCGGTGTACGTGTCGTTCATTGCGTGGAACGCGCGGTTGACGTCTTGCGTGTAAATCGCCGCCGACAAACCGTACTGAACGCCGTTCGCGATCTCGATCGCCTCATCGAGGGACCTGGCCGGAATGACGGCCGTGACTGGGCCAAAGATTTCTTCCTGCGCGATGCGCATGTCGGGCGTGACGTCGGTAAAGACAGTCGGCTCGATGTAATAACCGTGCGCGTATTCACCTTTTGTCAGTTGATGCCCGCCACAGGCCAACGTCGCTCTGTCTTCATTTTGGCCGATGGCGATATAGCTCATAATCTTTTCAATCGCAGCGGCGTTGATGACCGGGCCAACATCCACCGCTCGGTCGGCGCCGTTGCCGATCCGCGAAGCCTGCGCGCGATTCACCAGCTTTTTGCTGAACTGCTTGTAAACTTTTTTATGAACAATGAGCCGCGACGATGCGGTGCAGCGTTGCCCCGAAGTTCCGAACGCTCCCCAGATAGCGCCCTCGACAGCGTTATCGATATCAGCATCGTCCATCACGATGATGGCATTCTTGCCGCCCATTTCGAGCGAGCAGATCGCGTTGCGCTCGGCACAGACAGACGCCACCCGGCGGCCGGTTTCAGTCGAGCCGGTAAGCGAAATCAAACGGATCGCGGGATGGCTCGTCATGCGATTGCCGACGACTGAGCCGCGGCCCATCACCAGATTCACCACACCCGGTGGAATGCCGGCCTCTTCACACGCTTTGACTAAGTTGTAGGTCGAGAGCGGCGTGTCTTCGGCGGGCTTGATCACCACGGTGTTGCCGCAAACCAACGCGGGCATCAACTTCCACGATGGAATTGCCATCGGAAAATTCCAGGGGGTGATCAGACCGCACAATCCCACCGGCTGGCGCACGCACATCGCAAACTTGTTCGGCATCTCCGCGGGCGTCGTGAACCCGTGCAGCCGCCGCCCTTCGCCCGCTGTGTAATAAGTGCAATCGATTGCCTCCTGCACGTCGCCGCCGGCTTCCTTGAGAACCTTGCCCATTTCGCGCGTCATGTCGCGCGTGTACTTCTCTTTATCGCGAATCAGGATTTCGCCGAGGCGAAAAAGGATTTCAGCGCGTTTGGGCGCGGGAGTTAAGCGCCAGCCATCGAATGCTTGTTTCGCGGCGGCGACGGCTTTCTCGACGTCACTTTCGGTCGAACGCGGAAAGCGGCCCATCAAGTCGCGGGTGTCGGCGGGATTTCGATTCTCGATCCATTCGCCGCTCGAGCTCGGCACCCACTGGCCGCCGATGTAGTTGTGGTAATTGTCCGCGCGCGATGTTGATGAAGGTTGACGTGACCTGGCTTTCTTAGCCAAAGCTCGTTTTGCTTGAACCATGGTTGGTGATAGGTGATAAGTGATGGGTGACAGGTAAACCTCTTATCACCTATCACCATTCACCCATCACTCGTATGTAAACTGAACAATCCTTTGCACGATGCGATCGGCGCGCCGATCAAATCGCGAGAGATTCAGAACGATCGCGTCGCCCGGTTTCAGCGAATCAATCACCCGCTGGAACTCCGCAAGCGTCGTCACGGGTACTCGATTGATGCGTGTGACAACCTCTCCGCTTTGCACCTCCTGCGGGCGAACATCAGCGGCGAGGCCGTTCGGATCAACCTCCTTCACATACAATCCCTTGACCCCGTTTAAACGCTTATCGGCAATCAACTGCGGCGTGAGTTCGCTGAGCGTTAATCCCAGGCGCGTGCTGTTGCTGTTTGACGCGGCCGGCTTGTCCTTCGGCGCAACCGTTTCATCGCGAGCGTTGAAATCGGGCCGCTCGGCCAGCGCGACACTAATCGAGCGCCGCTCGAGTTTCCCATCGATGTCGCGCAAGAAAGTCAGACTCACGGTCTGGCCGACGGCAGCCCCGGCAACTTTCGCAATCAGATCCTGCGAATCCTGCACCGGCTGGCCGTTGAACTCGACCACGATGTCGTTGACGTGCAATCCGGCTTTTGTCGCCGGGGTCGGCTGACCGTCGCGTTCGGCCTGAATGTCCGCGATAATCGCGCCGCGCGCATCCGGCAGCGAGTACACGCGCGCAGCCTCGGTCTTCACTGAATCGAGCGTCACACCTAAATAGCCGCGTTTGACTTTGCCATTCACGAGAATCTGATCGCAGACATACTTCGCGTCGTTTGAAGGCAAGGCAAAACCGATCCCGTTGTAGTCGCCATTTAGCGTGGCGATCTGCGAATTGACGCCAATGACTTCGCCGCGCATGTTGACCAGTGGTCCGCCGCTGTTGCCGCGATTGATGGCCGCGTCGGTTTGCAGAAAACGTTGGAAATTGGTGAACGCCTGCGAGTCGCGTTCTTTCTTGGAAATGATTCCGGCAGTTACCGTCTGGTCCAAACCGAACGGCGAACCAATCGCCAGCACCCAATCGCCAACCTGCACCACGTTTGAATCGCCGAACTTCATCACCGGCAGCGCATGATCCGCTTCAATCTTGATCAGCGCGATGTCAGTCTCGCGATCAACGCCAATCACTTTGCCGCGATAGCGTTCGCCGGTTAACAGACTAACCGTGATGCGCGACGCATCTTCGATCACGTGATTGTTTGTCACGATGTAACCCTTCGCATCGATGATGAATCCGCTGCCCACGCCACGCATCGGCCGCGGCGGCTGGCGCCGAAACATTTCATAGAGCGGATTGCTGGGCGTCTTTTCCGACTTGTCTTCGGTGTCGGTTTCGGCAATGTCCGCTGACGCCTGCAAAGTGTCAATGTTCACGACCGCCGGCTCGACGTGCCGCGCAATCTCGACAAACGAAGCGGACAAAGCGTCCGGGCCGCGCGCCGCGAGCTGCATCTGATCCTGCGCTACGGCCGGTCGGCCTGCGAGTATCGCGCCGATGCCGACGCCGGTCAGTACGCAGACCGCGGCCAAAGCCGCAATCCAAACGCGCAACTTTCGCAAAATTGACTTTTCGGCATCCGTCGTTTGCATAAAAGATTCGAACATAAGTCACCGCCTTCGAAATCGTGACAGCGTTTAATTGAATGAGCAGGCCACACTCTTTTTGGTCCGGGGCTGGTCTGGGCAGTATAGCCGAAACTGTCCGGGAAAAACTAGAACCAACGGGTCTAAGGTCTTAACAGAACCTTCAAGATTCCGGGCTCGGCGGCGCGCTTCATTGCCTGGACACCGGATGACAAAGGAAATTCCTCGCTGATGAGGTTCTCAACGTCGATTGCCCCGGTTCTCAGCAGTTCCAACGCCGGGGCGAAGCGGCCGCAGCGCGAGCCGACGACGCTGATTTCATTAACTACCAAAGGCGCAGCTTCGATTTCCGTCTTTCCATGAAAAGTTGATTTCAAAACGAGTACGCCGCGCGGATGCAAGACGTTGACCGCCAACGCGAAACCGCTCGGCGAGCCAGAAGCTTCGACGACCACATCGAAACGGCCTTTGCGCTTTTCAGCAGCATCGACCGTCGCCGTTTCGATTCCGCATCGTTCCGCGATCGCAAGTTTGTTTTCGTGCTTGCCGATCAACGTTACCGCCGCGCCTGTCGTCGCGAGCACTTGCGCGCACAGCAGTCCGAGTTTGCCATCGCCGACGACTGCGACGCGTGTGTCGTCCGTAATGGAGACGCGTTCGAGGATTCCACACGCGGCGGCCAATGGTTCCGTGAAGACTGCCTGCTCATCCGGAATGTTTTCCGGTACCGGCAGGAGATTTGCGACGGGCAGTTTGAGCAACTCCGCATGCGCGCCATCTCGGCCGACAATGCCCAGCACAGTTCGATTCGCGCAGTGACGAGGATCGCCGGCGCGACACAATTCGCACGCGCCGCAGCCCGCATTAATTTCGCCAACGACGCGGGCACCAGGCACTAGCCCGCGCGTAAGCAAGGGCTCACTGTCATGAGCCCTCCCTAACGGTCGGGCTACTGCCCCGTTGTGCGGTAGCTCTTCAATCACGCCGACGAACTCGTGGCCGATCGTGCCTTCAAATCCCGCGTACCCGCGGGCAATTTCCAAATCTGTATTGCAGATTCCCGACAGCGTGACGCGCACGAGTGCTTCGCCATCAGCGACCGGGTTCGGCACGTCGCTGACTGAAAGCGATCCGTTTTGGTAGCGAAGAGCTCTCATCTCGTACTTTGTGCGTGGTACTTGGTGCTTTGCCGTCAATTCAAAGTACAAAAGATCAAAGTACAAAGATCGCTTTCCGTTCAGAATTTCTTCGTTCGCTCGTAAGAATTCTCGTACGACAAATCGATTGCCTGATCTCGATTAGTAACCGTAAGCGGCAGACGCCATTCGATCTCTTCGCCGGTGTCGAGTTGCGCGGTTGCCCGCAACCACCAGTCGCCGGCGTTGAGGAAAGTTGAGGCGACCCCATCGGTTCTGACTTCGGCCTTAACCGGAATGATGTCGTGCATTCTTCGCGCCAGGAAATCATCGAACTGGCTCGCCAGCCGAGGCGATTCATCGAACTCGCGCCGCGCCGCCGCCAAATTGAACCTGTACAACTCGATCGGAGAATGCAGCGTCGCGTTGCGGATTGTGTTTCGCACGACCAGGCGAGTGCCTGTGTCAAGACCGCGATCGCCGGCATTGAAGTCCGAATTCTCCGCCGGCAGGCGTTGATAGATTCTCAAACCCGCGTAGAGAAGCGCCGCAATCAATCCGGCTGCCAGCAAAACACGCAGCATCAAGCCAGTTATGCCTGGTCGTGCACTGTGTTCTTCGTTGCTCATTACCTTCGCAGCCGCCGCACGTAGCCGATCAATTCGTCGATCTGGCTTTCGGACAGAGACTTCTTGAATGATGGCATCTTGCCGCGGCCGCTGCTGATTGAATTGAACAGTCGCTCGTCGGTCACATCGTTCTGCCAGCCCGCGTCCGTGAGATCGCGCGCGCGCGTCAGCTTGCCGCGAAACGTCTTGCCGCGACCATCGCGGCCGTGGCACTTCGCGCATTTCGAGTTGAAGGTTGATTGTGCGTCGGCGCCGGCTGAAACCGAAGCAGCGCCTAAGGTCATGCGCGTGGCAACCGTCATGATCGAGGCCAGGCACACACCGGATACAACTAAGGTAAGCAGAACTTTCGCGGGTTTCTTCATGCTCTTCCTTCGAATTAGTTAGTTATAACCTGATTCGATTTAGTTTGTCGCGTGATATGCGGCCCCGACAAGGTTGGGGTTGAACACAAGTCAAAGGCGCGATAATCTCAAAGCTCGTGAACACGCTATTCGACGACAAGCTGCGCGAAGAGTGCGGCGTTTTCGGCATCTACGGCCACACAGATGCTGCGCGCCTGACTTACCTCGGATTGTACGCCTTGCAGCATCGCGGCCAGGAATCGTGCGGCATCGTTACTTCCGACGGCGCGCAACTGATTTCCGAACGCGCGATGGGGCACGTGCGCGAGAGTTTCGACGAAGTGCAGCTTGATCGACTTGGCGGATGGGCTGCGATTGGTCACGTTCGGTATTCGACGGCCGGCGAAGTTTCGATTCGCGAATGTCAGCCGTTCGTCGTCACCTGCCAGCACGGACAAATCGCCGTCTGTCACAACGGCAACCTGCCGTTCGCGCGTGAAGAAAGAAAGAAGCTGGAAAAAGAAGGCGCAATTTTTTCTTCAACGTCCGACACGGAAGTTGTGCTGCACGGCGTCGCGCGCTCGCGGGCCGCAAACGTTAGCGAAGCGATTCCCGAAGTGCTGCGCGAGACGGAAGGCGCCTTCTCGATGCTGTTTCTGATGCCGAAAGAATTGATCGCGATTCGCGACCCGCGTGGGTTTCGACCACTGGCACTCGGGCGTTTGGAAGACGCGTGGGTGATCGCTTCAGAGACGTGCGCTTTCGATCTGATCGACGCCAAGTATGTCCGCGACGTCGAACCCGGCGAGATGATCGTCATCAACGAAGAAGGCTTGCGTTCGTCGCATCCACTGAAACCCGAGCAACATGCGATGTGCATCTTCGAGCACGTTTATTTTTCGCGGCCCGACTCGATCATCTTTGGCCAGTCCGTCAATCACTCGCGTCACAAGATGGGACAGCGGCTGGCAATCGAGCAGCCCGCGGACGCAGACATCGTCGTGCCGGTTCCTGATTCAGGTGTCGCCGCGGCGATTGGTTATTCGGCGGAAAGTGGATTGCCTTTTCGACTTGGCCTCGTGCGTAATCATTACGTCGGCCGCACGTTCATCGAGCCGAAGCAATCCATTCGCAGCTTCGGCGTGCGTATTAAGCTGAATCCTGTTCGGCACTTGATCGAAGACAAGCGGATTGTGCTAATTGACGACTCGATCGTGCGCGGCACGACTTCAAAGAAGATTGTCCGCATGGTTCGCGAAGCGGGCGCGAAGGAGATTCACGTGCGCATTTCCTGTCCGCCGACCATCAGCCCGTGCTATTACGGCGTGGACACGCCGAATAAATCAGAATTGATCGCCGCGAACTATTCGATCGAAGGCATTCGCGAATTTATCGAAGCTGATTCGTTGGGCTATCTGTCGCTGGAAGGAATGTTGGCTGCGACGGGGATACCTGCCGGGGAATCTTGCGTCGCTTGCTGGAACGAACGCTATCCAACCCGCATAACTCACGAAGCCGAGACCAT
This sequence comes from Pyrinomonadaceae bacterium, assembly GCA_036559945.1. GTDB lineage: Bacteria > Acidobacteriota > Blastocatellia > Pyrinomonadales > Pyrinomonadaceae > UBA11740. The sequence goes on from DATBSG010000017.1 coordinate 7,576, forward strand.
GCACTCGCGCGACGAAGTCGCGGCGCGCATGCCGGTAGAGATTTAACGAATCGAGCGCGTCTTAGCGGCACTTGGCGTCTTTGCGCCTTTGCGTGAAAACGCTTGCGGTGCGTAGGTTGTTAGTTCACGCAAAGGCGCGAAGGCGCAAAGGATCGCAAAGATCGAACTGGCGATAAATCATGACTGAAAGAATCTACAACTTTAGCGCCGGGCCGGCGGTGATTCCGGTTCCGGTTTTGGAACAGGCGCGCGACGAAATGTTGTCCCTGCCGGGTGTCGGCATGTCAGTAATGGAGATCAGCCATCGCTCGAAAACTTTCGATGAAATTATTCAAGACGCGGAAGCGGGGCTGCGCGAGCTGCTTGGCATTACGAAAGATTACGCTGTGCTGTTCTTGCAAGGCGGCGCGAGTTTGCAGTTTGCGATGGTGCCGATGAATTTTTTGTCACTGGACTCATCAGCCGACTACATCATCACGGGCAGTTGGGGCAAGAAAGCGATTAAGGAAGCGCAGAAATTCGGCACCGCCGATCTAGCCGCAAATATGGCTGATGGCGGCTTCACGCGCGTGCCCAACCAGGACGAGCTCCAGCTAAACCCCAGCGCTAACTACGTGCACATGACTTCGAACGAAACGATCGAAGGCGTGGAATTCAAAACTGAACCCGAAGTTGGCGAGGTGCCGCTGGTGGCGGACATGTCTTCAAACATTCTCTCGAAGCCGATTCTGATCGAGAAATACGGTCTGATTTACGCCGGCGCGCAGAAGAACATGGGTCCCAGCGGCGTCACCGTTGTGATCATCCGCGAAGACCTTCTGCCCCGCGTGCGCGAAGGTTTGGCGACGATGCTCGATTACAACACCCACGCAAAAAACAAGTCGCTCTACAACACGCCGAACACCTGGGGCATTTACATTCTGAATCTCGTCTGCAAATGGTTGAAGGACAGGGGCGGACTCGAAGGAACGCAAGCCGAGAACGAGGCGAAAGCGAAGTTGATTTACGACGCAATCGACGCCACCGATTTCTATCGCGGGCATGCTGATCCGGATTCGCGTTCCGCGATGAATGTCACATTTCGTTTGCCTTCCGAAGATTTGGAAAAGAAATTCGCCAGCGACGCCACGGCTACGGGCATGGACGGCTTGAAAGGTCACCGCAGCGTCGGCGGCATCCGTGCGTCGATCTACAACGCGTTTCCGAGAGAAGGTTGTGTGGCGCTGGTTGAATTCATGAAAGAGTTCGAGAAAAAGAATGGGTAGAATTAACCACAGAGGACACAGAGGAAGAAAACGACTAACCATCAGCTTGGCAGTTCTTGGTGCGTTCCTCTCTGCTTTTGTCTGTGTCCTCTGTGGTTCAAATAATCCAGCGCACACACAAACCTCCGATCTCGCGCTGCCACAGGAAAAGCATCTACGCAACGTCAAGCAATTAACCTTTGGCGGTGAAAACGCCGAGGCTTACTTTTCCAGCGACGGGAAGAAACTGATCTTTCAATCGACGCGCGATGGGCGTGAGTGTGATCAGATTTACACTATGAACATCGACGGGTCGGACGTGAAGATGGTTTCGACCGGCGATGGACGCACGACGTGTTCATACTTTTTTCCCGGCGACAAGCGAATTCTTTATTCATCGACACATCTAGGCGGAAAACAATGTCCGCCGCGGCCGGACTTTTCGCAAGGATACGTTTGGGCGGTCTATGACACGTTCGATATCTTCACTGCCAAGCCTGACGGCTCGGATTTTAAGCAACTCACGGATGTTCGCGGTTACGACGCTGAGACCACTATCTCGCGCAAAGGAAAGTTGGCATTCACCTCCAAACGCAGCGGTGATCTGGACATCTACAGGATGGATGCCGACGGTCGTAACGTGAAGCGTTTGACGTACGAACTTGGTTACGATGGTGGCCCGTTCTGGTCTTACGATGGAAAGCAGATCGTCTATCGCGCGTACCACCCGCAGACTCAAAAAGAAAAGTCGGATTACGTAGCGCTGCTGAAACAGAACCTGATTCGGCCGACGGTGCTGGATATTTGGGTGATGAATGCGGACGGATCGAATAAACGGCAGGTGACGCATCTGAATAAAGCCAGCTTCGCGCCGTACTTCTTTCCCGACGGCAAGCGCATCATATTCTCGTCGAATGTCGCCGATCCGAAGGGCCGCGATTTCGATCTCTACATGATCAAAACGGACGGCACGCGCATGGAGCGCATCACCTACAACAACACCTTCGACGGTTTTCCAATGTTCTCGCCGAACGGAAAGAAGCTGGTATTTGCATCCAATCGAAATGCCGCCAAGCCGGGCGAGACCAATATTTTTATTGCGGATTGGGTTGAGTAGTTTTCTCTATGTCCTCTGTCGTTATTAAGAACGTTTTCACCACAGAGGTCACAGAGGAACACAGAGGAAGCAAGAAATGAAATTCAGGCAGTTCATACGAGCATCAATCACGCTGACTCTGGTCAGCTTGTTGACGATCGCCACGGTTGCGCAACAACCGACTTCACAAAACCCCAGCGTCGATCGTCTTCGCCAAACAATCATGTACCTCGCGTCCGACGCCCTTGAAGGACGGCGAACCGGCACACAAGGCGCGAATGATGCGGCGCATTACATCGCCGCCGAATTCAACATGCTGGGCTTGCGGCCGGGCATGCAGATGGCTGGTCCTGCGCGCACGCGTGGCGAAAACCGCGCGCGTTACCTGCAACCATTTCCTTACGTCTCGAAGGTCGAGCTTGGCAAAAACAATTTGTTGTTGCTGAATTCGCATGACGTAGACGGCGTACAAGCCCGAGTTGGTGAGGATTGGATGCCGCTCGGCTTTTCCTCGAACACGCCTTTGAAAGCTGCCGAGGTAACCTTCGTTGGTTATGGAATCTCGTCGGCCGAACTGAAGTACGACGACTACTCAGTTTCAAACGCGAAGAACCGGGTCGCGATTGTGCTCGACGGCACGCCCGATGGCGATAATCCCCATGGTCAGTTTGCTCAAGCCGGGCAGATTCGCTTCAAAGCTGCGGCGGCGCGCGCGGTCGGGGCACGAGCCCTGTTTATCGTTTCGAAGGAAGAGAAGCTTTCGGATGATAGACTGGCGCGGCTTTCCTATGACAACGCCGGCGAAGCAGGAATTCCGATTCTCGTTATTTCGCGAGCACTCGCCGCGCGACTGCTGCCGCTCGGCAATCTGTCGGAGTACGAAGCATCCGCGGACATCAGACGAATAAAAGATTCACCTGATGGTGGATCGCAGAGCTCGGAGCCAGGGATGCCGCGACCGTTATTGCTCAGAACGAATGTGCCGTCGCTCACGGTCGATCTCTCAATCGATGTTGAGCGTCGCGAGTCGCCCTCATTTAACGTCGTCGGTATTCTGCCGGGCAGCGATCCGAAATTGAAGAACGAAGCGATCGTGATCGGCGCGCACTACGATCATCTCGGGCTTGGCGGCGACGGCAGTCTCGCGCCGCGCGAAGGCGACATTCATCACGGCGCGGACGACAACGCGTCGGGCGTGGCAGGATTGCTCGAACTCGCGCGGATGTTTTCCGCGCAGAAACCGCGCCGCACGATCGTGTTCATTGCGTTTAGCGGCGAAGAAGAAGGGCTGATCGGATCGAACCATTACGTCAATCATCCAGTCGTGCCGCTCACGAACACTGTCGCAATGGTCAATATGGACATGATTGGAAGGTTGAAGGACCAAAAGTTGATCATCGGCGGGGTCGGAACGGCCGCAGAGTGGCGCGACTTTTTGAAAGATGTACAGCGGTTCATCAGCGCTCCCCACATAGTCACCGTTGGTGGCGTCAAGACTACCGACGTATCAGAAACGCCTTTTACATTGACACTCAACGAAGACGGCTACGGCCCCAGCGACCATTCGTCTTTCTACGCCAAACAGATTCCCGTGCTCTTTTTCTGGACCGGTACACACAACGATTATCACAAGCCTTCGGATACGGCTGAGAAGATCAATTACGAAGGCGAAGCGCGCATTGTGTCTTTCGTCGCGAACATCATTCGCGACATCGATAAGAGCAATAAGCGGCCAACCTACACGGTCGCAAAAAGCGAATCGCAGGGACGTTCAACCGGCTTCCGGGTGTATCTCGGCACGATTCCAAACTATGCGGATTCGAACGATGGGTTGCTGCTCGATGGCGTGCGCGAGGATTCACCGGCGGCGAAAGCCGGGTTGAAAGCCGGAGACAAGGTCGTCAAACTCGCGGGCCACGACGTGAAGAATGTCTACGATTACACATATGCGCTCGGCGAGATGGAGGCAGGAAAAGAATACGAAGTTGAATTGATTCGCGGTGGGCAGCGGATGACGCTAAAGATCACGCCCGAAAAAAGTCGGCGCTAAGCGGCCCGCGTGTAAACAAAAAGGCAAAGGTTGAATTGGACGCGTAGGCGCCGATTCACCTTTGCCTTCTGTTTCTAAGAAACGCAACTTAATAAGTTGCGCTACAAATTACCAACGCGGTTCGCGGTCGTTGCGTGATGGACGACGATCGCGATCCTTGTCGCGACCTCGGCCACCTCCGTAACCGCCACCACCGCCGTAACCACCACCGCCCCGATTGCCGCCATAGCCGCCGCCGGGTCCGCGATCGGTTCGGGGGCGAGCTTCGTTGACCGTCAGGTTGCGGCCGTTGAAGTCTTTGCCGTTGAACTGCTCGATGGCGGCTGCCGCCTCTTCCGGCGAAGTCATCTCGACGAACCCGAAACCTCGCGAGCGACCCGTCATGCGATCTTCAACCACCTGAGCCGATTCAACATTCCCAGCCTGCGCGAAATGCTCTCGCAGATCGTCGCTGGTCGTTTGGAAAGGGAGATTCCCTACGTAAAGTTTTGTAGCCATTTCTTGTTCTGTCCTTTTGGTGCTAAGGGAAGCGCGGGAACTCAATCACTGAACAAAGGCAGGAAGTCTGCTTTTCTTTCGGCGAAGCGCGATGTCCCGATGCTCTAACTAATAGCGAGAGCGGCTCCTAACAGTTGACAAATAACCTCACTCTCTCTTCAGCCGAACACGTCGCTTCGCAGCACGGACAGGCGCCTCGCCGTCGAGGCGCGAGAGCAGGAACTAACGCAAAAAGTATGCGCGGGATACTCCGGAAGTGCAAGCCATCCCGCGTCACGAAATGAGCGGCAATCCACGCGAGCTCCAACAGAGCTGGCTCCCGTCGCGGAACCACAAAAGTAACCGCGCTGACGAATCCTATTGATTCCGGTCGTGCCGCAAGCCGATGACGGCAATTGTCAGCACCGCGGCGATTATCCCAACGGCGATCCACGCGCCCCTGCTGCCGCCGCCACCACTATCGGTGTCAGTTTGCGGAACGGTGCCGGTGCGTGGCGGCGCCTTGAAAATGTCACGCGTCGCTGTTTTCGCATTCAGGAAGTTGTGGCTCGTAGTCGCCCGGGACGTGATTTCGGTCTTTGAAAAGATCCGGTTGAAATCAACCTTTGAGTTCGGCGCCAGCGGTAATTTCTCCGCCGCGACTGCGACCGGAGTCACGGTTTTGTTGGCTGCAATCTCTGCACGGGCCAAATCCGCGCTGGTTTCAGTTGTCTCCGGCGCGTCGGCTTTCTTCGGATCCGTCGTCAATCTCATCGGCGCGCCCATCACATAGACGTTCACGACGGCGACCACGAGGATCACAGTTAAGAGTTGAATGACTTTTGAAAATCTCGCCATGTGCTTTTGTTTTCCTCCTCCGTGTTGCGTAGAGAAATTGCCTAAATCCAATTCTGTATTGCGTTTGAGTCGGGCAGGAGTCTAACTCTCTCGCGATTCAGCGGTCAACAACTTTCGCGAAAAGCCACAGAAAAACAGCACTTTCAGAATCGGCGCCGGCGGCGCTCGCGGCGCTGCACCGCGCGCCGGAAGAGCCGGCTCGCATCCAGAATTACCATCGTTTCACCGGCATACGTCACCGTCCCCAATGCAGGTCCATCGTTTGACTCAGCCGAGCCATCGGGTCGTTCAATGTCTTGGGCCGAAATCGTAATGGTGTCTCGGCAGCTTTCGGCGACCAGGCCAAGCTGGTCATCGCCGTGCAGAACCAGCACATAGGGCAAGGGCGGCGCCCATGCTTTGTTAGAGCTGCTCAGAACTGCGGCCGCATCAAGCACCGTCAGCATCCGTCCGCGCACGCAGACCACGCCGACGACGGCGGCCGGAGCGCGCGGCAGACGCGCGAACGGTCGTGCTTCGGCCGTCGCATCAACCTGGTCGGTAAAGACGGCAAACGTCTGGCCTCCAACCGTGAAGGGAAGCAAGTCGTGCAATTGCGCGGCAGCCTCGGTCGCAGGATCATCTGGCCCTGCTACGGAAGCTTCAGGCATGGTTGGTTCAATCATCGAAAGTGGATCGAACAATAGCAGTCGCCTGAATGAAAACACGCTGGCATAGATATGGTCAATGATTTCTCGCGGACACTAAAGGCCAGATTCGGTAAAGATTTCACCGTGTGTTACAGTCGCGAAAAACGCGAAAGGATCCGATCAGATGGATGAGTTCGACAAATATCGCGCGGCCATGAATGAAAAGCTGTTGAGCAGCGACCACCTCGGCATCAAGAGATTTTTCGCGCTCGACACTCAGGCTTATGAAGACGGCGCACTCGATAAAAAAACTAAGGAGTTGATGGGATTAACAGCGTCCCTGGTGCTGCGCTGCGATGACTGCATCACTTATCACATCAAACAGTGCGCCGCGTGCGGCGTCACGCGAGAACAGTTCCTGGACGCGTTCAATGTGGCGCTGGTTGTAGGCGGATCGATCACGATTCCGCATCTAAGAAGAGCCGTAGAGCGGTTGGATCAGGTTCTCGGGAATGAAACTTAACCACAGAGGATACAGAAGTTGGTCTTTGGTCTTTGGCCTTTGGTTTTTGGTTCTTTGTCTTAGCCCATTGAATTTTCGCCTCTCGTCGGCGGCTGCCGACAAAGAACTAAGATCAAAGACCAAAGACCTGGTGTTTGAGAAAGGTCTAGACATGCCAACACAGGAACGGCCCAAAATCCGCGCGCCCGAGCTGACCGGCCACCGTGGCTGGCTGAATACAGACAAGCCGCTGTCGCTCGCGGCCTTGAAAGGCAAAGTTGTGCTGCTGGACTTTTGGACCTACGGCTGCATCAACTGCATGCATATCATTCCCGATCTGAAGAAGCTCGAGAAGAAATATCCAAACGAACTGGTCGTCATCGGCGTTCATTCAGCCAAGTTCGAAAACGAAAAAGACACCGAGAATATTCGCCGCATCATTCTGCGCTACGAGATCGAGCACCCGATCGTCAACGACGCCGATTTCAACATCTGGAGAGCATACGCTGTCGATGCCTGGCCGACACGATACTTAATCGATCCCGCGGGTTACATCATCGGCCGCTTGTCCGGTGAAGGTGGTTACGACGTGCTCGACAAAACGATCGGAGAAACGATTACTGAATTTCGCAAGCGCGGAGAGTTGAACGAAGCACCGTTGAAGTTGGTCCTGGAAAAAGCGAAAGTCGGCGACTTGCCGCTGGCGTTTCCCGGAAAGATTCTGGCTGACGCAAAGAACGATCGTTTGTTCATTGCGGATTCTGATCACAACCGCATCGTCATCACGAAGCTGGACGGAACGCTGATCGAAACAATCGGCACCGGCGCTCATGGCGCTGACGATGGAACGTTCGACGCGTCGACTCTCTTTCGTCCGCAGGGCATGGCGCTTGACGGCGATCATTTGTATGTTGCGGACACTGAGAATCATCTGATTCGCGAAATCGATCTGAAAGCGAAGACGGTCAAGACGATTGCCGGCACAGGTCAGCAGTCGCATGAATACGGCGAGTCAGGTCCGGCGCGTTCCGTCGCGCTGAATTCGCCGTGGGATTTGCAGCTTGTCGGCCGCACGCTTTACATCGCGATGGCCGGGCCGCATCAGATTTGGAAACTGGATTTAGACAAGCAGGAGGTTTCCACGTTTGCCGGCTCAGGCCGCGAAGCGCGCATCGACGGCGCGCGCGATGAAGCCGCGTTTGCGCAGCCGTCCGCGCTGGCGACTAACGGAAAGACTTTGTTCGTTTCGGATGCGGAGGCGAACATCATTCGCGCAATCGACTTGGGAGCAAACGGCGAGGTGCGCACGCTGGTCGGCGGCAACTTGTTCGATTTCGGCGACCAGGATGGCCGGGGCGATGGCGTGCGTCTACAACATCCGCTCGGCCTGGCCAGTTGGAATGGGAAGCTGCTGATCGCCGACACCTACAATCACAAGATCAAGTTGCTCGATCCCGCGGCACGAACTGTTAGATCGTTCGCAGGCGCTGGGAAACCTGGGCAATCCGACGGCGGTAATCCCTCGTTCTACGAACCGGGCGGATTGTCGGTCGCCGGCGACAAGCTTTACGTCGCGGACACGAACAATCATGCGATTCGCATTCTTGATCTGAAGACGAAAGAAACGAAGACGCTTCACATTAAGGGGCTGCTGCCGCCAGCCACCAATCAATCTGCGGCCACGGCAGAAGTCGCGCCCAACGCTGAAGAAATAAAAGTCGCGCCGCAGAAACTACGCGCTGGCGACGCGGCAGTCGTTATCGACGTCAATCTGCCCGCCGGCTATCACCTGAACCCAACCGCGCCTCAGCAATATTCCGTCACGATTGAATCGAATGGCGAGTCGATGAAGAACGCGCCGATTGATATCAGCAAGACCGCGAAGGGCTTGTCGTTGCCGATCCGCATTCCGATCGGGACCGGCGCCGGCTCAGCTACGGCGAGCGCTTCATTCACCTTCGTCTATTGCCGCGAAGATAATACCGGCGTTTGCCGCATCAAGACTGTGCAATGGAAAGTTCCAATCGAAGTCATTGCGGACGCGAATGCACCGGCAGAAATCCGCCTGACTGCAACCGTTCCGGCAAACTGACAGCTACTAAGTTGTCGCCGCCTTGGTAGACGGGCCGCCTTGCTCTCGCTTTCGGCAAGGCTTAACATCGTGTTTCCCCAAAATTCCAGGAAACAAGGAGTCCACAATCGTGGCTGACAAACCATTTCTGACTGACATCAAAACTCTGCGCGAGCGCGCGCGCAAGCACATCGAACAGGGCGCGGTGACCGAGGGCTACACCGCCGATCGCGAAACTGTTATCAAGCTGCTGAACGAAGCGTTGGCGACGGAAATCGTCTGCGTTCTGCGCTACAAGCGGCATTACTTCATGGCGAGCGGCATTCACGCCGACGGCGTCGCGGCAGAGTTTTTGGAGCACGCAACGGACGAACAGGGCCACGCCGATCAAATTGCCGCGCGCATCGTCCAACTTGGCGGCGCGCCGAATTTCAATCCTGAAGGTTTACTGACGCGCAGTCACGCAGAGTACGTCGAAGGCGAGACCCTGACCGACATGATCAAGGAAGATCTGGTGGCCGAGCGCATCGCGATCGACAGCTATCGCGACCTGATTAAGTACTTTGGGAACGATGATCCGACTTCACGGCGTTTGATGGAGAATATTCTCGCCGTCGAGGAAGAACACGCGGACGATTTGGTGAACCTTCTGGGAGAATTAGGGTAACTGAGAGAATCCACAGATTACGCAGATTTCGCAGAAAGGGATTTTGAATCCGTGTAATCTGCGGACTTCTAACTCTTGTCTGATAATTCACCAACCTACTCCAGCCGTCCGAGCGTCTGCCGAAATTGCGGCGCGCTGATTGGCGCCGGAGAAACCGTCTGTCACGTCTGCGGCGCAACGCAACAATCAGCCACCCACGCGATTCCGTTGCGCGAGCGCTATGCAATGAGTTACGCGCTCACGATCCTTCAGCGACCATACATCTTCACGATCGTTTTTCTCGTCGCAAACTTTTTTGTTTTTCTACTGATGTGGCAAGCAAGTGAGATGTCCTCCACGGCACTATGGGGCGCGTTTCCCGAAGGCGTGCTGCTTTCGTTTGGCGCGAAAACGAATTACGCCATCCGTTTCGATCACGAGTGGTGGCGGTTCGTCACCCCGGTGTTCATCCACGTGAACCTGCCGCACGTTCTGATCAATATGTACAGCCTTTGGGTGCTCGGACCGTGGGTTGAGAAGCTGTACGGATCGGCAAAGTTCGTGGTCTTCTGGATTGCGACCGGGGTTGCCGGTGTGGTCGCGAGTTACCTAACAGTGATCCCCGGCGCGCGCCCGGGATTGATTGGAAGCTTTTTGATCAAGTCCGCCGACAAACCTTCAGCGGGCGCTTCGGGAGCATTGTTCGGACTTGTCGGCGTCCTGTTCGTGTTCGGTTTGAAGTATCGTCGTGAACTGCCGGAAGGTTTCAAGCGCGCGTTTGGAACCGGAATGCTGCCGGTGATTTTGCTGAATCTGGCGATTGGATTTCTCGGGCGCGGCATCATCGATAACGCGGCGCACATGGGCGGATTAATTTCGGGGGCAGCGATTGCCGCGGTGGTCAGTTACAAACGGCCTGGCCAACCCGCGAGCGTCACGATTGCTTGGCGCGTGGTGCAAATCGCGGCGCTGCTGCTGGTGCTGATATCATTTTTCTTTGTCATAAAGCATTTTGAATAAATGTTACAGAACCGCGAGCGGTAGCGAGCGGATAGGAGTGCTACATTGACATTTATTCGCGTGAGCTTTCGCGCCTTCATTTCAAGATTGAGTTTATGATCCGCTCGCTATCGCTCGCGGTTCTGTAGCGAACCAAGGAGACATCATGGAATTCAAAAAAGTTGGCGTGCTGGGTTGCGGATTGATGGGGGCAGGCATCGCACAGACGGCGGCCACCGCCGGATATGAAACGATCGTCCGCGAAGTTTCGGACGATTTGATCGCGAAAGGCTTCGCCGGCATCGAGAAGTCACTGGCGAAATTTGCCGAGAAAGGCACGCTCAAGGAACAGCCGCAGGAAATTCGCGGACGTTTGCGCGGCACAACATCTCTCGAAGACTTGTCGGACTGCGACATCATCATCGAAGCCATCATTGAAAACCTCGAGACCAAACGTGAGACGTATCTGCGTCTGGACGATTTGTGTAAACCGCAAACGATCTTCGCGTCGAATACTTCTTCATTGTCGATCACGCAAATGATGACCGTGACTTCCAGCGACCGACAACAGCGGTTCATCGGCATGCACTTCTTCAATCCCGTCCCGCTCATGAAATTGGTCGAAGTCATCCGCACGATCCTGACGGACCCGGCGGTCTACGAAGATTCCGTTCGCTTTGCGAGCAGCCTGGGCAAGGTGCCGGTACGCACCGGCGATCGCACGGGCTTCATCGTCAATCGACTGTTGGTGCCATACTTGCTGGACGCGATTCGCGCGCTGGAAGAAGGAGTGGCGTCCATCGTCGATATAGATAATGCGATGAAGCTGGGCTGCGGCTATCCGATGGGGCCTTTGACGCTGGGAGATTTCGTCGGGCTCGACACGACGTACTACATCTCGGAAATTATGTTCAATGAATTTCGCGAGAAGCGTTTTGCGGCGCCGCCGTTGCTGAAGCGGATGGTGATGGCGGGTTTATATGGCCGCAAGTCAGGCCGAGGCTTTTACGACTACACTGATCCGAAAAATCCCGTACCAATGAATCTAGTTTAGCCTGGGTGCGCAGGCCTCCCGGCCTGCTTTCTAGAAAAATGGAAAGTTGAGGAAAAGCACGCCGGAGGCGTGCGTACCGAGCTACTTCGCTTGCGCCACGAAATCTTTCGTACGCGGATCGCGCGGCGAATTTAGAAGCTGGGCAACGGTTCCTTGCTCGACGACTTCGCCTTGCTCCATGTAGACGAGTTTGTCGGCCAGCCCTTCGAGAAACCCGATTGAGTGCGAAACGATCACCATCGTATGACCGCGAGAGACTGTGCCGCGCAGGAGCGAGCGTAGTCCCGCACTTCGTTTTGGATCGAGCGCGCTGGTTGGCTCGTCGAACATCAAAAGCTGCGGATGCATCGCCAGCGCGCGGGCAATCGCGACGCGTTGTTGCTCACCGCCGGAAAGCGTCTCGGGATAACGCCGCGCTTTATCTTTCAAACCCACGGATTCGAGCAGTTCGTAGGCTTCGTCCTCGGCTCTTTTCCGCGACACGTGCAGCACGTGCGTCGGCGCCTCAATAATATTGCCGAGCACCGTCAAATGCGGAAACAGGTAAAGGTGCTGAAACACTGTGCCGACTTTTCGTCGTAGTTCGTTGACCCGCCGCGTGTACTCATGTGTCGGCAAAGTTGACTCGAGAACAACATCCGCGCATTCGATTGAACCACCGTCGATTCTTTCCAATCCATTCAAACAGCGCAGCAGCGTCGTCTTGCCACTGCCCGAGGCGCCGATGATTCCCAAAACGGTCTGCGGCTGTACTTCGAACGAGACGCCGCGCAGGATGCGTGTGCCGTTTGCGTTCTTAATGAGATTGGATACGCGAATCATATTTTCGTAGCACAGACTTTAGTCTGTGATTCTTGTGACCAAACACAGACTGAAGTCTGTGCCACTTTAGGCAATTTCCGCTTCCACCGCTTCAATCGCTTCTCGCCTTTGCAGCCGACGTTCAAGCCGTCGCGCCAGATGCGCCATCGGCAGACTCATGATCAAATAGAAAATCGACACGGCCACGCCCAGCAACAGAAATTGACCCGAGGCATTCGCCAGCTCGCGATAAGCGGTCGCCAACTCCCAAACTGAGATCGCATACGCCACCGAAGTATCTTTGAAGAGCGACACGAAATCGTTCGTCATCGGTGGCAAAGCGATCCGAAACGCTTGTGGCACGATGATGCGGCGAAAAGCGAGCACCGGACTCATGCCGAGCAGGTAAGACGCTTCCCACTGCCCACGCGGGATTGCTTCCAAAGCCGCGCGATAAACCTGCGATTCATACGCGGCGTAATTCAAGCCCAAGCCAATCAGCGCTGTTAGCCAGCCCGGCATCGCCAAGCCAATCGTGGGCAGACCGAAATAGAGAAACAGTAGCTGCACTAGGACCGGCGTGCCGCGAAAGAACTCGACATAAACAGTGCACAGCCACTGAACCAGTCGCGGGCCTTTCCACTGGCCGATTGCCAGGGGCATGCCGAGCACAACTGCAATTGCCATCGATCCGAAGGCAATCAGCACCGTCACCATCGCCGCCCGCGTCAGTCGCCAAATTGCTTCGCGCCAATTAAAACTGATCGAAGTTATGTCATAGCCGGCGGTGGTCGGCGGTTGGCCAGTTTTCGTCGCCGTCTGTAGTTCAAGCTGCGCATCGTTCCACAAACCCCACTTGCGCAGAATCTGCTCGAGCGTGCCGTCGTTTGTAATCTTGTCGATTGCCGCATCGACTTCAGTCTTAAGTTCGTCATCGCCTTTCCGCAGGCCAATGTTGTATGTGCCGCGGAAGAATGGCTCGCAAGCGCGCTTCAAAGTGGTGCTTTTGCTGACGTAGAAAACTTCCGCCGGGACATCCATGATGACGGCGTCGATGCGCTTCAGTTCCAGATCGCGATAAGCGGTCGGCGGTTCAGCGTAATCTTTGAAAGGGATACCTTCCTTTTGCAGCAAACGCGAAGCGGCCGTGTTTCCCAAAGTTCCGACGACTCGATTCTTGCAATCGGCGAGTGAATGAATCTGTTGCTCGTCGTTACGCACAGTCAGCGCGAGCTGAAAAATGTAGTAGGGCTTGCTGAATTGAATTTGTTTCTGGCGATCCGCCGTCGGCTCCAGGCCGTTGACGATCACGTCAAATGATTTTCGTTGCAGCGCGGAGACGAGCGTCTCCCAATCGGAAGGCACGAACTCAGGTTTCCGGCCCATCGCCACGGCCAACGCGTCGACCATCTCTTTTTCGTAGCCAATGTACTGATCGGGATGATTCGGATCGTTAAAGACGTAAGGCGCGCCGCCGCTGGGGTCGGCGCCCCAGCGCAAAACTTTCTGAGCGTGCGCCGGAGTAGAGGCAAGCGCGAAGAGCGCACCCGCGATCAAGAATCGACAGACCCAGCGCATCGGCGACGAATTGTACACGAGAAGAGGTTTTGTGGCCGCAGATCAGAAAAGCCGTAGCCGCGCCGCCAGCTCAACAAATTTGTTTGTCTGCCTTCAATCCTTCGAATACAATCCCCGGCCATGTGCACAGACAGAAGAGATTTTCTCCGCGCCTCCGCTGGTTTGGCCGGCGCGGCCCTGCTCGGCAACCAATTCAGTTTTGCAGACACAGAAACTGTCGCAGACGTTCAGCAACGTCAGGAAGTTCCCGATCTGATTCAGCGTCTGCGCAAGATGACCGCGGGCATCGTCCCGATAAGCGACGACGAGCGCAAAACGCGCATCGCCAAAGCCCAGCGGCTGATGACTGAACAGAAGATCGACGCGATCTATCTCGAGCCCGGCTCGAGCATGTTTTACTTCACCGGCATGCGCTGGAGCACCAGCGAGCGCATGTTCGCGGTGGTGATTCCGCAGCGCGGCGAACTTGCCTGGGTTTGCCCGAAGTTTGAAGAGGAACGCGCGCGCGAGCTGATTAAATTCGGAAACGACATTCGCACCTGGGAAGAAGACGAAAGTCCCTATCGACGAGTCGCCCAAATTTTTCGCGATCGCGGGATTAGATCGGGGCGCATCGGCATTGAAGAGCGTGTGCGATTCTTTCTCTACGACGGAATTCGGCAGGCGGCGCCGCGGCTGGAATTCGTCAGCGCGACGCCGGTCACCGCCGGCTGTCGCATGTTCAAATCGCCGGCCGAGATTGCCTTGATGCAGAAGGCTAACGATCTGACGATCGTCGCGTATCGCGCGACGTGGGCCACGATGCGCGACCGCATGCCGCAGGAAGAATTCGCGAACAACTGCGCGACGGCGTTTCGCAACCTCGGCGTGCAAGGCGGAATCTTTTGCAGCTTCGGCAAGTACACCGCGTTCCCGCATGGCTCCAGCACACCGCAAACTCTGGAAGAAGGCGATGTCGTCCTGATGGATGGCGGATGCAGTGTCGAAGGTTATCAATCGGACATCACGCGGACGTTCGTCTTCGGCAAACCCACCCAGCGCCAGCGCGACATCTGGAATCTCGAACGTAAAGCGCAGGACGCAGGCTTTGCCGCCGCGCAAATCGGCGCGCCCTGTGAAGCTGTCGATGCCGCCGCGCGCAAAGTGATCACTGACGCCGGGTTCGGCCCAGACTACAAAGTGCCGGGCTTGCCGCATCGCACCGGCCACGGCATCGGCCTTGATGGACACGAATGGACGAACTTTGTGCGCGGGAACAAGACGCCGATTCAGCCCGGCATGTGCTTCAGCGACGAGCCCACGATCGTTATCTACGGCGAGTTCGGCATTCGCCTTGAAGATTGCCTGTACCTAACCGAGAAAGGCGCCACATTCTTTACGAATCAAAGTCCATCGATTGACAAGCCATTCGGCTAAAACTCTTACCACTTCTGTCCTCACGCCTATCGATTTTCCGCCAAACAGCTCGTACCCGTTGGAAACCGGCCCTTTTTGGCCGTTTTCTGAAGTAAGTCGGCCAGAACGCGAGTGCCAATCGGGGCTTCCTGGGCCGAGATTGTAACAGGGAGAACAAGAATGAAAATTGTCACCAGACTAGGATTGAGCCTTGCAGCAGTAATCGTAATCGGCTTGGCCAGCAGCGCGGTTTACGCGGACGGCGTCGTTTTAGTTAGTCCGCAAATCGAAAAATTGGTGCCGCCTTTGGCTGCGCTCAACCTGCAGCATCATGGAAACAACACGACCGAAACCGGTGGTGTCCAATGGGATGGCAGCCAGGATCTTAACTTTGGAGACATCAGCGCCGGCCCGCATCAAAACACTATTCTGTTCAGCCAACTCGGCATCCAGAACCCGGCGCAATTGCGTGTGCTCATCAACATCAACGAGGCGAACGGCGGCACCAAAGAGCCGATCACGATCGATTCGCTGACCATCACAGGCTACGGCAGTGACGGTACGGTCCTGTTCACTGCGACTTCGTTGGGGCCATTGACGCTGGATCAATTCAATCATGGCCAAGGTGCGAACTCGGATTTCGTTCTCGGGTTGGATGCTGACGCTACTGAACGGCTTCGTGCGGCGCTGGCGGCCGATGCCAATCTCAGACTGGGATTGGAAGCTACGCTCAGCGACGTCAACGGCGGTCCTGAACGATTTAAGTGGAGCGCCTCATGCGAGCCCGGAAATGTTCCTGAACCGACGACCATGGTTCTTCTCGGCACCGGCCTGGCCGGACTCGCGGGCGCAGTGAGACGCCGGCGTAAAGCTGCCGCAATGGCGAAGCTGGATACCGACACCGAAACTGCTTAACGAAAAAATCATTCTTGAGAAACCTCAAAGCCGGAGCAAATCAGCTCCGGCTTTTTGTTTTTTGCGCGACTCGTTTTCTTCAGACATTTTTGTTGACAACAACTGGACCCGGGCATACAAGTGGGGACAGTCAAACATTCGCACACTCGTTACTTCATGGAGGTGCTCTCATGAAAGTATTGATGCTTGGGATGCTAATCGCCGTGACTCCGGTTGTGGTTCAGGCGGCGCCTTTGAAAGTCGTCAACGTCGGGGCGCCGGCGATCAATTGTGTGTTCACGACCGCGTCACCCTGCACGATTACGGTCAACGACACCTCAGACAATGTGACCTTGAGCGCCGGCGGCACAGGATTCTTGCAGTCGCGAAGCTTCAAAGGTTTGGCCGGTTCCGCGGCGGACGGGCTTTTCGCTTACGAGTATCGCCTCGATCTGCGAAAAGCGGTGGGCACAGTCAATATCGCCTGCGTCGATTGGATGACGATCAGTTTTGGGCCTGTCATCTCGCTGGATTACAACGCTGACCAGAAAGTGGATCAGGTGTTCGTCGTGACGAGTGGCGGCTTGGGCACGATCGGCTTGGCGTCGGCAGTCCAAACCGCCAGCACGATTAAATTCACGTTCAGCAAACCGGTCTGCGAAGGCGGTGCGCCGGGCAAAGGCGACACCAGCTTTTTCTGGGGCCTGGTTTCGAAGACAGCGCCGAAGAACGTCACGGCAATGTTGCACGAACCCGGCGGCGCCAGGCATGTCGTGAAGGCGCGCTCGCCGATGTAAGCTGTCCTTTCGAAGTTGCAAGCGTCATCTCTGTGTACCCCTGCGTCCTCTGTGGTAAAAAAGCTCTAACGAGTTCGAAGACACAGAGGAATCATTGCTCAACTTTGCCATTCAAACTGCACGCGATGCGGGGCGCTTGCTCGCCGGACGCTTCGGACGCAGTCTGCGCGTCAGCAACAAGAGCGAGCTCGATCTCGTCACCGAATCCGATCTCGCCTCGGAACGCCTAATCATCGATCGCATCAAGACGTATTATCCGCGTCACGCGATCCTCGCGGAAGAATCCGGCACGAACCCGCCGGCGGCCGACGGAAACCAGGGCGATTGGCGCTGGATCATCGATCCGCTCGACGGTACGACAAATTATGCGCACGGGTATCCGTGCTTCTGCGTTTCGATCGGGCTCGCGCACAAGGGAAGCTTAGAACTCGGCGTTGTTTACGATCCGATGCGTGACGAACTCTTCACCGCGGAACGCGGCGAAGGGGCGGCGCTCAACGGCAAGCGCATTCGCGTCTCGCCCATGCCGAATCTCGCGAGTGCGCTGCTTTGCACTGGCTTTCCGTACGACGTGCGCGAACGGGGCGAGTTCGCACGCCACTTCGCGAACTTCATCATGAATGCGCAGGGTGTGCGGCGCGATGGCGCGGCGGCGCTCGATCTCGCGTATGTCGCGGCTGGGCGCTTTGACGGATTTTGGGAAGAGGGACTCAAACCCTGGGACGTGGCCGCCGGCGCTTTGCTAATTGAAGAGGCAGGCGGAAAAGTTTCGGATTATCACGGCGGCCCGCTCGACATTTTCAATCCGCCGATCCTGGCCAGCAACGGTTTGATTCACGAACAGATGATGCGCGTGCTGGCGTTGTAACTTCCCTATGCGCCGCGTCCGAAAAAATTCCTACAAATATTTGATTCTCGATGCCAGTTTCGCTGTCAAACGATAACATCGTATTCTTGGCGCTCGGGTTTTGGGTTTGAGAACATCTTAAAAGAGGAGATTTTTATGCGATTCAGCAAGGCTGCAATTCTGGTAACGTTGATTTGTTTGCTGGCGGCTTCAATATCAGCAGCGAAGACTCAGCGCACCGCAGCCAGCGTGGCCGGCGTCTACGAAAACTTCACCATAGGCAAACCATCGGGCGACCTGGAAGGAATGCGCGTCGTTATCATTTCCGCGGGCGGCGGCTATTACGCGATGGTGCAAATTGCGCAAGGCGGCGCCGAAGATCCGAAGCCCGAATTTGTTGAAGCGACCGTGAACGGAATGAAGGTCGAGTTCACTGTCGGCGATCAGAAATTCACCGCGACGGCGAGCGCCACCGTGCTGCGCGTAAAAGGTTCGGACGGCGCGACACACGTGCTGAAACGAAAGCCCTGCACGTCACTGTTCCGGTGATCACCCGATGACAGCGGTTCTGTACCGGGGCGAGTCGCGTCCTACTGCGTTGCTTTCTTATGCGTCAGGATGTTGCAGGCATCTGCAGCGCTCGTTGGATCGATGGCTTCGCTGCCTTCCTTGATGTGCTGGATGATTCCGTCCTTATCGATCACAAAGGTTGCGCGATTGCCGTAGCCACCTTCCTCGTTGAAAATACCGTAGTCTTTGACGACCTGCCGCTTGGCAAAGTCACTCAGAATCGGAAACGTTATGCCGTTCTGTTTGGCAAACTCGCGATTGGCATAAACACTGTCAGCGCTAACGCCGAAAACCTGCGTGTCAGTAGCTTCGAATTTGGCGATATCAGCCTGATACGCCTTCATCTCCTGCGTTCAACCACCGGTGAAGGCAAAGACGTAGAAGGCGAGTACCACGTTCTTCTTGCCTTTGAAATCGCTGAGTCTGTACCTGACGCTCCTCTTATCTTCGCCCACGATCGTACTCGGCAGATAAAAGTCCGGCGCCTTATCACCGACCTTGAGATTTGTGTGCGGCGCAGGCGGCGGCGTGGGTTTCGCTGGAGTTGCGCTGGGCGTTGGCTGCGCCGACGCAAAACCGGCGGCCACCAACAAGCAGATTACGCAGAGGGCTGATTTGATCATCGCGTACTCCTTAGTTCGGTCTTTGGGAAGCAGCGAGAGTTTACATCCGCTGGCTGCCAGACGCCAGCAAATTCCTCAGCAAAATTGTTATCCGATGCGTGACGCCGGCAAACGCCGCCGCCAATTGCAATCAAACCTCAAGAATTCCTCAAGGCTGGTCTGGATAATGGCGACACCCTAAAGCAAAGGGGTCTGCGCGCGGTAATCCCACGGCAGCAAAACACTTTGTAGAAAGATGACGCGCTGATTTTGCGCGAACGACCGGGCCTATTGCGGGACGCTCGAACTCTCAAACGATGCGAAGAGACGAAGACCAGCTTATCCGCGAAAAAATTACCGTTGCGAACGGTGGGCCGCGGACTTCGCGGCAACGTCTGCTGAAACTGTTGACGGAGAATTTGTCGACCTACAACGCAACCGTTATCAGTGGGCGAGCCGGCACAGGAAAAACGAACTTAACCGCCGACTTCGCACGACGCGCGAAGCGGCCGGTTTGCTGGTACAAAGTCGATGCCGCCGACGGAGAGTTCAGGGTCTTCTGCCGGTACTTGACGGCAACTCTCAGGCTGCAATGTCCGTCGCTCGATGGATATCACCTGCTAAAGATCACCGAGTCCATCGAAAGCGACCGAGCCGAGCTGCTGGCTGAGGCCCTCGTATTTCAGCTAACCGAACACAGGAGTGAGCCGCTGCTCGTAATCATTGAAGACCTTCACCTGGTGTACGACGCCGACTGGGTCATTCCATTTTTTCATCGGCTGCTGCCGCTTCTGCCGTCGGAAGTGCACCTGATCATCACGTGCCGCGGCTTGCCGCCGACGCCGCTGTGGCGATTACGTTCAAAGCAGATGCTGCGCGTGATTGAAGAGGCAGAGCTGGCTTTCAATTTTGAAGAGACACTGCAACTATTCCAAACCTACGGACTCAGCGAAGAGCACGCGCGTATCGCGCTGCGCGAAACCAATGGACGCGCGGCAGCCGTCGCAAATTTTGCGGCGACGCCGGGACGCGCCGGACGCGCCGTGGCCGACAGTTTCCTGGCAATCGAGCCGCGCCAGATGAATTGTTTAGGTCAGCGCAGCCCGGATTTTCAAACGTAGAAATAGTCTTTGGCAGCAATGCCGGAATCGATCCTTCCCCCGCACCTCGTCCTGACGTCATCAATGGCGCCATCATTCTCGACCGCGTTGCGAACAATAGAAGTCGCTGCTTTGGCTGTGTTACTCTCCGCAACAGTTTCCGACAATCAGTTCCGAAAATCGCCATGGCCAAAGGCGAACACAAAACCGCCAAAGCTGATTCGTCGACGGCTGCCGCACCGGTAGTCGCGCTGCCCGGCACATTCTTTCTGCGCACGAAACTGCTCGCGCCAAGGCCGGCGCCGGAGCTCCTTTTCCGTGAACGTCTGATCGAACGTCTGCGTGCGAATCTTTCTTTGCCGATGACTTTGGTCGCGGCGAACGCGGGCTCGGGAAAGACCACTCTGGTCGCGGACTTTTTGCGACAGCAGGAGCGACCTTACGTCTGGTATCAACTCGATCACACGGACAGCGAGGCGGCGGTCTTTCTCGGCTATCTCGCACAGGGGATTCAGCAGCGCGTGCCCGGCTTTGGCGAGACGATCTTCGCCTATTTGCAAGCCGATGAATTGGCGCAGCAGCCGGGACGTGCCGCCGACGTGCTGCTGAACGAAATTCTCGAGCACGTCGAGCAGCAGCTCATCGTGGTGCTTGACGACTATCACCACCTCGGCGCCGAAACATCCGTGCATGCGGTGGTCGATCGCCTGATCGCCTATCTGCCTGACGTGATGCACGTGATCATCATTTCGCGGGACGTACCACCGCTGACGCTCGCGCGACTACGGTCGCAGGATTCGCTCGCGATTATCGATCGCAACGATTTGCTGTTCACGCCGGAAGAAACGCAGGAGCTGTTTCGGAAGGTTTTCGGTTTAGAGCTGACGCCGGAGCAACTGCGCGAATACGGCGAACGCACGCATGGATGGATCACGGCGCTGCAACTGGTACGGCAGGTGGCGCAGCGGCAAGGGGCCGGTGTGGAGGGCCGCAATGCGGACCCGCTCGGCGTGCTGCATCAATCAGAGCGCGACATCTTCGAGTATTTCGCGGAAGAAGTCTTCAACGCGGAAACGGCTGACGTCCAAAATTACTTGATGCGCATAGCGTTGCTGGATCGGATCGATGTGAACACGTGCGCGCGCCTTTATCCCGAGATTATTTCGTCTGCGATTCTGTCTCAACTGGTTCGCCGCAATGTTTTCATGACCGTCGCCAGCGACGCGCGCGGCGAAGAGTACCGACTGCATCCGCTGTTTCAGAGCTTCCTGCGCCGCCGCTTGCGGACTGAGATCGGTTTGGCGGGCGTAGCAAAGGAACACGCTCGTTGTGCTGATCATTTTCTCGCGCGCGGCAATTGGGATCGGGCCGTGCGCCATCTGCTCGAAGCGGAGAATTTCGATCGCGCCGGCGAAGTAATTGCCGAGCGCGGCGCGGAATGGATTGCATCCGGCAAGCTCGCGTCACTCGCTTCGCTGGCTGAGTCGTTGCCGACTTCAGTGCTCGAGGCGCATCCGCGCGCCATGGCCCATCGTGCCGAAGTCGCGCGTTTGCGCGGCGAATTCGAAACGGCGCAGAGCCTGTTCCGCCGGGCCACCGCGGCGTTGCGCGCGAAAGGCGACGATGAAGGCGAAGCCGAAGCGCTGCACTCGCTGGCGACCATCGCGCGACGTCAGGGAGATTACGAGTCAGCTTTCAAATACCTCGATCACGCAGTCGAGCTGACGAAACCAGATTCACCCGTGCGCACAAAGTGCGGGAACACGCGAGGGCTGTGTCTTGTTTCGCAGGGCGAGTGGACGGCCGCCGAACGTGAATTTCGGGTCGCTTTGCAATCCGCTGAAGAGCGGAATGACGAACATCATGTTCGGCTGATCACTCATAACCTCGGTTTGCCGGCGCTGATACGTGGCGATTTTGGCGAGGCGTTGCACTGGCTGCGCCGCATGCTGCGCACGGACGATCACGAAGCGCCGATTCCGCAGGAAGCGTGGGCGCACCTGAACATCGCGCGCTGCCATCTGTATCGCGGTGAGCTGCAGGAGTGCGAGCAGCATCTCGATCGCGCGCTCGAGCGCTGCCAGTTGTTCAGTCTGGTCGGCCAGCTTGGCGAGGCGTTGGAAGCATATGGCAATCTTTGCCGCGAACGCGGCGATGTGGCGCGCGCCGCAGAATTTTACGAACGCGCGGCGCGAAGTTATGACGAAGCCGGTATCGAACTCTCGCGTGTCGAGCTTTTGGAAGAGCAGGCGCTGCTCAGTTTGAAAGCGGGCGACGCATCTCGCGCGCGCGCGCAAATCGATCGACTCGTTGAATTGCGCAAAGCCCGCAATGACGAAGCTGGAGTTTTCACAGCCACGCTCGCGCGTTGCCGTGTACGAATTGCGCAACGTGAATTCGAGCCGGCACGCAACGAGTTGCTTCCCGCGCTCGAGTATTTTCGCGCTCGGGGACTCTATTACTACGAAGCGCAGGCGTGCACAGAACTGGCCGCGTGTGAACTCGAACTCGGGCGCGAGCCGCAGATGTTCGAATGCCTGCGGCGCGCGCTGGATCTTGCGGCGCGGTACGACTACGACTATTGGCTGCGTCAGGAGATCGCGCATCGGCCCTCACTATTCGCATCTGATGTAGCGCAGGAAATGTTGCCGGCGGATTTGCGCGCGCAACTTCCCACGATCATGGTCAGTGCGGCCCAACCCGTTACGACGCCTAACTTGTCACCGGGGCCGCTCGTCGACCTGACGGTGAATATGCTCGGCCCGGTTGAGATCTTTCGCGATCCGGCGCGTTCCTTTGCCGCTGACGCGTGGACGACGCGCCGCGCGCGGGACATCCTGTGCTTCATCGTTTCGCGGCGCCATCATCGCGCGCCAAAAGACACGATCATCGATACGTTTTGGACTGAAGACAACATCGAAACAATCGAAAAGAATTTTCATCCGACCATCTCGCACATTCGCAAGGCGCTGAACAGTAATCAGCCGCTGAAGCAAAACTTCATCATCTATCGCGACGGCGACTATCAGCTCAATCCCGAGTTTTCCTATCGGATCGACACTGAGACTTTCGAGCGACTGATCAACGACGGCGAGACAGCGCGGCGCGAACGTGACTATGCGCGTTGCATCGATACTTACGAGCAAGCAGTTGCGCTTTATCGGGGCGAGTTCATGCAGGGCAGTTACGAGCCGTGGGTCGATGAGCAGCGCTCGTATTACCGCGAACAGTATCTGCGGATGCTCGAATCGCTGGCTGCAGTGGCCGAGAAGAAGCAGGAATGGCCGCGCGCGATGGACCTGGCGCAGCGCATCCTGCGCGAGGATCACTTTCGCGAGGACATCCACTGCATGCTGATGCGCGCGCACGCGGCACTCGGCAATCGCGTGGCGGTGAAGGAGCAATACGAAACCTTGCAGGCCCTCTTGCAAAAGGAACTGGGCGTGGAACCGGCGATGCAGACGCAGAAGGCTTATCGCGAACTCGTCGGAAGTTAAAGAATTGCCCAAATTGTTGAAGAAAACTGCGGAAAACCAAGATAGAAATGCAAGGCGAACGCAACACATCCTGCTTCCCGGGCGGCCTAGAATTTGGCGTTGTC
Organism: Pyrinomonadaceae bacterium; assembly: GCA_036559945.1. GTDB lineage: Bacteria > Acidobacteriota > Blastocatellia > Pyrinomonadales > Pyrinomonadaceae > UBA11740. The sequence goes on from DATBSG010000017.1 coordinate 31,387, forward strand.
TCAGTTCTGATATTTGAGCAACTACGCCTCGCCTGGAGTTGTAATGAACAAGCCACTGTCCTGACCCGACTGTGGCCATGGCTTGTATCCGATGGCGAATCACTTACTGAAGAAATTTCGAATCGCGCTGGCGCTCAGTGTGGTGATATTACTGAGTGCTTTACCTGCGCTTGCCGGACTGACGATCGTCGGATCGAACGGCATTACTGCTTCGGGCGCCGACGGAATCAGTTTCACGAACACCTCTGGAATTACAGCGAGCGGCGCCGACGGCGTGCTGGCATTTCTGCCGAACGGTATCACAGCTTCAGGCGCTGACGGGATCACTGCATCGGGCGCTGATGGCATCACGGCGAGCGGCGCTGATGGCATCACGGCGTCGGGCGCTGATTCAATCGCGCTCACGCGGGCAGACTCGTTCACGGCGGCGTCAGGCCCGAACGGAATCACAATTAGCGGGGCTGACGGCAATACCTACCAGGCCGATTCAATCGTTGTTCGCAATCCGACCGGCATCACCGCGAGTGACGCTGACAATGTGATCGCCACTGGAACCAACGGCATCACGGCATCAGGCGCCGACACTCGAAACATCGCGCACGCCGACGGCATCACCGCGAGTGGCGCTGACAACGTCGTCACAATCGACGGTTCCAGTGGAATTACGGGCACGAGCACCAACGGCGTCATCTTTTCCGTGACACCGAGCTCCGTGACCATCGCGGGCGTGAGTGGGATCACCGCCAGCGGCGCAGATGGAATCACGATCAGCGGCGCGGACGCTTTCACGCGCACCGGAGCAAATGCGCTGGCCGAAGCGTTGAGTGCGCCACTAAATCCAGGCATCGCGAGTGTCGATCCGGAACTGGTTGTGCTTCTCAACCAGTTGACCGATGACAGCACCGTCAACGCAGTCATCGTCTATCACCGGCTGACGAGCGATGCAGACATCGCTGATTTGCAGAACCTGGGCGTCTTGGGCGGCACGCGCTATCGAGTTCTGCCGATGATCGCGGTCACCACGACCAAAGCTAACCTGATGGCGATCTCGCATTTGCCCGCCGTGCGTTCGATTTACAGCAATCGAACTTTCAACTGGAATTTGACGCCCGCCGCGCGCACTTTGACAGGCGTCGAGCGCGTCCGGCGCGACACGGAACTCACAAACGTAAACCGCGGTGTTTCAGTGACCGGACGCGGAGTTACGGTCGCGGTGCTCGATACAGGCGTTGATGGCACGCACGCCGATCTGGCGGGGCGGGTTGTACAGAACATCAAGCTGGCCGACACGCAAAGTCTTGGCGCGGGATTCAATTACCCCGTGGCGGCGCCGAGTGTTCCCAACACCGATCAAGCCTACGGTCACGGCACGTTTGTCGCCGGCGTGATTGCCGGAAACGGCCAGCAGTCGGGCGGCAAATACTCTGGAGTCGCCTCGGGCGCAAATATCCTCGGATTGAGCGCGGGAGACGGCACGCTGCTGTTTATCCTCTCAGGTTTTGATTATCTGCTCGCCAATTACAACGTCTTCAATGTGCGGGTGGTGAATTGCAGCTTCTCAGCCAATACAGTGTTCGACGTCAACGATCCGGTCAACATCGCGACAAGGATGCTCTCCGACGCCGGCGTGAACGTGGTCTTTTCAGCAGGCAACACCGGGCCAGGCCCAGACTCTCTGAATCCCTATTCAGTTGCGCCGTGGGTTGTCGGCACAGGTGCCACTGACGATCAGGGCAGACTCGCGAGCTTCTCTTCGCGTGGCGAGTTCGGCAGCCCACTGTTCCATCCGACGATCGTCGCGCCGGGAGTGAACACCGTTAGTTTGCGACCGTCGACTGGCGTCTCGGTGACCTCGGCAAATGGATTAGGGACGAATGACGCGTCGCTTTCGTCTTCCGAGCTTCCCTATTACGTGACGGGCAGCGGCACAAGCTTCTCAGCGCCGCATGTGGCCGGCGTCATCGCCCTAATGCTGGAAGTGAATCCGCAACTGACGCCGGCGCAGATTCGCGACATCCTGCAGCGCACAGCAACGCCGATGCCGCCCTACTACCTGCATGAAGCTGGTTCCGGCATGCTCAACGCGCAGGCGGCGGTGCTCGAAGCCGCCTTTCCGTCGCGACGGTTTGGACTCGGGCGCGGCGTCGGCAATCAGAACCAGGTGACATTCGTTACGGACGCGCCGCTAGTTTTTAGCGGCACCGTCACTCCCGGTCTGCCCAGCGAGACCTCGATCGATATTCCCGCGAACGCGTTGATCGCTTCAATGCAAATCTCGTGGGGCGGTTTGCTGACTCCGAACAACCTTAGTCTGGCCGCGCTCGATGCCCAGGGCAACAAGCAAGCGGAATCCAGCGCGATCAACTTGCCCGGCCTCACTGGCCGACGGCAGCGCGTTACTGTCTCGCAGCCGGTGGCGGGAACATGGAAAGCGGTCGTAAGAAACACGCTCGGATCCGCTGGCACGACGCAAACCTACCGCGGCATTCTTCAAATCAACAGCGCGAGATACGCGCCCATGGATGACGTTTCTGCGCTGAGTCCGACCGCCATCGCGGAGATTTACCAGAACTTCCGTGGCTTCGTGATGTGGCCAATCGGTCGCCGCTTCCGCCCGACGTTCAGCATCACGCGCGCTGATTTGGCCACGGCAATGCTACTGGGCGGTCGCGTGGCGCAATACATGCCGGCCAGTTCGATGTACTCGGATGTGCGCGATAAGACGACGATGTTGGCTGTCGAGAGCGCGCAAGCCGCTCCCAATGGCGCTTTGTTCCCGACCATCACCACCACCACTTTTCTGCCTGATGCGCCGGTCGATCGTTTGACCGCGGTGGTCGCGCTCGTGCGGGCGGCGGGGCTGCGGCAACAAGCCGAGTCGGGAACTTACACGCTGACCTACACTGATGCTGCTTCAATTCCGGTTTCGTTGCGAGGTTACGTGGCCATAGCGGTTCAGAACGGCTTGATCACAACGAGCGGCACTGCGTTTGATCCTGCCGGGACGTTCACACGCCTCGATCTGTCGCATGCGATGGTGAGACTGGCGACACTGGCGACACAGTGATCAAGGGCGAAGCTGGCCGTAATAGACTTCAGTATCGTAATCAAAGACGACCTTGCCGTCGGTTTGATTCGCTTCGAATACTCTGCGGAGTTCCTGAATCATCGGCTCGTAATTCGAATCACCCTGCTGTGGCGCGAACGATGCCGACAATAGCCGTCCTTTCAATCCTTCGAAATCAAACTGCTGCTGAAAATCGAGGCGCGCGACCTTGAATTTGTCCGGCCGGAAAAATGATTCGACACTTGTGTCTTCAATTTCGCGGCGCACCTCGCGATAATCGCTTCCGTATCGCAGCAGCACCTCATGGTAACCCGCGAGTAGCGGAGTGCGGTCGACGCGGTAACCGTTCCAGATGATCACGACGCATCCGTTTTCCTTCAGGATTCGCCGAAATTCCCGACCGACTGTTGCGCGATCGAACCAGTGAAAAGCCTGACCGACGGTGACGAAGTCAACCGAAGCGTCGGCCAGCGTAGTGCTCTCGGCGGTCCCGTCGATGCTGGTGAAATTCGGATAGCTCGCGAGTAGTTGCTCACCGGCGCCGCGCATTTCGGCGTTTGGTTCAACGCCAAAAACGCGATTTCCGTGGCGCAGGAAGAGTTCCGTCAAAAATCCCGTACCTGAGCCGACGTCAGCAATGATTGAGTCAGGCGTGAGGCCGCATTCTCGTTTCAGCAGTGGAATAATCTCAGCCGGGTATCGGGGACGATACTTGAGATAATTTTCGACGCGATTTGAGAAGCGCTTCGTTGGATCGAGCATTTAGGCGTGTTCCGCAGTTTGGTTCTGGCTGGCGATCAATTGGTTCAGTTGCTCCAACTGTTTCTTATCGGCAATTGAGAAAGACACGCTGAAGCCCGTCAGTTGTTGATAGAACGCGACCTTTCCGCGCAGCGGCAACCAGGCACCCGTTGGAAGCTGAATCAAAAGGGCGATCATCTCGCCGAGGTCTACGGTTCCCTTGGTGTTTACGAAACAGCCCGTGACGCTGAGGTCCTCAATCCGGCCTTCGTGTGAGCCGGAGACGCCGTGCCACTTAGCCGGAAGATTAGTCGGTACGCGCTCGCTGGTTCTCCTCTCGTCGTTCATGAAATTCGCTTCAGGTTCGCCGCAAGGGTGCCGCGGGCTTGGTAATACTTTGTGAATGCCCTGAATCCAAGTAATACCGCCAAAAGAAACGCGAACGTGAGCGGCAACCGCACATCGGATTTTACCAGCATGTAGTAGTGCAAAACACCTAAAATGCCGGCCGCATACACGACTCGATGCAGCCGCGCCCAGCGCTTGCCGCCTACACGTTTAATCATGGCGTCGGTTGAAGTAATCGCGAGCGGCAGCATCAGAAAGAACGCCGCCATGCCCACCGCGATAAAGCGCCGGGTCGCGATGTCGCCCGGAATCGTGGTCAAACGAAAGAATCGGTCGAAGGAGATGTACGTCAGCAAATGAAGCGAGCCGTAAAAGAATGCGAACAGTCCCAGCATTCGGCGGAACTTGATCAGCCAGTTAAGTCCCAAAATGCGGCGTAGCGGACTGACCGCTAATGTCAGAAAGAGAAAGACGAGCGTCAGCATGCCGGTGGTCCGTGTCACGAACTCCAGCGGATTTGCGCCCACTTGCTTGCGCACAACGTCCCAAAGCAGTAGCGCCAGCGGCACCAGGCCGTTGACGAAGAGGACGAGTTTGGCGAAACGTGTGTCTTTCATGCTGATTTGCCACGGATTTTCACAGATTCACACTGATAGAAACCAATGGGCTCTTCCTATCCGTGCCAGTCCGTGTAATTCTGTGGCCTTGCTTCAGTAATCTGCTCTCAAATCCATGCCCGCGTACAAATGTCCGACCTGTTCGGCGTAGCCATTGAACAAAAGTGTTGGTCGCGAGCCGAATTCGCCGATGCGATGCTCATAGCGTTGGCTCCAGCGCGGATGATCCACATCCGGGTTCACGTTTGAATAGAATCCATATTCGCTCGGCGCCGCGATGTTCCATGTCGTCGTCGGTTGATCAGCGACCAAACTGATTTTCACTATCGATTTGATGCTCTTGAATCCATATTTCCACGGCACGACGAGGCGAATCGGTGCGCCGTCCTGCGGTGGCAGCGTCTCGCCGTAAAGTCCGGTGGCCAGAATCGTCAGCGGGTGCATCGCTTCGTCGAGCCGCAAACCTTCGACGTACGGCCAATCGAGTACGCCGGTGTTTTGATTCGGCATCCGGCTCGGATCGAGCAGCGTCTGAAATGCGACGTATTTCGCGGACGAAAGCGGCTCAACCTGCTTCAACAGTGTGGCAAGTGGGAAGCCCACCCACGGAATCACCATCGACCAGCCTTCCACACAGCGCAGGCGATAGATTCGCTCTTCCTGCGGCGCCAACTTCAGCAAATCGTCCAGATCGAACGTTTTGGGTTTATTGATCAAACCTTCGACCGAAACTTGCCAGGACCGCGTCACGAAATTTCGTGCGGCTGTCGCGACTCCACGCTTTTCCGTGTCGAACTCGTAAAAGTTGTTGTAGTTCGTGATGTCGGCGAGCGAGGTCAGCGGTTCGTTGACTTTAAGGGCATTTCGCATCGCCTCATCGGACGGCGGCGTTACCAGACCGGCGATCTTTGGACGTGATTCAACCAGCGCCGCTGGCGGATTCAGCTTGCGATACACGAAGCCTGTCGCCGCGGCTGAGCCCACCAGAACAGCGCCGCGCATGAATAACCGCCGGTTCAGATAGACACGGCGATCGGTAATCTCGCTCGATTTTATGTCCGAGGCTTTCTTAATCAACATCCCCGTTGCTAGTCGAAAAACGTAATCGCTTGCTTACGCCAGGCGAAAACAGCTTGAACGCTTCGTCTTCAAAGATTAGTATCGCCGCGATTTTTCAATGGTCAAGTTAGTCCGCCTTCGCCGATGAACTCGGAACAGCCCGAATCAACGCAAACAAACGCGCACCACGAGTCAGACATCGTCAGCCACCGCTTGCTTCGATGGTTGATTGTCGTGGCAGTCGGTGTAATCGTCTGGTTACTGCCGATCCCTTCCGGAATTACACCGCAGTCCTGGCACTTGCTGGCAATCTTCGCAGCGACAATTACAGGCTCAATTGTCCGCCCAATTCCCGGAGGCGCGATCGTTTTGATGGGGGTGACAGCCGTCGCGATCACTGGCGCGCTGCCAATTCGCGAGGCGCTGGGCGGTTACGCGGATCCCATTGTTTGGCTCGTGCTCGCAGCGTTTTTCATATCGCGGGCAATGATCAAGACGGGCTTGGGTCGGAGGATCGCGCTGCTCTTCATCCGCGCCATTGGTC
>DATBSG010000018.1:0-6873 GCA_036559945.1 Pyrinomonadaceae bacterium
AATGCCCGCCTGGATCGCTTCCTGTCCTCGTAACGTGAATTTGTCTAACCGCATGATGCCCAATCCAGTTCTGGTTCAATTTTGTAACTCACGTTCGTCGAAAGCAAACGGGGCAACTGACGATGTCGCCAGCGCCCCGTCCAGCAAAGCACCCACCGAGCGATTAGCTTTTTGCAGCCGACGCTTTCTCAGCTTTTGCTTCAATCGTCTTCGGCTCTTCGCTGCTCTCGCCCTTGACCTCAATGCGGCGCGCTTTTGTCTCTTCACGCTTCGGTATCGTCACGCGGAGCACGCCGTTGCGGTAGTCGGCCGTTGCGCCTTCCGCCGTTACCGTGTTGGGCAAGGTGAATGAGCGCGTAAAGCTGCCGTACGCACGCTCAACCCGATGATAATTGTCCGTGTCGTCTTTCTTTTCGAAGCGCCGCTCACCGCGAAGCGTCACCACGTTGTTCTCGATCGAAAGATCAAAGTCCTCGCGGTTCATGCCTGGCAACTCTGCCTCGAGCACGATCTGCTCCTTGTTTTCGTAAATGTCTACGCTCGGATTCCACGAGCCTCGCGCGATGCCTTCATCGTCGAAGGTGCGTCCCACATTGCCAGTAAAAAGGCGGTTTACTTCGTCCTGAAGAGATCGCAAATCCCGAAACGGATCGTAACGAGTGATAGTCATGGTCTAACAACCTCCTGAACTTAAAAAAATTATCTTTTCCCCCGGCGGATGTTCCGCCCTGAGCACGTGCGCATAATAATATCTGAGCGTGATGTTGTCAAATCGAACGGGAGTCGAAAGGGTCTCGAAAAAGACCGCAAAAAGGACGTTCTGCCGCTCTCTAACCTAAACCGAAGAACCGCTTGATGGAGGAAAGGAGGCCGGCGGATTCGACTTCCGCGGCTTGGACGGGCTGTTGCGAGGAGGCCTGGAGCCCGGCACGGCGTTCCGCGATGGTCCAACTTATGGCCTCGGCCAAATCTGGGTTGGTGTCGAAGAGGTGCTTCATGGCCGCATGTCCAATCTCCAGCACTTCGGTTTCTTCGAGCGCGACCACGTTGGCGGTCCTCGGCTCGCCGGTGAAGAGCGCCATCTCGCCGAAAAAAGCGCCTTCGCTCAGAACGGCAACGGCGCGAGGCTTGCCGCCATCGGTGACTTGAACCTGCACGCGACCGTTATGAACAACAAACATAGACGAGCCCTGATCGCCGGCACGAATGACTAGTTCGCCGGGAGCGAAGATATGCCTGACAGCGCCGGTCGCAAGCTTCTCGGTTTCTTCGACCGAAAGCGGGGCGAAAATGTCGACCGCCGAAAGCCGTTCGATGATCTCCTTCTGCGGGCCAGTAACCAGGGGTTCCGGCGTCTTTCTTTCCAGGTGCAGTGTGCGGGTGGGAAATGCGAACGTGATATTCGCACGGCGCAGCGCGTACCAAATCAACTGGCGGACCAGCGCGTCGGTGTCGTTGTATTTGGCATAGTCTTGAAGCCAGTATTTGACCTCCCATTCAATGGAAGAGTCGCCAAGGCTTTGAATCCGCACAATTGGCGTTATCTTCTGCGAGACATTATCGGCTTCGCGGATGGCCTCTCGCACGACGTGAATTGTTTTGGCTGGTGAATCTGAATATAGCGTGCCGAAGAAAACCAGCCGCGCGTTCACGTTCTCTCGAGGGCATACTTCGATGGCCTCTTTTGCGGCCATGCTGTTGCTGACCAGCACTATGTGATTCTGAAAAGTCCTGATCTTTACCGCCCGCCAGGTGATTCCTTCAACTACGCCCGTATGTTTCTGTGGGCCAACGACGATCACGTCGCCGACCTGAAACGGTCGATCCGCATGCAGTGAAATGCCGGAGAAGAAATTTCCCAGCGTATCCTGAAGGGCGAGACCGATGATGACGCCGAAGATGGCGGAGGTGGTGAAGAGCGCGCCGAGGTTAACTTCCTGGTAGACCCGATTGAAGATCAGTACAAAGAAAATTGCCAACGCAACCAAGGTGAAGATGTTGCGCACGAGGGTTGGCGCCTCATAACCTCGTCGGACGCGGAACGCAAAATCAAATAGTAGGGCGTTAAGAACGCGGATGCTGGTGTAGGCCAGCAGTGTCAGAAGCACCAGCCAGGGAATTCGCCACAGGCCTTCGAAGTAGTGGACCCCGGTTTGATTTCCAAAGAACCTAAGAAACAAAAAAGTTGCCAGGCCCACCACGACGGTGGCGACGAGATAGAGAAGGATGTTGCTCTTTTTTCGCGAAGTGACCGTCACGCAAAGCTCTCAAAACCGAATGAGACTGCGATGAAGCGAGTGTACTTTTATCATCAAATCCCGACGTTGGCGAGCAGGAAGTTGGACGTGCTCGCGTGCGTGGCTATCTGAAGATTGTGACGCCAATCAGGAGAAGCGACGACGCCGAGACGATCACCGTGGTTGTCCAGGCGGCGATGTTGTAAAGCGGGCCGTTGACGTAACGGCCCATCAGCTCGCGATTGTTCACCAGCCGAAGTACGGCGATCAGAATTACGGGCAGCAGAACGCCGTTGATAACCTGCGTGACCAGCAGCACTCGAATAATCGGCAGTCCGGGCATCATTGCGACTAAGGCGCCGAGCGCCACCAGGAAAGTGAAAATGCCAAGAAAAGTCGGCGCCTCGCGAAAGGTGTTTGAGACCCCTTTCTCGAAACCGAAAGCCTCGCTGATTGAATAAGCAGTCGCCAGCGGCACCACTCCCGCAGCCACCATCGAAGCGCCAAACAACCCGACACCGAACAGAAGTTGCGCGTAAACCCCGGCCAATGGCCCCAGAGCGCGCGCTGCTTGCGCCGCCGAATCGACGTGTTCGCCGCGAACGTTCAAGGTTGCGGCAGTCGAAATGACGATAAAGAAGACGATTGCGATGGCGAAGACTGTCCCGACCCAAACATCCGCCCGCGTCAGATAATATTTTTCCGGCCGCACGCCCTTTTCGACCACAGATGATTGAATGAATACCTGCATGTAAGGCGAAATAGTCGTGCCGATAATCGCGACGAAGGTGAAGAGATACAGCGGCGAGAACTCGAACGATGGATGCACGGTCGCGCGCGCGACTGTTCCCCAGGACGGATGCGCAAGAAACGCCGAGACCACGTAGCCAAGAAACACGAGCGACATCACGAGAAATACTCGCTCGACTCTTTGATAACTGCCTTTGACGACCAGCCACCAAATTGCGAAGGCTGCGATGGGAACTGAGATGTAGCGCGCTATGCCGAACAGCTCCATGGCCGCGGCAATGCCGACAAACTCGGAAACCGTGACGCCGCCGTTTGCGATCAGCAGGGCAAACATGACCAGCGCCGTCCAACGCACACCAAAGCGTTCGCGGATCAAATCCGCGAGACCCTTGCCGGTCACGGCGCCCATGCGGGCGCACATCTCCTGCACGATTCCCAGGCTGATAATCAGCGGAATCAGAAGCCAGAGAAGTTTGTATCCGTGTTCGGCGCCAACCGAAGAAAACGTGGCGATGCCGCCGGCGTCGTTGCCGGCATTAGCGGTGATGACGCCGGGCCCGAGGATTGAGAGATAGAGAAAAATGCGCGGTCGTCGCGCGACAGTGCGGCGCACGCCCTGAGCGCCACGCCGCAGGATGCGGCGTCCAGCCGTTCCGACGTTGCTGCGCGGTTCTGACACTCGGAGGGTCCTCTGACATTTTCGATTTTGCTGCTGGCAGAGTGGATGCGAAAGATCAACCGCCCGCTACCGCAGGCGGTTCTGACTCAGGCCAACAGTCTCGGCAAACGCTGCCGCCAGTCTTTCGGCAACAGAATCTCAATGGCGTCATCTACGGTGACGATTCCTAAAATATCACCAACTTCATCAACGACCGGCAGAGCGAGCAGGTTGTACTCGGCAATCTTTTGCGCGACGTCCGAGGCGTTATCGTCTGGATGCGCAACTTGCAACTCCGTCCGCATCGCCTGTGCGAGCGGCACCGAAGGGTCCGAAAGAATCAAGCTGCGCAGCGCGATGACGCCGACAAGTTTCCAGGACGCTTCCGTCTCGACGACGTACAAGTAATAAATCATGTTCGGCGTTTCGGCCATTTCGCGAAGACGCGCCAGGGCTTCGCCGACCGTCAAGTCGCGCGGCAGGGTGACGAACTCTGTCGTCATCAAGCCCCCGGCAGTGTCATCTTCGTACGGCAGCAGCTCCGCGACTTCAGACTGCTCGTCATCCTCCATGCGGTTGAGCAAGTCTTCCGCCTTTTCTTCCGGAAGATCGCCGAGCACGTCGGCTGCTTCATCCGGCGACATGTGTTCGAGGATGTCCGCGGCGCGCTCTTCATCCATGTCGCCGAGAATCTGCGCCTGGCGCGCGGCGGCCATTTCTTCGAGCGTTTCGGCGGCGGTTTCGTCATCAAGCGACTCGACAATTTCGGCGCCTTGTTGATACGAGAACGCTTCCGCGAGTCGCGCGATTTCCACCGGATGCAGGCGGGCGAGCTTGCCCCGCGACGATTTAAGTTGGACAGTCGCCGCGTCAGTGGCGAGATAGCCGACGTCGGCCCAATCGATGACCTCGACCGGCCGTCCGCGGCGCATGAACGCCGGCGCCAGCCGCCGCCACAGTCCGGCGAGACTTACATCCGCGCCGGTGACGTGCCATTCGTTGGCGGCCTCGATTATCTGCACGTCGTTCACGCGGACAACACGTTTGCCATCGACGTCGATCAGTTGCTTGTCGAGTACGTCGCGCGCCAGCAAAACTTCGCCATCACGCCGGGTGAATGGTCGCAGATCGAGAATGTCTGAATTCAAACGCACACCCTGCACGTCAAAATCCGAAATGCGCCAACGTGAGAGGAAAAAGTCACGCCGCCGATAACGCGCGACAAACCCCGCCACCGGCGGATGATCGCCCTCGCCCAGCCGCACGATTACATCCTTGAGCGTGGCGACACGCTCACCTTCGAGATCGACAATCGGTCGACCTAAGACCTGCGACAAATAAAGCATTGATGATTCGCTGCTGCGTTGAAGAGCGATGATAACACGTTGAGCGGCGTGCTCGACTAAGGCGGTGTAGGCTTGCGAAAGTTGTAGCGCAGTAGCACGCGCATCGGGATCGCGCGGCCATTACGCATTGCCGGAAAGAAATGCAGTTGCTTGACTGTAGCGAGCACCGATTCATCTAATCCGTAGCCCGCCCAGCGAGCGATCTCGACGCGCCCCACTTCGCCTTTTCCATCAACATCCACGAGCGCGTCTACGACTGCTTCAACCTGTGCTTGGGCGGCAGCTTCCGGATAAGCAGGCTTTAGTCTACGAAACGGTCGCGGCGGCCGCGTCCCATTGTCCACTTCGTACGTCTCGTCCGACATCGCTTCGATTACGGGTGTGCCTTGCTCAACGGCGTGCGCGCGCTCGGCTCTTTCGTCCTCCACCGCGCGGAACATAGCAGCGGCATACCGGTTCACCGTTTGTGCCGCCGTTAACTCCTGAATCAATTCTTTCTCGGCATCGTGTGCAGTGGGACGGCGGCCGACGGACCTCTCCCACAGAATCAATCGGCCGGTGCGCGTGCTGACGATGAAAACGGAAGCGTAGGAATCGAAATATGCGGGACCGCTCGAGGGCGATCGGCGCACCGTGTCAGCCTCGCCGGCAAAAAAGAAGTCACAGCCAATCGCCGCGCCCAGGTCGCGCGCTTCCGCTAACGAAAGATTTAGCGAGCCCGCGTAGCTGATGCCGGCAGCGGCAGCCCTTGCCTGATCAGGATCGACGGAAACGACGTTCGCATTATTCGAGATTTGTCGTGAGATTGCTTCGACGGCGGCGCGGCCGGTCGCGGTCTTGCCAAAATCAAGAACCGCAATTCGAAGCGACGGTGTTTGTGCGAATGACTGCGCCACCGATATCCCGGTCAGCAGCACTAACACGTAAGCGGTTGCAAGCTTCCGAAGGAGTGACAACGAGGGGCACAAAATGAGTCGAGCGGTCTAGTTGGAAATTTTAGGCGGCACCATGCGCAGTAAAACCGGGCTGCCCGCCTCCAGTTTCAGTCTTTTGCCTCTGGTCGCGAAAATTGTCAGTGGTGGTGGAATTGTCAGGTGCCACGAGATCGCCACGTCTTCATAACCCAACGCGCCCTGAGAGTCCTCGGTCAGCAGCAAAGTTTCGTCGGCGCGGCCCTTGAGTTCAACGTTCGGGATGGTCGCAGTCGAACTTGCCTTGTTGTTTGCCGGAATTGCAGGCGCGGACCCAACTATCTTTTGTTCGGAGGAATGCATCGCCGGCGCGGCGATCGCCACGATGATCGCTTGCAGCGGAATATCAGTGCCGTTACCAATCGCCCTGTCGATCGCGATGGCGAGAACTGACTTCGGTTCGTCCTTTCCCTTGCTTAAAACTCCAGCGACATGACCAACAATTCTCGCGCCTTTCGGAATAACAACTTTGCCATTCACCACCACATCGTTGATGGTCATCAGCGTGACTTCTTCGTCACGAATACTGGTCCTGGTATCGAGAGGAGTTACCAATGCGGCGAAAAGCTTCGTTACCTGCGGAGCTTTGTCTGCCTGCGCTCGCAGGTTGCAAATCGACAGTAGGACGATGATGAAAGCGACTGCGCATGATCCAACCTTGTTCATTTCACAAAAATTCAGGGCAGCTAACGGCTCCGCCTTTAGAGTACCGCAAGCGCAGACTTAGTTAGAAGCTGAAGCTCTACTGCCCGCACTCGTCGCTGAAGAGCCGTGGTAAAGGCGATACACTTCTTCTTTCACTTCGGCCGGGAAACAGACGCGATGCAACTCGTAACCGCGGCGCAGTCCACGCACGGCGTCGCTGATTTCACTGATCTCACGAATCTTCGGATGGGCGTATCCGTCTTCCA
>DATBSG010000019.1:0-39279 GCA_036559945.1 Pyrinomonadaceae bacterium
GACGCCTTCACGATTGCGAGTTGTGCCGCGCACTGATACCAGCTTTCCGCGACCAAGCCTTCTGATCAAACGTGCGGAGAGATTGGGCGTAACGCGCAATGCCGCGAGGCGCTCGTCGGCGACAACGGCAATGTTGCCGCCGGGCGGGACGTGTTTCTTTTGTGCGAATGTTGGGAGTGCCAGACCGATCAACAGAATTAATGCCGCGAGGGCCACTTGAACGGTTGGCTCGTGCGGCGCACGAAAAGAGCGAGCAGGATGCTCGCGCACCACACGCAGGATGCGTGCGCTCCGTCGCGTTCGTGATCGTGGGGTGAGTATTGGAAACTTTCTCTGTAGAAAGTGGGAGGCGTCGCTTCGGGAAAAGCGTGGGGTGAGCATAATTTTGAGCTCCTCGTTTTGGGAGGCTCAGGGCCTCAAGAAATCGGGTCTAAGAGTGCGCGATAAGTTCGTGCCCTATCCGTCGACTTGTGCGGTGACGCCGCCAAAAATCTCATCAACCGCCGTCAGGGCTGGCGCTTATATCACTGTTTGATGCGGACAGCAATAGGCTTTGCAAGAGCGAACATCTCACAAATTCGGACGTGGAGAATAGGGATTTCGGCGAGACGGAAAGTGCGGCATAACCGCAATAATCTTAGCGGTGCCTGCAAGAAAATGGCGACTGGAGTTAGGAAGAAACCGCGCGGCGAAAAAAATTTACAGACAGCCGCAGGCTTGAAATCATCGCGTGCTTTTCGCGCCGACGCTGGAGCGTTTGGCAGGAACGGGGCGCTTCAAGCGGCTGATGGGGACAAGGGCGCCGGCTTCGGGTGGTGGTGCTTCGGTGAAGTGCGAGAACTCTTCGACGTGACTTTGCAAATATTCGAAGAACCGTTCGAACTCGCGCTGCATCGCGTCCATCTTTTCGCGCATGTTGAGAATAATTTCCACGCCGGCGAGGTTCACGCCGAGATCGCGCGTTAATGAAAGGATTACTTCGAGCCTTTCGAGATCAGCGTCGGTGTAAAGTCGCGTGTTGCCCTCGGACCGCGAAGGCTTCAGCAGCCCTTCGCGTTCGTAGAGCCGCAGCGTCTGTGGATGCAACTCGAACTGCTCCGCGACGGCGCTTATGGTGTACGTTTTCGCTCTTTGCTTCTTCATAAAAGCTGATCTTTGAACTTTGATCTTTGGCCTTTGAACTCTGTGTGACGTTGCTGGTTGCTTTCAAGTTGATTCGATGATCCGGTCGCTACCGCTCGCGGTTCTGACACTCACGTCAAAGACCAAAGCACAAAGGTCAAAGATCGTCTTACTCCAAACCCATAACCACTCTTGGATTCTCGTTATTCATTTGCGCGTACTTGCGCAGCAACTCCTTCGTCTCTTCGGAAATCACTTTCGGCAAAACGACTTGAGCTTCGACAAATTGATCACCGTGCGCGTTCGGATCGCGCAGAGATGGAGCGCCCTTTCCGCGTAAGCGAAACTTTTGTCCCGATTGAGTTCCTGGTGGAATTCGCAGTTGCGCTTTGCCTGAAACTGTCGGTACTTCGATCTTCGCGCCCAGCGCGGCTTCCGGCACGGTAATCGGCACGGTCACATAGATGTTGTCGCCTTTACGCGTGAAGTGTTGATGCCGGCCGACGTTCGTGATGATGTAAAGATCCCCCGGCGGCGCGCCGAGCCGTCCGCCTTCGCCTTTGGCGGGCACGCGCACGCGCGAACCGGTGTCGACGCCGGCGGGAATACGCACCTTCACCGTTTCAGTTTTCGGCAGCGTGCCTTTGCCTTTGCAAAGTGAACACGGCGGACGACGCTTGCCCGTGCCGTCGCAATCGGGACACTCCTGCGTGAATCGCAGACGACCGCCCGCGCGTTGCACCTGGCCCGAGCCTTTGCACGTCGGGCAAGTCGATACTGCGCCGCCCGTATTGCCCGCGCCATGACAGCGCGAACATTGGTCCGAACGATTCACTGTGATGTTTGTTGTGAGACCGGTAATGGCTTCTTCGAAGCTGACGGAAAGCGGCATCTCGATGTCTGCGCCGCGTTGCGGCTGCGGCCGAGGCGGTTCGCGTTCAGTCTTCGCTCCGCCGAACAGATCCGCAAAGATGTCGCGGAAGCTGCTGCCGGCGCCGCCGCCAGTCGCGGTTGCGTTACCCCAATCAAAACCGGAGAAATCAAAAGGAGTTCCGCGCGCGTAGGTTCCGCCTGGGGCTGCTCCGCGGGCTGCGGCGTCCGCGAGATTGTCTGAGTACTGACCAAAACGATCGTAGACGGCGCGCTTTTTTGGATCAGAGAGAACGTCAAACGCTTCGCTCATCTGCTTGAAGCGTTCTTCGGCGGCTTTGTCACCCGGATTTACGTCAGGATGATATTTGCGGGCCAGCCGGCGATACGCTTTCTTGATTTCGTCCGGCTTGGCGTCGCGCTTGACGCCCAGGATTTTGTAGTAGTCCTCTTTAGCCACGATTCATTTCCGATTGCCAATTGCCGAATGCCGATTGATCTCTGTCATTAGCGCCGCAATCTGCGACTGAGGACAGCGACCAATCGGCAATCAAAAATCGGCAATTGGCAATGTCTTACTTCTTATCTTCGTCGACGTCGACGTATTCGGCGTCGATCACGTTGTCTTCGCCGCCGCCTTGTGTGCCAGACGATGCGCCGGCCGCGGATGACTGGTCAGTCGTCTCACCGCCCGGCTGCGAACCGGTCTGCTGATAAAGCGCCTCGGCCATCTTGTGCGAGACGGTTTGCAGAGCGGTGAAGGCGTTGTTCATGCGCTCGACGCCGCCCTCTTCGATCGCTTTCTTGGCGTCGGCAATCGCCGCTTCGACCTCGCCCGCCACGGCGCTGACTTTCTCGCGGTTTTCGTTGAGCGTCTTTTCCATCTGATAGACCAGGCCGTCGAGTCGATTTCGCGCTTCAATCTCTTCGCGCTTTTGCGCGTCTTCGCTGGAATGGGATTCGGCCTCGCGCATCATCTTATCGATCTCTTCCTTGCTGAGACCGGATGATGCGGTAATCGTGATTTTCTGCTCGCGGCCAGTGCCCATGTCTTTCGCTGATACGTTCACGATGCCGTTTGCGTCGATGTCGAAGGTGACTTCGATTTGTGGCATGCCACGCGGCGCCGGCGGAATGCCGACCAGGTGGAACTTGCCGAGCGTGCGATTGTCCGTCGCCATCGGCCGCTCACCCTGAAGCACGTGGACCTCCACGGACGTTTGATTGTCCGAAGCCGTCGAGAAAATTTCCGACTTGCGCGTCGGGATAGTTGTATTGCGCTCGATCAGTTTCGTGAACACGCCGCCGAGCGTTTCGATGCCAAGGCTTAGTGGCGTTACGTCGAGCAGCAGAATGTCTGTCTTCTCGCCTGAGAGCACGCCCGCCTGAACAGCGGCGCCGACAGCAACTACCTCATCAGGGTTCACACTGCGGTTTGGCTCTTTGCCGAAGAAGCTCTTTACGAGCTCCTGAACTTTGGGAATACGCGTTGAGCCGCCGACCAGAACTACTTCGTCGATCTTCTTGGCATCAACGCCCGCGTCTTTTAGAGCCTGCTCAACCGGGGGCATTAGCCGTTTGAAGATGGGATCGGCCAACTGCTCGAACCGGGCGCGCGTGAGTTTCATCACCAGGTGCTTCGGCCCGGATTGGTCGGCCGTGATGAACGGCAGATTGATTTCCGTCTCCATCGTGTGCGACAGCTCGATCTTGGCTTTCTCCGCAGCTTCCTTCAGTCGCTGCAAAGCCATCTTGTCTTTGGAAAGATCGATACCCTGATCTTTCTTGAACTCTTCGATAATCCATTCAATCAGACGCTCGTCGATATCATCGCCGCCGAGGTGCGTGTCGCCATTCGTGGATTTCACTTCGACGACACCTTCGCCGACTTCGAGAATCGAAATGTCAAACGTGCCACCGCCAAAGTCGAAGACGGCGATCGTTTCGTCTTTCTTTTTGTCGAGTCCGTAGGCGAGCGCCGCCGCGGTCGGCTCGTTGACGATACGCATGACTTCGAGACCGGCAATCTTGCCGGCGTCCTTCGTCGCTTGTCGCTGCGCATCGTTAAAGTACGCGGGAACGGTGATGACCGCCTTTTCGACCTTCTGGCCGAGATAGTCTTCGGCGGACTGCTTCATCTTCTGAAGAATCATGGCCGAGATTTCCGGCGGGCTCCATTCCTTGCCGCCAGCCACGATCCGAACATCGCCGCCTGCGCCCGTTCCTTGAACTTTATAGGGCACCTGCTTCTTTTCCTCGGTCACTTCGTTAAAGCGCCGACCCATGAATCTCTTGATCGAATAAATGGTGTTTTCCGGGTTGGTGACGGCCTGCCGTTTCGCGACTTGGCCGACCAGGCGGTTGCCGTCTTTCGCAAAAGCCACGACGGACGGAGTCGTCCGGCCGCCCTCGGAGTTTGTGATTACTATCGGCTCGCCGCCTTCCATGACTGCGACCACCGAATTTGTTGTTCCTAAGTCGATTCCTATGATTTTGCTCATGTTAAAGGCTCCATTGGTTCCGCTCAGTGAGACACGGAGTTGAATACCGGCCCAATATAATACCTGAGTCTGTTGTTGTCAACTTGCTTTAGAGGGCTTTTCGGCGTGTGGAGTTCGCCATCGAGAGGTGAAATCCGGGCTAGCGCTCGTTCATGAGGCGCGACACAAAGAAGATGTAATGGACGCCTGAAACAAGCGCGAGCGTGAAGACGGTCGTGTAAATTGTTGGCAAATAATAGCCGGTCCCGACGCGAGTCTGCGCGGCCAGGATCACCAAGGCTACGGCGATGATCTGTACGACAGTGCTAATTTTGCCGGGCAAAGACGGCTGAAAACCGCGGAAGCCGGTGACCATGTTTATGGCGGCAGCTCCGATGAGGATGAATACGTCTCGGCTAATAACGGTGATGGTCACCCAAAAAGGGACGGGTAGGTGTTTCGGAATCGGCGCGGGGAAGACGTTGCGCATCGACAGGACGACAAACGAAGTCACGAGCATCATCTTGTCGGCAACTGGATCGAGAATTCGCCCAAGCGGCGATTGCTGGTGAAAACGACGAGCGAGCAAGCCGTCGAGTCCGTCAGTTATTCCCGCTACCACGAACACTGCCAAAGCGAGCACAAACTTTTGATAGAAGAGAAGCGAAACGAATACCGGAATCAGCGCCATCCGAAAGACGGTCAGGAGATTTGGCAGGGTGATGATGCGCGAGGACACAGATGAATTTTAGATTGCGAATTGCGAATTGCGAATTGATGTTAACGGCGACATGAATCGAAACTTAGCCTGCTCTGCGCAACTCAAGTACGGAAATCTCCGGCGGACAGCCGTAGCGAATCGGTAGAACCACAGTACCCAACCCACGCGTCACATAGATCTGCGTGTCTCCACGACGGCCGAGCCCCCGCAACATGCGGCGGCGCGGGCGACCGGAACGGCTCTTCTCAGATCGCCAGGTCACCTGTCCGCCATGCGTATGGCCGCTGAGCACAAGATCAACTCCCACGCGAGCCGCCCGTCGCAGAATAATCGGGTTGTGCGCGAGCAGCAGCTTGAATTCGCTGTGTCGCGCGCCCGCCATCGCGAGCGACAAATCCTCAAGCCCAACCATCGTGTCGTCCACGCCGGCAAGCCAGAAGGTTTCGCCTTTCAAATCCATGCGCGAGCCCTCATTGACAAGGACGCGAATGCCCTCCAAGCGAAATAGATCGGCAATCAGGGCGGCATCTGTCCAGTGGTCGTGATTGCCCAGCACCGCGTAGACACCGTGCCGAGCGCGCAGCTTGCCGACGACTTCAGCACATGGCGCGGCGTACGCTCGATCCTGCGAAATGTAATCGCCGGTCAGCGCAATTAAATCCGGTCGCAGATCGTTAGCGGCCCTAACCGCCCGCTGGAGATGCTCCGGATTAACGAGTGGCCCGTAGTGAAAATCGGAAAGGTGGACAATGCGAAATCTGTCGAGCTTTTTCGGCAGCCGTCGCAGAAAGATTTCCTGCCGTTCGATGGAAAGCATGAACGGTTCGGTCAGCGCGATTCGCGCGGCGTGCGCCAAGGCAGACTTGATTGTGGTCAACGGCCGGGGCTGCGGCTTAACTGAGCGGCGCAGTGGTCGATCGTGTTTCCAGCGGATTGCAGTGGACATCGTGGCTTGCGGAAAGCGCGCGCATTATAAACATGACGGCTCGCCGTCGCAATGCGATCGCGTTGTCTTGTTGCGACAGTTTTAGGCTACGGTAATTTCCTTCGCGAGGTATACATCCTGAATTGCGTTCAGCAGTTCCACGCCTTCATTCATCGGCCGTTGGAAAGCTTTGCGCCCGGAGATTAGGCCCATGCCACCGCCGCGCTTGTTGATGACCGCGGTGCGCACTGCGGCGGCAAGGTCGGCGGCGCCTTTCGATTCGCCGCCGGAATTGATCAAGCCAACCCGGCCCATGTAGCCGTTCGCGACTTGATAGCGTACGAGATCGATTGGATTTTCGGTGGTCAACTTCTCGTAAACGAGTTTGCTTGTCTTTCCGTACGACTTGCCGAGTTCTTTCTCCACGGCGGGATAGCCGCCGTTTCTTTCCGGCAGTTTCTGCTTGACGATGTCGGCCTGAATTGTGACGCCGAGATGATTTGCTTGTCCCGTTAGATCGGCCGACGCGTGCATGTCACCTTCGGGGGTTTTGAATTTCGAGTTGCGCAGGTAGCACCAGAGGATGCACGCCATTCCCAGTTCGTGCGCGTAAGCGAAAGCGTTGGCGATTTCGGTAATCTGGTGCGTCGATTCGTCTGAACCGAAATAAATCGTCGCGCCCACCGCGATAGCGCCCATGTTCCAGGCTTCCTTAACGTTGCCGAAGAGTACCTGATCGAACTTGTTCGGCAGTGTCAGCAATTCGTTGTGATTTATTTTGACGATGAAGGGAATCCTGTGCGCGTACTTTCTTGCCACCGCGCCAAGCACGCCGAAGGTCGAAGCGACGCCATTACAGCCACCTTCGATGGCCAACTTCACGATGTTATCCGGATCGAAATACTGCGGGTTCGGCGCGAATGACGCACCGGCAGAATGCTCAATACCCTGGTCTACGGGCAGAATCGAAACGTAGCCTGTGCTCGCCAAACGTCCGTGGCCAATCAAAGCCTGGAGCGAGCGAAGCACCGCAGGCGAACGATCGGATTGGGCTACGACGCGATCGATGAAATCCGGGCCCGGCAAATAGAGCTGCTCCTTCGGAACCGTCTGTGACTTGTGTTCGAGAAGCGTTCTTGCTTCCTCGCCGAGCAGCTCTTCAAGTCGATCGATCGTACCTGTCGATCGTTTCATCTCTGTCGCCATGGGTGTTCCTCCAATCGCGTCATCCGGGACGGCGCGCTAAACGAAATTCGATGATTGCGAGTGCGGCGAATTATACCATCACGCGTGAGCGGAAATGAACCGAGGCGACGTTAATGCTAAACTGAAGTTGAAATTGGAAATCATAAAAAGCTCGAATCTTTCCATGCCCTACGCCAGCGAAGCATTGTCCACTGAATTACAGGAAAAGTATCAACGGCTGAAGGGTGCGCTCGCTAATCTTGATCGTGTGCTGGTCGCTTTTTCCGGAGGAGTTGACAGCACATTGGTAGCGAAAATCGCCCTCGACGTTCTGGGATCGGAAAACGTGCTGGCGGCGATCGCCGTGTCGGCAAGTTTGGGTGAAGACGAAGAGCGAGCCGCGCTTGAGACGCTAAATGAAATCGGAGTCTCGTACATCAGGATACCGACCGGCGAGGTGGAAGATCCCCGCTATGCGGCTAATCCTCTGAATCGATGTTACTTCTGCAAAGAGCATGTTTACGGGGCGCTGACTGAGACGGCCCGCGAGCTCGGATTTGAAACGGTCGTGGATGGATTCAACGCCGAAGACACAACTGATTTTCGTCCGGGACGCAAAGCGGGACGCGAACTCGGTGTGCGTAGTCCGTTGTGCGAGGTGGGCCTGAACAAAACAGAGATTCGAACGCTGGCACGCCACCTTGGACTCAGCAACTGGGACAAGCCGCAGATGGCTTGCTTGTCGAGTCGAGTGGAGTACGGCATAACGATTACACCAAAGATTCTCACTCAGGTCGATCGCGCGGAAGCCGCGTTGCGAAGCCTCGGCTTCGCAGACTTGCGCGTGCGGCATCACAACAAACTGGCTCGCGTCGAAGTCGAGCCGCGGATGATCCCACGCGCGCTGGCGCAACGCGAGCAAATTATCAACGCGGTCAAAGCTGTCGGCTACTTGTACGTCACTATCGATCCGGAAGGGCTGCGGCACGGAAGCATGAACGAGGGACTAAGGAAAAGTGGATAAGCAAATTCTCAGTG
The DNA here is from genome assembly GCA_036559945.1 of Pyrinomonadaceae bacterium. GTDB lineage: Bacteria > Acidobacteriota > Blastocatellia > Pyrinomonadales > Pyrinomonadaceae > UBA11740. The sequence continues at coordinate 8,342 of DATBSG010000019.1, forward strand.
AACTGTTGGCGCAAGTCGCCAGCGGCGAGTTATCGCCGGACGAAGCGATCGAAAAACTGCGCTGGCAACCGGTCGAGTCGATCAGCGATTTTGCGCGGCTCGATCATCATCGCGTTTTGCGGCAAAGCATGCCCGAGTTTGTCTACGGCGGGGGCAAGTCGCCCGCACAGGTTGCGACGATTATGTCCGCGATGGTCGAGCGAACGGGACGAGCGCTCGCAACGCGAATCGGCGACACGCACTTCGAAGCCGTGCGCACGGACTTACCTGAAGCTGTTCATCATCCGGTCGCGCGAGTTGTGACGGTCAATAGTTTTCCGAAAGCCGAAATCGGACAGACACTCGTCATCGCCGCGGGTACATCAGATGTTCCCGTCGCCGAGGAAGCCGCGGAAGTCTTACGCTTTCTCGGCAACCGAACGCGCACGCTTTATGACGTCGGCGTCGCGGGGATCCATCGTTTGCTGGAGCACGCGAACTACTTGTCGGAAGCCGACGCGATCATCGTCGTGGCGGGCATGGAAGGCGCGCTGCCGAGTGTCGTTGGTGGTTTGGTCGATAGCCCGATCATCGCCGTGCCGACGAGCGTTGGTTATGGCGCCAGCTTCAATGGTCTCGCGGCTTTGCTCGGAATGCTGAATAGTTGTGCGACTGGATTGATGGTGGTGAATATCGATAACGGGCTGGGAGCGGCAGCGGCGGCGCATCGATTGTTGACGCGGCTCCGCTTGTCACATGAAGCAACGACGAGGCTTCAAACCCAAACTCACGAGGAGACGGTCGCCTGATGAGGCGCGTCGCTTATCTCGACTGTACGACCGGCATCAGCGGCGACATGTTGCTCGGCGCGTTGCTTGACGTTGGCTGGCCCGAGCAGAACCTGCGTGAGCTGATCGCAAAGCTCAAACTCGGCGATGTCCAACTGAAGGTCGATCGCGTCAGCAAACGTGGCATTGCAGCTACGCAAGTCAACATCAGTTCCTCACCGCATCAACCACATCGTGGCCTGCACGATCTTGCGTCGATTGTCATGCAGGCTGAACTGCCTCAATCGATCCAGGAGCGTGCTATCTCAGCACTGAAGTTGTTGGCCGAAGCAGAGAGTCAGGTGCATGGCGTCCCCGTCGACCGAATTCATTTTCACGAAGTCGGCGCCGTGGACACGATCGTCGACATCGTCGGCGCGCTGGCAGGATTCGATCAGTTGGGCATTGCGGAAATTCATTGCAGTGCTTTGCCGTGGTCGCGCGGCACAGTCAAAACAGAGCACGGCATCCTGCCCGTACCTCCGCCGGCGGTGGCTCTGCTACTGCGCGGCGTGCCAGTCGTCGGCGCAGACATTGATGGTGAAACGGTCACGCCGACAGGCGCGACGCTCGCGCGCACGCTCGCGAAGCAGTTCGGCGCAATTCCCGCGATGCAGGTGGAAAGCATCGGCTACGGCGCGGGTCAACGCGACTGGCCGGATCGGCCGAACGTTCTGCGTTTGACGATTGGCGAGAGCGCGACGACCAGCGACGGATTGGTTGTCGAGCAACTCACGCTGTTGTCGTGCAATATCGACGACATGAATCCTCAGTGGTACGAGCCTTTGATGAAGGAACTCTACGATGCAAAGGCGCTCGATGTTTGGCTGACGGCGGTGCAGATGAAGAAGAGTCGGCCGGGCACACTGATCGAAGTCTTGTGCCACAGGGAAGACGCTGCAAAACTTCGCGAGCTGCTATTGCGTGACAGCTCCACACTTGGTGTTCGCGAAACGAGCGCCATCCGTCACAGTCTTCCGCGTCATATTCACACAGTCGAAACCTCTTATGGTGCCGTGCGAATCAAAATCGCGACACTTCCGGATGGTTCGACCAAAGCCTCTCCGGAACACGACGATTGCGTCGCGCGAGCGGCGGAACGTCAGGTGAATGTCGGGGACGTATGGCTCGCTGCGATGCAAGTCTTCAACGCAAGCTAGCACGCGGGAATCATTCGAAAATCGGGTTGTCTGCCTTTCCGACTGGCGTTACAATCCGCTCGTTTGTGACAGAACACCGAACTGATTTGGCAATCCCGTACGTTTTGTCTTCTCTATTTGTAACTGGCCAGTCTTAAAGTGAGGCAATAGATGAGTTTCTCCCAGAGGATTCTTCCCGTTCTCTTCGTCGTCTTGTTTTTTATGGGCGCCGGCGCGGCGCTGGCTAATCCAGGTGACTTTGAATGGCGCCCCGTCACGCCCGAAGAGTTGGCGATGAAAGCTCCGAAAGTCGAGCCGGATGCCGACGCCGAAGCGATCTTTTGGGAAGTGAAGATTGACGATAGCTCTGACGACTTGTCGATGCAGCACTATGTGCGCGTAAAGATTTTCACCGATCGAGGCCGCGAAAAATACGGGAAGTTCGATATTCCGTTTACCAGAGGCATGAAGATCAAGGACATTGCCGCGCGCGTAATCAAGCCGGACGGCTCCGCGATCGAAATCGGCAAGCAGGACATCGTCGAAAGGGAAATCATTAAAGCGGGCGGCGTCAAAGTGAAAGCGAAGTCTTTCGCGATCCCGAGTCTTGAAGCCGGGTCGATCGTGGAGTATCGCTATCGTGAAGTGATCAGCGACGCGGGCGCGGCCGGAATGCACTTGAAGTTTCAACGCGATATTCCGGTGCAGACACTCTCTTACTCTTACAAGCCGTATTCTAAAAAGGCACCGAATTACAAGAGTTTCAACTTTACCGACACTCAATTTGTCGAAGGCGAAAAGGGCTTCTGGGTCGCCACGCGCAAGAACATTCCGGCGTTCAAAGAAGAGCCGCGCATGCCGCCTGAGGATCAAGTCATTCCGTGGATCCTCTTGCAAGCCACTCGCATCAACATCGCTGAATTTTCCGCTTTCTCGCTCATCTTTTCGTTCAAGGATCCGAGTAACCCGACGGGTTACTGGGCCGCGGTAAGTATGGAAAAGAAGGTCTGGTGGGAATTCATGACGAAGCCGGACAAGGAAATCAAGAGAGTCGCAGAAGAGCTGACTGCGTCAGCAGCCACGCCCGAGGCGAAACTCGACAAGTTGTATGAGTTTTGTCAGACGCAGATCAGAAACACTTCTTTCGATCCCACGCTGACTGATGACGAACGCAAGAAGCTACCGGCGAACAAATCAGTCGCGGACGTTTTGAAACACAAGCACGCCTCCGCCCAATTCACGGATCTTTTGTTTGGCGCGTTGGCGAATGCGCTGGGATTTGAAACCCGGGTTGCTTTCTGCGCTGATCGCAGCGAACTCTTCTTCAAACCAGACATGGCCAACGAGGCTTTTCTTCACCCCGGCGCCATCGCCGTGCAGGTCGGAACTGACTGGAAATTCTACGATCCGGGCGTCAAGTTTCTGCCGCCGGGAATGTTGGTTTGGTACGAAGAAGGCGTGTATGCGCTGCTTGTGGGAGAGGGAAATACGACGTGGGCGAAAACACCTTTTTCCGGGCACGACAAGTCATTAACGAAACGCAGCGCCAAGTTGAAACTTCTCGAAGACGGGACCACAGAGGGCGAAGTCCGAATTGAGTATCAGGGACAACCCGGACTTATCTATAAGCTCGACAACTATGACGACTCAGATACGAAGCGCGAGGAAAACATCAAAAATGAAGTGAAAGCGCGAATGAGCACCGCGGAACTTTCGAACATACGTATTGAGAACGTGAACGATTCGCGGAAACCGATGGTGGTTTCCTACAACATCCGCGTTCCCGGCTACGCGCAAAAGACCGGCAAGCGATTGTTCCTGCAACCAAGTTTCTTCGAGCATGGCGAGTCTGCCCTCTTTTCCAGCCCTGACCGAAAATACGATGTTTACTTTCATTACCCGTGGTCGGAGTCTGACGACATCGATTTTCAGTTACCGCCAGGTTACGCGCCGGACAATGCCGAGAAGCCTGGGCCAATCTTCGCCGGCGCAACCAGTCAATACAATATACAAATGGGCCTCACGACCGATCAGCGTACGCTGGTTGTGCACCGCCAGTTTTATTTTGGCGGCGGCGGAAATATCATTTTGCCGCTCAGTAGCTATCCACAAATCAAAGCCTTGTTTGATCGGCTTCAGACAAACGATGAGCACACGATTACTCTGAAGCAGGCGGCCTCGAATTAAGCGACTCCCGGGTTCTGGTTAGGAAGATGTTCGCGGTGTTTTTCTTGCAACCAAACCGACATGACGAGCGTCTCAAGAAACTTGCAGATTCCAATTGCCGGTTCCCACAGGCTCAGATACAATTCCGGTAGCTTTAGCCTAAGATGACGGCGGATTCGCGGTTGTTTCGTTCGATTTTGCTAGCCCTGACCAGTTGTTTTCCAAGAAAGGTCATTACATATGAAGTTCCCTCGGGTCTTTCTTCAACTCCTGTTCGTAGCGGTGTGTCTGACGTTCGCGACACGGGCCGCCGTGAACCCCGGCGACAATGACTGGCGCGCAGTGGATCCGGCCGAACTGGCATCAACAACGCCCACAGTTGAAAAAGACGCTGACGCTGAGGCCCTGTTCTGGGAAGTTCGATTGCTGGACGAGGTGGACGGCACTGTGCCTCGGACAGTGCTGAGGCACTACGTCCGGATCAAGATTTTCACCGACCGTGGCCGTGAATCACAGAGTAAGATCGACATTCCATTCTTCAACAACTGGAGAATTACCGATATTGCCGCTCGCACCATTACTCCCGACAACAAGATTCTCGAGCTGAAGAAGGAAGACATATTTGAGCGCACAATCGTTAAAGCGAGTGGCCGTAAACTGAAAGCGAAATCGTTTGCCATGCCCGGTGTTGTGCCAGGAGCGATTATCGAATATCGCTGGCGCGAAGTGCGGAATGACACCATCGCCTCCTACATCCGGTTGCAATTGCAGCGCGAAGTTCCGATCAGACTGGTGAAGTATTACATCAAGCCTTTATCGCTTCCGGATTTTCCGTACGGGATGCGGGCCAAGACTTTCCACGGTCAAAATACTCCTTTCGTTAAGGAAAAGGATGGCTTTTACAGCACCACCATGGAAAATGTGCCGGCCTTTCACGAAGAGCCGCGCATGCCGCCGGAAGATGCAGTCCGGCCATGGATCCTGGTCTATTACAGCGAAGACAAAAAGCTTGCGCCTGCGCAATACTGGAAGGAACTAGGCAAACAATCCCACGAGCAATTCAAGTCATGGACGAAAGTTAACGACGACGTAAAGAAGTCTGCGAGTGAAGCGATCGGTGACGCGGCCTCGCCAGAAGACAAGCTTCAGCGCCTGTTCGAATATAGTCGCGCGAAGATCAAGAACATTGACGACGACGCTTCCGGGATGACGGCGGACGAACGCGCCAAATTAAAGGAGAACAAATCGCCGGCCGATACGCTAAAACGGGGGATGGGCACCTCGGCTGACATCGACATGTTGTTTGCGGCCATGGCCATCGCTTCGGGTTTTGACGCGCGCATGGCGAAACTTTCCGACCGTAGCGATACGTTCTTTGACCCGGATTTCCTAGACGATTATTTCCTTACAACCTATGACATTGCGGTGCGCGTGGGCGACGAGTGGCGGTTCTACGATCCAGGCAGCACTTACGTGCCGTTCGGAATGTTGCTGTGGCAAGAGGAGGGCGTGGACGCTCTGATCGCTGATCCAAAAGAACCGATCTGGGTACAGACCCCGATTTCCGGTCCGGAAAAATCGCTGGAAAAAAGGACCGGCAAGTTTCGGCTGCTTGAGGATGGAACACTCGAAGGCGACGTGCGAATTGAGTATACCGGCCATCTGGCAGCCGACAAAAAGGAATACAACGACGATGATTCGCCGTCACAACGTGAAGAGACCTTGCGCGACATGGTCAAATCACGCATGAGTACTGCGGAACTGAGCGAGATCAAGATCGAAAATATCACCGACCCGATCAAGCCTTTCGTTTACGCGTACCACGTTCGGGTTCCCGGCTACGGCCAACGAACAGGCAAACGCCTTTTCTTTCAAGCCGGTGTCTTCAGCCATAGCGCTGGCGCGCTTTTCCCGTCGGCGACGCGTACGCATGACGTCTATTTTCATTATCCGTGGTCGGAGCGCGATGACATCACGATTGAGCTCCCGCAAGGTTTTGCGCTCGATAACGCAGATGCGCCAGCTCCGATCACGCCGGCGATGACGCGTGACATTTGCGCGCAAATGATCAAGATGTCCACCGATGGTCACGTACTCAATTACCAACGTGACTTTTTCTTTGGCGGCGGGAAGAGCATCCTGTTCCCCGTGCGCGGTTATGCCGCGGTCAAGCAACTCTTTGACGTCGTCGCTCAAGGAAACGATCATACTATTACTCTCAAACAGAGTGCGACGAATTGATAGTCGCTTCGGAAGGAAACATCAAATGCGTTTGAAACTCCTGGCCTCCATTTTGTTCGTGCTGGTTGGCGCTGCGGTCGCAAACGCGGCGGGTGACGAAGCGCCGCCGTGGTTGCAACAAGCTGCCAAGGTGCCGGTGCCAATTTACGAAAAGGATGTCCCGGCTGTGGTCCTGCAAAACGAACAGCACGTTACCGTGAACGATGACGGCCGCATCACGACTGTGACTACCTACGCGGTTCGCATTTTGCTGCGTGAAGGACGCGATTATGCACGGGCCAAAGAGTTTTATGAAAATGACGCGGGCAAAGTAAAGGAATTGAAGGCCTGGCTTATACGCGCAAACGGGGTGGCCAAGAAGTACGGCAAGGACGAGACGATCGACGCGGTAGAAGATCCTAACGACATTTACAACGAATCGCGTTTCAAGTTGATCGACAGCTCAGACGATGCCGACGCCGGATCAGTTTTCGGTTATCAATCAACCACTGAAGAGCGCACCGTATTTTCCCAGGACATTTGGGCGTTCCAGTACATGCTGCCCACGCTTTCTTCACGATACATTCTGACGTTGCCACAGGGGTGGGCCGCAAGGAGCGTTACGTTTAATCACGAGGCAATCACGCCTGCCGTAAGCGGCTCGACCTATGCCTGGGAGTTGCAGAATCTTCCGCCGATTCCGCCCGAGCCGAAGAGTCCGCGCATTACGAGCCTGGCGCCACGGATCGCGGTCAGCTTCTATTCGCCGGCAGACAAGCCTTCCTCCAATTTCAAAACGTTTTCGAATTGGGCGCAGGTGTCTTACTGGTTAAGCGAGCTGCACGATCCGCAGTCCGCTCCGAACGACTTGTTGGCGGAAAAGGTGCGGCAACTGACCGCGAATGCGCACACGGAAATAGACAAGCTGCGCGCTATCGCTTCGTTTGTACAGAACATTCGCTACATCGCAATCGCCATCGGAGTTACTCGTGGAGGCGGCATGCGCCCCCGCAGTGCTGCCGAGGTGTTCGCGAAATCATACGGCGACTGCAAAGACAAAGCGAATCTGATGCGCACGATGTTGAAGGTGCTCAACATCACTTCGTATCCGGTAGGCGTTTACTCGGGCGATCCTGATTACGTCCGCGAAGAGTGGGCCTCGCCGAATCAATTCAATCACTGCATCATTGCCATCAAAGTCAGCGACGAAACTCAAGCGGCGACGATTGTCACGCACCCGACGCTGGGCCGGCTGTTGATATTCGACGCGACTGACGACGATACGCCGATTGGCGACTTGCCAGACCACGAGCAGGGAAGTTGGGCGCTGGTCGTTGCCGGCGAGTCCGGCTCGCTGATCCGCATGCCGGTCACTCCGGTGGAAAGCAATCTGCTCGAGCGGAAGATTGAAGCGAGCCTTGCCGTGGACGGTTCGCTCTCGGCCACAATTCAGGAAAACGCCAATGGTCAATGGGCGTCGGGCTACCGTAGTGAGTTTCGCCATCTCTCGCGACCTGACTATCAGAAAGTTATTGAACATTGGATCGCCGCGGGGGCGACAGCCGCAAAGATCAGCAAAGTCGAACCGCGCGACGATGCCACGGCCGGCCACTTCAATCTGGACATTGATTTCGTGGCGCCGTTGTACGGCCAGTTAATGCAGGACCGCCTGATGATTTTCAAGCCGGCGATTGTTTCGCGCAGGGAAACATTGTCGCTGACTGAAGCAAAACGGAAACATCCGGTGGTGCTGACCTCAACCGCATATTCCGAAACGTTGCACTTAAAGTTGCCGGCCGGATTTGACGTTGATGAGCTGCCCGACGCGGTGAAGCTGGACGCTTCATTCGGATCTTATGCGACCAACTACGAAGTGAAAGGCGGCGAGTTGCTCTTCACGCGCAAGCTGGTGCAAAAGGCAGGCACTATTCCCGTCGAGCAATACAACACGGTTCGCAGCTTCTTTGAAAAGATTCGTGCGGCGGAACAAGCACCGGTGGTATTGGCGAGGAAGTAGACTCGGGTTTACGTTCTATTCGGCGCCGGCGGCTATTGCTTCCGCTTGTAACTTCTGCTTGAGTGACGAGCGCCAGGCATTTTCTATTTCAGTGACGCGAACATTCACCACTTCCTGGCCATCACTTTCAATTCGCAGACTATCTGAACCAACTTTTCCCAGAATCGTCATCGGACAGCCGGCCGCCGCGGCGATCCTCTGAACTTCTTCTTTGGCCGACTCCGCAAAGCTGATAACAATGCGCGAGGGCGTCTCGCTGAATAACAAGTCTGGAGTCTGAAGTCTGGCGTCGAGAGCCGAACCGTCGTCTGTTTTTGACACCGGACTACGGACTTCGGACTCCAGACTGATTTGTGCGCCGATTGCTTCCCGATTCAAAGAAGAGAAGCAGCATTCAGCGAGCGCCACAGCCAGCCCGCCGTCGGAACAATCGTGAGCAGATTTCAGCAGGCCCGCTTCGGCAGCGCGCAGGCAGGCGGCTTGCACAGCCAGCTCGCGTTCGAGATCAAGCGCAGGAACTTCCGCGGCGTCTGCGCCCTCCATCGCGGTCGGGCTACTGCCCCCCTTTATGCGTGCATATTCGCTCAGCGAAAGATCGTCGCGCGTCTGGCCCAGCAGGGCAATCACGTCATCTTCATTCTTAAAGCCCGGTTGAATCACGCGCTTCACATCTTCAATCAGTCCGATCATGCCAATGACCGGTGTCGGCAAAACCCCACGGCCTTCCGTCTCGTTGTAGAACGAAACGTTGCCGGAAACGACCGGCGTATCGAATGCGCGGCAAGCTTCCGCCATGCCGTCAATCACTTCTGAAAACGACCACATGACTTCCGGCCGCTCGGGCGAAGCGAAATTAAGACAGTTGGTGATCGCGATTGGTTTCGCGCCGACGCACACTACGTTGCGCGCGGCTTCAGCTACCACGAGTTTCGCGCCTTCACGCGGATTTGCAGCACAGTAACGGCCGTTTCCATCAAGCGCGATCGCCAAAGCCTTCCGCGTTTCCTTGATGCGCACGACCGCCGCGTCCGCCCCCGGCAGCACGGTCGTGTTCGTCCGCACCATGTGATCGTATTGGCGATAGACCCATTCTTTAGAGGCGAGATTTGGTGACGCCAAGAGCTTTATCAACACTTCGTTGTAATTCTGGTCTTTGGTCTTTGTACTTTGGTCTATCGGATCTTGAAACTTTGGACTTTGGACGTTGGACTTTGGACGATCATACACCGGTGCTTCATCAGTCAGCGCCTTCACCGGCACGTCGCAAACCAGTTCGCCTTCGTGCATCACGCGCATGCGGCTGTCGTCGCGCACGTGGCCGATCACGACTGCATCCAAATCCCATTTCGCGAAAATTTCAACGACTTCTCTCGACCGGCCTTTGTGCGCCACGATGAGCATCCGCTCCTGCGATTCGGACAAAAGCATCTCGTAAGCGGTCATGCCGGTTTCGCGTTGCGGCACTAATGACAGGTCAATCTCGATGCCGGTTCCGGCGCGCGCGGCCATCTCGCACGTCGAGCAAGTCAAGCCCGCCGCGCCCATGTCCTGAATGCCGGCAATTGCGCCGCTGCGCATCGCTTCGAGACAAGCCTCCAACAAAAGCTTTTCCAAAAAAGGATCGCCGACCTGCACCGTCGGACGTTTTTCCAAAGCCTCTTCGTCGAATTCGGCGGACGCCATCGTCGCGCCGTGAATTCCGTCGCGCCCCGTTTTCGCGCCGACGTAAAGAACCGGATTGCCGACGCCGGTCGCTTTGCCAAAGAAGATTTGATCCTTGCGCACGAGTCCGAGCGCGAACGCATTCACCAGCGGATTCAGCGCGTACGCATCGTCGAACGCAACTTCGCCTCCGACGGTGGGCACGCCGAAGGCATTGCCGTAATGCGCAATGCCGGCGACTACTCCGGCGAGCAGCGAGCGATTGCGGCGGCCGTTCTTTGGATCGTCGAGCGAGCCGAAGCGCAAACTATTCAGTGCCGCGATTGGCCGCGCGCCCATCGTGAAGATGTCGCGCAGAATGCCGCCCACACCCGTCGCCGCGCCCTGAAATGGCTCGATGAACGACGGATGATTGTGCGATTCGATCTTGAACGCGGCGCACCAGCCGTCGCCGACATCGACCACGCCCGCGTTTTCGCCGGGCGGCACGATCACGCGTTCGCCTTGAGTCGGCAGGCGTTTCAGATGAATTCGCGAAGATTTGTACGAACAATGCTCGGACCACATGACGGAAAAGACACCGAGCTCGACAAGGTTCGGCTCGCGTCCGAGCAGCTCTCTTATGCGATTGAATTCCTGGGGAGTGAGATTGTGAGCGGAAATTAATTCGGTGGTGATGGATTCCATGATTCAGTCGTCAACGGAAAGCAGAATTAAGTGTTCAGCTCCATTAGGAGTGCCATATTTGTAGGTCCGGTCCTCCTAAGCAACTCGGCGCGGCATCGCGTTGATGCCGCGCCGAGTTGAATCTTTCTTCTTAGCTGCTGGGTCTACAAATACCGCACTCCTAACGGAGCTAAGAAACCCCTGCCTAACAACGCCCAGTCTTTTTTGCAAAGTTCTCTTCCGTGCCTACTGCTTCCGGCCCACTTCTTTATCAATTATGGCGCGCAGTTCTTCCGGCTTGATCTTGCCGAAGTGTCGGTAAATCACGTTTCCCTGGGCGTCGAACAAAAAAGTTGCCGGCAACGCGCCATCCCAATTTACGTCAACCGCATGAATCGCCGGTTCTTTGTCCGGGACATTCAATAGCACCACCGGCATGGACGCTTTCATTTCTACCAGAAACTTCGCCGCCAGTGCCTTGTCTTCGACCTCGTCAACTGTGACCGACAGGAAACTCAGACCCTTCATTCGATAGTCGTCATCGATCTTCACCAGGTCCGGAAACTCTTCACGGCACCCATCGCACCAGCTGGCCCAGAAGTTTACCAGCAGCGGTCGCGCGTCTTTGGGGTCGCGTTGCAGCAATTTTTTGAGTCCGTCGAGATCAATCAGGTGAATCTCAGGCGCGCTTGCGGCGCCTGTGCCATTCGACTGGCCAGGCGCCGTGATGCCCGCGAATAACGTGAGCACGAGTAAGACGCTTAGAAGTGACAGACGCATCTACGATACTCGCTTAATCGAGCAGCCGAACGCCGCGCCGCCCGTTTTGCTGACTGCTTTCCCTGCCAGTATTTCATCGAGCGCCCCGCGCAAATCACTTGCGGTGATATTCGCGGGATTCTGCGAATTGTCGATGCGGCCGTGATAAAGCAGCTTCATGCTTGTGTCGAGCACGTAGGCTTCCGGCGTGCGCGTCGCTCCAAGCCGGTCGGCGATCTTGTTGCCGTCGTCCTTCAGAATCACGAAAGTCAGGCCCTTCTCAGTGGCGTGTGACTTCACTTCCGACGCGGGCTCAGTGACATTCGAATTAATCCCCACGACATTGATGCCCTTCGCTTGGTAATCCTTTGCGAGCTGTTCCATGCGCTCGTTGTAGGCGTTCGATACTGGACACTTGGTGGCGATGAAAATCACAACCACGCCTTTCGATCCGGCCAGCGACTTAAGCGAATGCTCTTTGCCGTCCGCGTCCGGCAGTTTGAAATCGTCAATCACGCTGCCGATTGCCGGCGGCGCAGGCAAGTCATTGTCGCCGCGACCGCTGCCGGCCACCGCCGCCAACACAATTACCAAAAGAGAGGCGAGGAGAACGAATAACGGGTAATGCTTTTTCATCTGGAAAACTCCCTTCGGACGGTGATGTTGAAGTCAGAGATTAGCAAGCGTTAGTTAGACGTGGCAAGCCGCCACTTGGTTTGCGCGAGGCACGCAGGTCATGCTGCTTTCTTTCGCAAAGCTGACACCAAGACAATCAACGTCAAACCGGTCGTCACGGCGGCAGACAGCAGGCAGTATTGGCAGAAGTGATGAATTACGAACGCCTGTAAATACAGCAGCCAAAGCGTCATCACGAACATGAGGGGGACAATGATCCTTAACAGCGGCTTCGCGAATGGATAACCGAACGCCGCGAGGATCGCCAGACTAAACACGACGAAGTAGGCGGCCGCGCCGATTGCTGCCAGTGGCACCGGGCCGACTTGCGCATACGGACTGCTCAGAACTTCCGAGCATCCTGAGATAATCGTGCAACGAAGACTTTCGCCAGTGATGTGCTGAACGGTGAGATAGATCGCGTCGGTCAGGCCGATGAGTGAGATCAGCGCAGCGATCAGGTAGGTCCAGGAGATGCTCTGAGAGGGTGCCGCTTCGATTGTTGCTGATTTCATTTTTGCTCCCTTCTCCCCTTGGGAGAAGGGTTGGGGATGAGGGCCGAGCGGCTGATTCCCATCGAAAATAGACATGCAAATTCTAAAGACTAAGCCAGTAAGCCCTCACCCAACCCTCTCCCAGCGGGAGAGGGCCGTCAGAATCACTGTCCCGCCGCGCGCAGCGCTTCATTAATCATTTGCCGCAATCCTTCGGGCTTCCATGAATCGCCGGTTGCTTCTTTGCCATTTACAACGAACGTGGGCGTGGACTCGATGCCCAAAGAGTGGGCGCGTTTGCCATCCTGAAAAATTCGCTGCGCCACAGCTTCACCGTTTATGTCGCGCATGAATCGATCGACGTTCAATCCAATCTGTCTGGCGTAATCCACGAAGATCGGAGTCACGTCTTTAGCTTCGCTCCAGGTGTTCTGGTTCTCGTACAACTTGTCATGCATCGCCCAGAATTGCGCTTCGCTTTGCAGGCCGGCGGCTTCCGCAGCTTGTGCGGCAATCACGGAATATTGATGTTTCGGATACAGGGGATTCTCGCGGAATATCACGCGCAGACGCTCGCCGTATTCGCTCTCGATTTTCTTCAGCTCCGGGTAATAAGCGCCACATGACGGGCACTGAAAATCTGCAAATTCTTCCACCGTCACCGGCGCGTTCGGGTTGCCGCGCACGTGTGACGGAACCGCGCCCGGCGGTTCCGAGCCCGGCTGCGGTGAAGGCCCACTCGCCGGCATTGCCGGTTGCGATCTTTTCGAGAACAGCCAAACGCCGCCTGCAGAGAACATCAGAAAGATGGCCATGAGGCCGACAATGGCGATAATGATGAAAGGAAGAGCTCGCTTCATCTCAGCGCCGTCCCAAACTGCTGCGCTTTTGTTGATTGTGGTTTCACGCGGCTGCTGCAAGTGCTCCCACCAGAGAATGAAATAGAGCGCGACCATCGCTCGAGCCGAGCGCGTCTTCGCAAGCGCGCTCGGGATGCGGCATCAGACCCATAACGTTTCGACCTGCGTTGCAAATCCCGGCGATGTTGTCGCGCGATCCGTTTACGTTTGTTTCATCCGTGACGTTGCCTTGTGGATCGCAATAACGGAAGACAATCCTTTCTCCGCTCTTCAGTTCTTCAAACGTCGCGTCGTCGCAAACGTAGTTGCCTTCCGCATGCGCGATCGGCATCTTCAGGACTTGCCGGCGCGTCAGTTCGTGCGTGAAAGGCGTGTCGATGGTCTCGACGCGTACGTTCACATGCTCACAGACAAAGTGCAACTCGCGATTGCGAATCAATGCGCCCGGCAGCAGGCCTGCCTCGCAGAGAATTTGAAATCCGTTGCAGATGCCCAGCACAAGCTTGTCCTGCGCCGCGAACTTCCTCACTGAATTCATCACTGGCGAAAAGCTCGCGAGCGCGCCCGCGCGCAAGTAGTCGCCGTACGAGAATCCGCCGGGAATAATCAGCGCGTCGTAAGCAGACAAATCCGTCTCGCGATGCCAGATGAAATCAACCGGCTGGCCGACGTGCTTCGAAATGACGTGGTAAGCGTCGTGATCGCAATTTGAGCCCGGAAAAACTATGACACCGAATTTCATGACGCTGTGGCGCAAGTTGTTACCTTGCGCAGCTTCCGACCGCAAGTTAACAACTTGCGCTACTTTTCAATCTCCACGCGAAAATCTTCGATGATCGGGTTCGACAAAACTTCACGCGCCATGCGCGTTGCTTCCGCGCGCGCATCATCCTCCGTCAGTCCCCCGTTAAGCGCGATCTCGAAATACTTGCCCTGCCTGATGTCGTTGATGCCTTGATAGCCCAGTAACTCGACTGAATGCTTGATCGCCTTGCCCTGCGGATCGAGGACGCTTGGCTTCAACGTGACGTAAACTTTCGCTTTCATGTCGGACAATCTGTGAAGAACGAAAGATAATACGGCAAAACGTTGCGCTAACGGTAGCCGATGTCATAGTATCTCCGCCGACATCGCAAGACATTTCAGGCTTTTTCAGAAGGAGAAGTTCAGATGTCTCAGCCTTACACACCGCCGCCGCCGCCGGAAACTGATGCTCCCGGTGGCACAGCCAGCATTGGAATGGACGCGAATCTTGCGTCGATGCTCTGCTACCTCACGATGATCTGTTGCGGCTTGGGCATTATCATTAGTCTTGTTTTCTTTCTGATTGAAAAGACCAGCCGGCTGCTGCGCTTTCATGCGATGCAGGCCCTGCTGTACGGTGGCGTTTGGATCGTTGTGGGAATCGCATTCCGAATCTTGTCAATGATCGCGGATATCGCTCTGGGAGACGCGCTCGGGCCCCTGGTCTTTTTTGGTTGGCTTGCGGCCAGGCTCCTGGTTGCCCTGGTGCTGCTCGCTTTCCTGATCATGGCGGCCATCAAGGCGTATCAAGGTCAGTATTACAAGCTGCCGATCCTCGGCAACATCGCCTGGAACATTGTTAATAAGTAATTTGGGCCGGGCCCGAAAAGACTGGAGAAAAACTATGGAGAGCACTGGAAAATCGGCAATCGGACTAGAAGGGAACATTGCCGCGCTGCTTGGTTACATTATTTGGCCAGTAGCGCTAGTTTCGGTCATCATTGAAAAGGAGAATCGGTTCGTTCGTTTTCACTCGATTCAGTCGCTGCTCTATCATGCGTTGATAATTGTGGCGGCTATTGTGCTCGTTGTTCTCTTTATCTTTTTGGGCATCATCGGCGTGGCGACTGCGGCCGCTGGCAGCAGCGCCGGTGGCGCTTTGGGAGGCATATTCGGGTCGCTTCTCGGACTGGTCTGGATGGTCGTGATACTGGCTTACCTGGCCGGACTGATCTACGCCGCAGTGCAGGCGTACGGGAACAAATGGTTCAAGTTGCCAATAGTCGGCAACATGGCCGAGAAGTGGGCCAAGTAACTGCGTGTCAGCACCCGAGCGGTAGCCAGGGAATGATTTGCTCAACGTTGAGTGGATGATCCGGTCGCTACCGCTCCCGGTTCTGACACAAACACCCGCGCGAAGACCTCATCAACATTCCGCAGATATTTGTCCAGCGAAAACACGGCCTCGATCTGTTCTCGCGACAAGTGCGCCGTGATCTCTTGGTCGGCGGAAACTAGCGCCCGGAAATCCGCGCCTTCGTCCCAGCATTTCATGGCGTTACGTTGCACCCATTCGTAAGCCGTCTCGCGCACGACGCCGGCCTGCGTCAGCTCCAGCAGCAACTCGCCGCTGAATACCAAGCCACGTGTCACGTTCAGGTTTTTGAGCATCCGTTCCGGATACACAATCAAACCGTCGAGCAGCGATGCGGCTTTGTGCAGCATATAATCCGTCGCGATGCTCGAATCCGGCAGCACGACGCGTTCGGCAGACGAATGCGAGATGTCGCGTTCGTGCCAGAGCGCGACGTTCTCCAAACCAACGATGCTGTTGGCGCGCACGACGCGGGCCATGCCGCAGATGCGTTCTGAAAGGATCGGGTTGCGCTTGTGCGGCATCGCGCTGGAGCCTTTCTGTCCTTGCTTGAATTTCTCCTGCGCTTCGCGCACTTCGGTTCGTTGCCAGTGACGAACTTGCAAAGCGAATTTGTCGAGCGACGAAGCAATAATCGCGAGCGTGCAAAGATATTCCGCGTATGAATCGCGCTGGACAATTTGCGTCGAGACCGGCGCGGCTTTCAACCCGAGCCGCGCGCAAACTCTCTCTTCAACCACGGGCGCAAGGTGCGCGAACGATCCGACGGCGCCGCTCAGTTTGCCGACCGCGACCGCTTCACGCGCATTCAGCAAACGCTCGCGATTGCGGCGCATCTCGTCGTACCAAAGCGCAAACGTCAGTCCGAATGACGTTGGCTCGGCATGAATTCCGTGCGTGCGTCCGATTTGTGGCGTGTTTTGGAATTCAAAGGCGCGCCGCTTCAGGACCTCGAGCAGCGCATCGATTTTCTTCAGCAGGATGTCGCAAGCGTCGCGCAGCAGCAGCCCGTTCGCCGTATCGACTACGTCCGAAGAGGTCAGACCGTAGTGAACAAACCGTGAAGCTTCGCCAATTGATTCGGCGAGGTTCGTCGTGAAGGCGATGACGTCGTGATCCGTCGCCTTTTCGATTTCGTTGATGCGCTCGACCGAAAACTTTGCGCGCGCCTTAATTTGCTCCAGCGCGTCGCGCGGAATCGTGCCCATCTCGGCGTGGACTTCGCAGACGGCAATCTCCACATCCAGCCACTTCTGGAACTTGTTCTGCTCAGACCAGAGCGCGCCCATTTCGGGCAGGGTGTATCGTTCGATCATGGTGAATAGTAAATCGTGAATCGTAAATAGAATTGGACGAAGCGAAATTCTATTCACGATTTACCATTTACGATTCACTACTTAAGTGCTGTCGAGCTGACAAAATACTTCGCCAAATACCATTTCCCGCCCCGCTCGAGCAGCGTGAAGGTTTCCATCGCGTCACCGTGTTCGAACGAAGTGTGATAAATCGCGATCAGTGAATGACCGGGCACGGGGGCTGTCCCCGTCTGTTCTTCGCGAGCCGTGTCCAGGTTGCGCACCTGCGCACGGCCGAGCTTATCGCGCAAGCGCTGGAATGTCGCTTTCGATTCTTCGAGCGTCGTGTCCTTACGCCATTCGTCGGCGGCATCATTGTAAAGCTTTTCGTAGCGGCCCGCGTCGATATCCTGGATAGCTGTGTCCAGCACCGCTTGCGCGTCCGCGGGAATGCCAGTTCGTCTCGCGCCTTGACTGCAACTCGCAGGTAGAATACCGAAGATGGCAAGGATAAGAATCAGGCGGGTGACTTTCATCCGTCCGCCCTCATCCATCCCTGACCCTAGACTTCTATCCACGCCGTCGGCTCTTTCGGAAAAGACAAAATGATTTCGGTGTCTGCGCGAAACAATGGCGAACGCTCGAACAGCGCAGTTTCGGCCGTGATTTTCGCGAGATATGGATTGTTCGCGCGTTGGGAAAGATGCGCCAGCACGATGTGGCGCGCCTGACCGTCAAAGCCATCGACCAGCCACTCCGCGACGTCTTCATTCGACAGGTGGCCGAGGCGAGAAAGAATTCTTTGCTTCAGTTCCCAGGGGTAATGTTCGACTGTCTTCAGCATGTCGCGGCTGTGATTCGATTCAATGACGATCGCAGCGCAACCGCGCAGTTGTTGTGTAATCAACGTCGTGATATGGCCGAAATCCATAACCGTAGCGACCTTCACGCGATCGTGTGTAGCCGTGAAACCAAAGTTATCGACTGCATCATGCGGCACTGTGAACGGATGAAAATCGATTTGCCCAATCCGAAAGTCGAAGCCGGAATCGATCTCGATCATCCGCTCGCGTAAAGCGTCTGCGCGCCGGCGCGGTTCATCATTCGCGACATTTCGTCGCTCCAGAACGTACGCGTCGCGCGTTTTCGCTGACATGTAGACCGGGCAGTCGAGATCTTTCATCAGCACACGCAATCCACCAGCATGATCGCCATGCTCATGCGTGATCAGAATTCCGTCGAGACAATTTGGATCTTCGCCGAGCTGATTCATGCGGCGAGCGATCTCGCGCGCGCTGAGCCCAGCGTCGACAAGCACCCGCGTGCCGTTAGCCACCAGCAGCACCGCATTGCCCGTCGAGCCGCTGCCAAGTACGGAAAGTTTCATTTCGAGAGAATTATACGGGAAGAACTAGCCACAGAGGCACAGAGACACGGAGAAATTTCAAAAATTGGTTCGCCAAGCATCATGTGACAGGTCGAAATGCTTGAGTTTTGTTTGTCCCACAGGATTGTGTTCCAGCTTCTCTGCGTGTCTCCGTGTCTCCGAGGCAACTTAAATCTCCAAACGCGATCGATCGACAACAAAGCCGTTCAAATTTCCCAAGGCGCCCACGGCCAGTGAATCGGTGGTGAAATATCTCTGTGCCAGGCGCAGCATATCTTCCTCGGTGACCGCTTCAATCCGCTGGATGATTTCGTCCGGCGGAATTCTCCGGCCATGTACGATTTCCTGGCGTGCTAAAGCCCCCGCGCGCGCGCTGGATGATTCCAAACTCAGCAGGATGGTTGATATTGCCTGTTCCTTCGCGAGCTGAAGTTCGTCTGGCGTTACATGGTCGCGTACGACGCGGCGCAGTTCCTTCAACGAGAGATCCAATACCTGGTCAATGTGCGCCGGCGATGCGCCAGCATAAATCGTGAAAATGCCAACGTCCGTGAAGGTGTTTCCGCCGGCGCCGATCGCATAAGCCAGCCCGCGCTCTTCACGAACAGATTGCCACAGCCGACTCGACGTTCCGCCGCCGATAATCGTTCCCAACATGCTGGCGATGTAACGATCTTCGCTTTTTGACGAAGGCCAGGGCGCGGCGATGATCAGATGCGCTTGCTCAAGCTCGCTCTTCCGTTCAATCAGGATTGGCGCAGCCGGTGCCGGCGACGACAAGCTGAAACCGTCCGCAACATGGCCATTGCTGTTCCCGAAGACCCTGGTCGCCAAATTAACCAGGCCATCGTGACTGATGTTGCCCGCAGCAGCGATGACTAGATTTGCCGGCCCATAGTTTAGTGAATGAAACTCTGTGGTCTTTTCGCGATCGAAATTTGAAACAGTTTCGACAGTGCCTTCGATGGGCCTCCCGAGCGAATGATTTGGGAAATAAGCCGCGTTGAAGAGCTCGCCCAGCAATTCATCCGGCGTGTCCTCGATCATCTTCATCTCTTCGAGGATGACGTTCCGCTCGCGTTTCAGATCGGCCTCGTCGAAGCGCGGATTCGCGATTAAGTCGGCGATCAAATCGAACGCCGCCGGCAAGGCATTGTCGACAACCTTCGTCGAGAACCCGGTCATCTCGTGCGTCGTGTAAGCATCCAGATGCCCGCCGAGCCGATCGGATTCGGTGGCGATCTCGTGCGCAGAGCGGGTCAGCGTGCCTTTGAACAGGGCGTGCTCGATGAAATGACAAATGCCGTTCAACTGCGGAGATTCATGCCGCGAGCCGCGCCGCACCCAAATGCCAAGACTCACGGAACGCAGGCCCGGCATGTGTTCCGTAAGAATCGTCAGACCATTCGGAAGTCGGGTTGTTTTCACTTGATCGATCATTGATTGCGGAAAAACGGGCGGCAATTCATCAAGAACGACCATCCTAACACGCCCAAAACGCGCCGCAAAATTGGCTTCGGCTTTACAGTTTTCCGTCGGAAAAGTGCGGGCTGAGGCGCAAACTTTGCTTGACATCACGGCGCGCTTCGCTTCAGAATTACAGGCATTCAAGCGGGTGAAGGTCTCCTCGCCCAAGCGGCTTTACGGAATTTTGCCGCTCAAGGCATCTGACAGACGAAGCGGAGAATCGAACGACCGTAACTTCTTTCGGCTAATGCAAGCCAGTTCTTTTTCGTACACAGTTCGTGGTTCCGCGCGAGTTTCGGTCGGAGGTCCAACCGCGATGAGAAAGATCTTCAGATTTAGCACGCCGCTGGTGGCGATTGCCTTGATTCTGACGACGCTTGGTTCGTCGAGTTACGGCAAAGGCACTCGCGGCCTCGCAACTATCACCGGTACCGTTCGCGACAATCGGGGCCTGCCGTTGGCCGGCGCCCTGATTCAGATGATCCGCGAGGGCGCGAACAAAATCGTCAAGGAAACACGCACGGCTGCCGATGGCAGCTTCTCAGCCAGGATTCCCGCCGGTCGTTATTCACTCAAGGCCATTGCCACAGGATTTAGCGAGGTTCTTTTCTCGTCCGTCACGGTAGCGCCATCAGCCGAAATCGCCTATCGATTCAACCTGGAGCCACTCGGCGCCGGGCGAACTTATCCTGAACAGCGGAGTGACCGCGACAACGCGAAGTGGCGTCTGCGCGCGGCGCAAACACAGCGCTCGATTTTCCAGGCCAATGAGAATCCGGACGCGACCGTGGCCGCCGTTGAATCGGAGCAAGCCGCTGCGACTGATGAAGTCAGCGCCACAAACGGCGATGCGAGTAGAAAGAGCAGCGCGCGCCCTCAGGGGGTTGTCGAAACCTACTTTGCGGAATCTGCAAGCCCGTTCTCTTCGAATTATCAAGGGATTAACTTCGCGGTGGCCTTGTCGGCTTCAGAGAGGATCGATTTGATTTTCGCGGGCCAGACTGGCGTTGGATCATCCGCGCCGCAACGCTTTGAGACGACCGCGCATCTGCGCGTTAACGATCGTCATCGTGTCGGCGTGACCGCAGGTGGCGCACAGTTGCCGACCTTCAGTGCGTTCGCAAAGAACAAATCACCCAACAGTTTGGGCCAATTGTCGGTGCGCGCAATCGATGAATGGATCGTTCGCGATGGGTTCGTAGTAGTTCTCGGTGTTGATTACTCGAGATTCCTTGGCGCCGGCAACGACGCGGCTTTCACTCCGCGCATCGGAATTCAATTCGACGCAAACGCGCGCACCAGAGTCAAGGCCGCATACGCTAGCGCTGCCGACAATACCGATGTCCAGAGTGTCGCCAGCTTCGAAAGCGGCGATGTAGTTTTCAAGCGTCCGGCAAATCAACCGGTCGCATATGTCAGCGGTCGCGCGGTGATGGCGCGTAGCCGCCGTCTGGAGATCGGGTTAGAGCGTGAATTGAATAATCACTCGAGTGTCGAAGCGACCGCATTCGTCGACATGACCTCAGGGCGCGGGGTTGGTTTGTTGGCGACCCCCGTTTCGGCTTTTTCCGGTGACAGCGCGAGGGCTCTGATCAGAGTTGCTAATCAGGAAGGATCGGCGCGCGGCGTTCGCCTGGTTTACTCGAATCGTTTGAACCACGTGTGGAATGCTTCCGCCGGTTATTCGTTTGGACGAGGCCAGCGAGTTTCACCCCTGGGTATTCGTAATCCCGCGCAGCTTTTCGATGGTGGGTTTTTCCATTCGGTCGCGCTCCAGATTGCCGGTGACTGGTCGACTGGAACGCACGTGCAAACTGTGTTCAGGTTTTCTCCGGATGCCACAGTATTCGCAATCGATCCGTTTGCGGGTCAACTGGCCGTTTACGATCCTTCTTTGAGTATTCAGGTCACCCAGGATCTTCCCACTTTTGGTTTGCCCCTGCGTGCGCAGGCAGTTGTCGATGCGCGTAATCTGCTCGATGTGCAGACGACCACCAGCAACGGAGAGACGCTTTTGCTGGTGGGACCAAACGGACGGTCGGTACGCGGCGGGATTTCGGTTCGGTTCTGAGACGCGCGAAACCCCGCGCGTCTTTATTTTCTCCCGCCCACTTCAGTCGCAAGGCTCGCGGGTTTCTCCAAAATCTCGGACGCATACGAAAAATCGGACGGGCTTATTAGACCGCGGCTGGTCTGTGCGTATTCCGGCCGTGGGAAGGAAGCAAAAAGCCAGTAAGGAATTGAACGTCGATTCCGGGAGTGAAGTTTGTGACAGCATGGGTTAGTTGGAACATCGGTTGCTTTGAAATAAGCGTTTTAGTGTCTCTGCATCACGACCGTCAGGCATTGCCTGAGTCAGATTAGTGGGGCTGGTTCGAAGAATTCGATGAAGCGTTCAGTACTTACAGGCCGAACATGGTTCCTGTTAGGCGCTACGGCGTTGCTCGTTGTGGCGGGCGCCCTGAACTTTTCACAGCGTCTCAGCAGTCATCAATTGCCGCCATGGGATGGCGTTAGTTGGGCAGACACCGCACAAGGCGTGATTGCCCGGACGGTCGAATCCGACTCAGCCGCTGCGCGCGCGCGCGTCATCCCCGGCGATCATTTGATTGCGGTCAGCCCAAACGGCGAACGATGTGAAGAAATCGCCAGAGGACAGCGCTGCGAACCTGTCGCGAATGCCGCGAGCGTACAAATGTACCTCGACCGCGCACGTGTCGGCGGCGAGATTCATTACCTGATCGAGCGTCCCTCCTTCCCGGCGGAAACTCGTTTCTATTACGCTGACCTCGACAATCTCGGCTCAATTCAAACCTGGACCGCTCGTGACTTCTACATAAACTTAATCGGACTGGTCTATCTCTGCATCGGCCTGTTTGTCGTTTTCAAGCAGGGTGGGCGTGCGCCCTACGTGTTGCACTTCGCAACGCTGTGTTTGGTCGCCTTTGTTTTTCATTTCTATCGAGCCACCGGGGCCTATCGAGATCTGGATTTAGCAGTCGCGATTTTGGATAACGCGGCGTTCATCATGTTCGCGCCGTTGTTCCTGCACTTCAGCGCGATCTACCCGGTTCGTTATCGCCTGTTCGACGAAAGGCGCTGGCGGAGCGTGTATCTCTATCTGCCGGCATTGTTACTGGTCTCTGTGCAAACCATAGTTTTTCTGCGCGATCAGATCGTGCAGCTAATTCCCGCCGCGGCCAGGTTTTTGGATTATTCACCCGCCTTCGTCGGAAGGTTCTATACGATCGCCTTTGTACATTTTTGGGCGGCCCTGGCCATCAGCGCCATCGTTCTGATTCGCCGTTTCATCATCAGCAAGAACACAGTCGCGCGACAACAATTGAAGTGGGTCGTCTGGGGGTCTGTGTTGGCGATTGCTCCTTTCAGCGTCTTCTACGCGCTTGGTTACGTGTTGGGATCCGACACGGCCGGACCGGTTATAGACTTCGCGTTCTTGCCGCTGGCGCTAATTCCCATCTCATTCGGCTACTCCGTCGTACGTTACCGGCTGATGGACGTCGAACTTGTTGTCCGTCGTGCCGCAGTTTATGCAGCGACAACTTTGGCCATTGCATTGGCAATCGGCACGGTTGTTTACGCGTTTGGAGTGTACGCGCTGGGTGGAGGGGTTTCGTCCTCGGGCGAGATCACCCTGAAGCTGCTCGCTTCGATTGCCTTGATGGCGGTCATTGTGATGATCGCAGCGCCGATTAAGAATTTTCTGCAAGAGCACGTTGACCGGCTCTTTTATGGACGCAGATACGACCTGCGCCACAGTCTGCTTGATTTCGGCCGCACAATTTCGGCGAGCACGGCCCTCGATCCATTGCTTGATTCGCTGATTTCCCGGCTGCGCGAAGTGATGAACGTCGAGCGGGTGGCGATCTTTATTGAAGACCAATCCGAACCGTCCGGCTATCGGGTGGCGCGCACTGCCGGGCTTTCGGAATTGAGCACGCCGCCCGATTTTCGCGACATGATACGGACGCGCTCGGCTGAAACCGGCGTCGTCCGCGCCGACGATCTTGAGCTGACAACCGAAAGCGGCCCGTTCGTGCGACGGACCCTGCACTATTTCGTTCCTTGCGTGGTGCGTGGCCGGATGGTGGCCGTGATCGGACTGGGTCGTTCGGCTGACGGCGCCCTGCTTTCATCCGAGGACGTCGAAATTCTCCGCACGGTCTCGGGCTACATCGCCGTCGCGGTTGAGAACAGTCTGCTTTATCAGGAGCAAAAACACCGCGCTGCTGAGCTCGAATTGCTCAAAGAGTTCAACGAATCGATCGTCGAATCGATCAATGTCGGGCTGCTTGCAGTTGATCTGAACGGCAATATCACGCGGTTGAATTCGGCGATGGAAGACATCTTCTCGATTTCGCGCGAGGAGGCAACCGGAAAAAACGTCGAAGATTTATTCGTGGAAGACTTCGCCGACACTTTGCGGCAGGTGCTTGGGCCAGATGGCTGGCGGCTGAACCAAACGCGGCAGATTTACAAGTTGCACACCGTCACTCGCGCCGGCCGTTCGGTCGTCCTCAATGTCGCGCTCGCGCCCTTGTACGCTGATTCCGACGAGCAAACCGGCGCGCTCGTGGTTTTTGAGGATGTTACTCAGCGCCTGCAATTGGAAGAGCAACTTCAACAGCGCGAAAAGCTTTCATCAATCGGTCTGCTCGCCGCCGGCGTGGCGCACGAAGTCAACACGCCGTTGACCGGCGTTTCGTCGTACACCCAGATGCTACTTGGTATGTTGTCCGAGAACGATCCAAAGCACGCATTGCTCGAGAAGGTTCGCCGTCAGGCGGATCGCGCCACCGACATCGTCAACAATCTGCTGAACTTTTCGCGCACGGGCAACGCCGCAGAGTTTTCGCAGGTGAACATTAACCGGGTTCTCGATGACACGCTGCAATTGCTCGAGCCGCAGCTCCGACGCAGCCAAATTCACGTCGTGCGCGACTATGGCGATGAGCTGCCGCAGGTTCACGGCAACTCGGTGAAGTTGCAACAGGTGTTTACGAACCTGATCCTGAATGCGCGCGATTCAATTTCGAATGGCGAAGGCCGCATCACTCTGAAGACTCGCAACGGCGAAGATGGCCTGGTGGTGGTTGAGGTGGCTGACAACGGTGTCGGCATCGCGCCCGAACACGTGGCGAAGATCTACGATCCTTTCTTTACCACTAAAGGTATCGGTGGCGGCACGGGTCTCGGTCTCGCGGTTACTTACGGAATTGTTCAGGAGCATTCCGGCCACATTAGCGTTTCCAGCACTCCCGGAAGCGGCTCAATTTTCCGCATTACGCTTCCTACCACCGATCCGCGTGCACGCATAAAGACTGCAGCGCTTTAGGCGCACCTGCCTCTCCTTCGTTTCATCCCAAGTTCCCTTTTCGAATCGGTTTCGGTGATAATCACGGCCTGATTGCACAGCAGGTTCAGATTCCTGCCGATTCCATGGCGAAAAAAGGTTCCATCCTAATCGTAGACGACGAAGAGATCATGCGCGACGTACTTGAGACGTTGCTCTCGGCCGAAGGGTATCGCGTCGATCTCGCGAAGACCGGCGAAGAAGGTCTCGACGCGTACACGAAGCGGCCATACGACGTGGTCTTGCTCGACGTATCGATGCCGGGCATCGGCGGCCTGCGCGCGCTGGAAGAGTTTCTGAAGCTGGACTCGGACGCGGTCGTCTTGATGATTACCGCGTACGCGACTTTCGACACCGCGATCGCGGCTTGGGAAAAAGGCGCCTTCGGTTGTATCCGGAAGCCTTTTCAAAACGATCACATCAAGGCGCAGGTTGCCGCCGGCATCAAGCGTCGCCGCAAGGAAGAAGAACGGCGATCGTTGCGCCAGGCGATGAGCCGCGAAGTCGATCGCGGCGCCATCATCGGCCGGTCAGACATCATGCAGGAAGTATTTCGCCTGGTGGAGCAAGTTGCACCCGCGCGTTCGACCGTGCTCATCACCGGCGAAAGCGGCACGGGAAAAGAGCTGATCGCGAAAGCCATTCACGAAGCGAGTCCGCGTAACAGTCGCTCGTTCGTTACCGTGAACAGCTCGAACATTCCTTCCGACCTGCTCGAATCTGAGCTGTTCGGTCACACGCGTGGCGCGTTCACGGGCGCAATTGCCGCGAAGAAGGGCTTGTTCGAAGTCGCGGATGGCGGCTCGATCTTTCTCGACGAGATCGGCGACATCCCGCCTGAGACGCAGGTGCGACTGCTGCGCGTGATTCAGGAAAGGGAATTCACGCCGCTGGGAGACACAACTCCGCGCCGCGTCGACGTCCGGATAGTCGCCGCCACCAACATTGATTTGAAAGAGGCGGTACGGCAGGGATTGTTCCGCGAAGATCTCTACTATCGTTTGTCCGTCGTGCCAATCGAATTGCCACCTTTGCGAGATCGGCGCGAAGACATCCTGCCGCTGGCGCAGCACTTCACCCGCAAATACAACGAAGAAAATGGCCGGCAGGTGTCGGAACACATCAATCCGGAAGTCCTCTTGCTGCTGGAAAACTACTCGTGGCCGGGAAATGTGCGCGAGCTGGAGAACGCGATCGAGCGCGCAGTCGTGATTGCGCCCGGCGACGAAATCACAAAAGAGTGTCTGCGGCGCGAAATTGCCGATCCGCAGGCAGCCGCGGCAGTGGCGCGTGAAGCGGCCGGAGCGTCGTCCGGAATCGACGTGACCCGTGGCGTAAATTTCTACGATGAAGTGCGCCGATTTGAAATTGATCTCATCCGGCGCGCGCTCGATCAAACCGGTGGTCATCAATCTCGCGCGGCGCGGCTGCTGGGAATGAATCCCACCACGCTTAACTCAAAGATCAAGACATACAATATCAATCTTCGGTCCTGACACTGATCTCAAGCGTACTCGTTCAAAAGGCAAAACCGTCCGCAACCGCCTTCGCATCGCAGAAAAAGCTTTACACACGAGACAGTTTTGAATAGGCTTACGCCGTTTCCCTCGCAAATCCTGAATAAAATTTAGTTCCGGTCTAGAGTTCGAAAGGAGCAATCGACATGGTGGCAAAGAAAAAAGCCAAAAAGGGTGGCAAGAAGAAGAAGGCAAACGGCGGGAGCATCATCCCGACCAAGAAAAAAGGAAAGAAAGGCGGGAAGAAGAAAGCAAACGGCGGGAGCATCATCCCGACTAACTTCTAATTTTGATCCGCCAGTCAGGGATTTAGCTTGGCAGTGACTTGAGCGCGTAACTCTTTTACGTCCGGGCGGCCGAGATAAGTTTGGTAGTTATCGGTCCCCCATATCGGCTCGAGCGCGCTCAAGACGTCGGTTGCTTGGGAGGCAAGCTGGCGCGCCCTGTTTTTATCTCCCAACTTTTCTGCCGCGCGCGCACCAATGCCATAGGCGCGCCACTCATACTCATGCTGCTTCGCGGCGGTGAATCGTTGCTGTGCCTCGGTCGCGGCGTTCATCGCCGCTTGCGCATCGCCGGCGGCCAGCGTCGACTCTGCCAAAGCGAATAGAGCTTGCGAGAGAGGCAGCGGGTTGCGCAAAGTGCGCGCCAATTGCACCGCTTCTTCGCAGTGTTTTCGACCGGCCGCAGTTTTGCCCGCCAGAGCCTCGGCGACGCATAATGTCGACCCGGCGCGGACTGTTATCGCTTTGTCAGAACCTGCGAGCGCCAGCACTTTCTGAGCCTTGTCTATCGCTTCGGGTATTTTTCGCTGACTTAGAGCCGCGTCCGCCATTGTCCAGGTTACGTCAGTCAGAAGATATTTGTACGATTGTTGGCCGCCGGGAGCCGCGATAGCAACGGCTTCGGCCAGGTTCTTGCTCGCGTTTTCGTATTTCCCCAAACGCCACAACGCCGCCCCGGAATTGTCAGCCGCAAAACCGAGAATTATTTTCGTGTCCATGGCCTTAGCGAGGCGATACTCCTCGTTGAAATGCTCCAACGCCTCAACCAGGCGATCGGTGTGCAGGAACACCAGACCGAGACCCTCGTGCGCGAGAGCCACAAATCGCGAATCACCGACGCGTGCCGCGGATTGAAGCAAGTCTTGAAAATATCGTTCACCGGCGTCGTAATCGCCCGTTTCCTCGTAGGCCCTGCCAAGAAAAAAGTACGAATACAAAAGTTGCGTCCCGTAACCGCCTTGTTGATAAAAAGCCAGTGCCCGCTGCGTATAGTCGCGGGCGGCATCTGGATCACCCTGGGCTTGCCGTGAATTAGCCAACGAAAGCAACGCGCGAGCTTCGTTTACCTTGCCTTTGTAAAGTTGGGCCAGGCGCAGTGCCTCGGAATAATTCTTCTCTGCCTCAGCGAAATCTCCTTTCACCAGATATGAATTGCCGATCTCTATTAATCCGGCGGTGGTCAAGTTCTCCATTTGATTGGCCTGCGCTAGTTTCATCGCCTGTTGAGAATACTGCCGGGATTTTTCGACGTCGCCGGCGTAGGCGAATGTGTAGCTTAGCTGTTGCAGGATTCTGATTTGCTGGTCATTGTTTTCCAGCGCTTGCGATCGCTGTAGAGCCTGTTGCAACTCCGCTTCGCCCTCCGCCAGCCGGCCTTGCTTAACCAGGAGTATCCCCCGCTGGAGAAGTGTTTCCGTTATGCCCTCAACTTCGTTCGAGATGCGAAAGATGTTGTTGGCCTGATCGAGAGCCGTGGCGGCTTCCGCGAATTTCTGATTGTGTAGCAGCGCCACGCCCAAGCGCAGGAACGCGGCCGCGTACTGCCCATCGTGCTTGGTGGCTTGCTGATAACTGTCGATGGCTTTGTTCCATTCTTCGTTTTTTTCATAGGCACGCCCGAGGTCGACCAGCGCAAATGCCTTTTCGGTGGCCGGCAACTGCGCTGCAAGTTGGCGATAGTCCTCGACCGCTGCGGCAAAATCACGCTTCAGCGTATCTGCGATCCCCTTCAAACGTAGGGCATCATCGGACGCCAGCACGGAACGGTTGGGCACCAGATCCGTCGCGCGAATCAATTCGTCTTTCGCTTTGTCTGAGACGTCCAGCTCCGTATATGCCTCGGCCAGTCGAGCGTGCGCGAGCGCGAAACGATCGTCAGTCGCGATGGCTTGCTGAAGTATCTTGCTCGACTTGAAAAACGCGCCCTCGCGCAAAGCGCTGACGCCCAAATCGTAGAGGCGCTTCGCTTCCGGGTTCGGTACGTACGGCCGGGGGCGCAACAACATCCAGGCAATGAATCCCACCGCGATGACAACGAGTACTCCGGCCACGACGTATCCAACCGAAATGCGCGGACGCCGAAAAATGTCGGACAGGGTCGCCAGCGCACCCGTCCTGCGGTCACCGTCCGCGGGCGACGTCAGCCGTGGCACCGTGCGATGGGCGGCCGTCATCCCTGACCCTGACTGCACGCTCTGTAAATCCGCGGCCATTTCGCTTGCAGTTTGGTAGCGCTCAACCGGCTTTTTCGCGAGCGCCTTCAAGGCGATTCCATCCAGCGCTGCGGGAACGTCGGGATTCAGTGTTGACGGCGGAACAGGATCGTCGCGAATGACTTTTGTGCAGATTTCCATGCGCGACGAGCCATCGAATGGTGGCCGGCCGGCGATGCATTCGTAGAGCAGCGATCCCAAAGCGAAAATGTCGCTGCGCGCGTCGATCTCCGCGCCCAGAGCCTGCTCCGGAGACAGATAGAGCGGCGTGCCGACGATGACACCTTCCTGTGTCTGCGAAGTCAGCAGCGTCTGTCGCTCCGGATCCGTTGAGCTCGAGGAGTCAACGTTGAGCTGTTTCGCGAGACCAAAATCCAATACTTTGACTTCGCCGCGATGATCGATGGCCACGTTCGATGGTTTGATATCGCGATGCACGACGCCGTTCCGATGCGCTTCGGCCAGAGCCTCGGCGACCTGCTGAATGATTTCCAAAGCGCGCGCGATCGTCATCGAGCCACTCGACATCAAGTCGCCAAGAGTTTGCCCCTTGACCAGCTCCATGACGATGTATGGCTGCCCGCGTTTGGTTTCGCCATAATCATGAATCGTCGCGATGTTGGGATGCGACAGCGCTGAGACCGCACGCGCCTCCCGCAAAAATCTCGTGCGAAAGTGGTGCTCGTTCTTGCCCGGTTTGATCGTCAGCGTCTTGATCGCAACGCGCCGGCCCAGCACCGTGTCTTCCGCGATATAGACCACGCCCATGCCGCCCTCGCCGAGCTTTTCGACGATGCGATAGTGCGAGATGGTTTTGCCGATCATGTTTTGGGTGCTCGGCCCAGGAATGTTGAGATCAGTAAGCCGACGTAAGCGCCAGGAACGCTGCTGAAACCACGCGCATTGTGGTGCAAAGCTCCATCGATTTCAAGAAGTCGGGCTGGTTGAGGTATTCGGAGCAAGTCTCGTCGGCAATTGTGATAAGCTTTGCCGCGAAAGCGAGACCCCGAGCGCGTGCGAAGACGCAAAATCGATGGCTGCCCAATTGCCGGAGCGCTTCAGCTCATCGGCGATAAGTGGACGCTGCTCGTAGTGCGCGAGCTGTTCGCGCGGCCAAAACGCACCACTGAACTCCTCGAAGAACTCCATCCCATCAGCAGCCGCACCTTGATGGGCCGCCTGAAGGAAATGGAAAAGGACGAGCTGATTCTGCGCGTCAATTACGGCGGCTTACCGCGTCGTGTGGAATACGAGCTGACCGAGCGCGGCCGTCGGCTGCTTCCTTTGCTCGATGCTTTGATGAAGGCCGGACAGATACTCGACTGCAACGATTGCGAAGATCGGAAGCAGCAGTTGGGTTACTACTGTGACTTTTGTCCGAATGTTCGTGCTGAAGGATTTGTGGAACCGCCGCAGTTTGTGGAAGAAATCACTCCTGCACCTGGACCATCACGCCGTCCAAAAGATGATTCGATTGTTCTGCTGTAGATGTTGCCGCTAACCGCCCGGGCAGTCTTCAAACATTGGCTGCTCAGGCTCGTTCGGAACAACTTCACCTGTCGGCAAAATAATCGAGCGACGATCGGCGGTGACGTGTTCGCCTTCGATGGTGATCTCATCACCAGCCGGCATCTCAACCGGCAAGTGATCGAGATAGCGTTCCGCATCGATCGCCGCCATGCATCCCGTGCCTGCTGCGGTGACCGCTTGCCGATAGACTGAATCCTGCACATCGCCACACGCGAAGACGCCCGGAATGTTCGTCGCGGTCGAACGATGGGACGTTTTGATATAGCCAACGTCGTCCATTTCAATTTG
>DATBSG010000020.1:0-25205 GCA_036559945.1 Pyrinomonadaceae bacterium
CATCTCTTCATTGCGTCGACCCATGCGTATCTGATGGTCTTCACCGACGATGGGCTGGTCTACAAGATGAAGGTGCACGAAGTGCCCGACGCAGCGGCGGCATCGCGTGGCAAGGCGATCGTAAACTTGATCCAAATTCCGTCTGATCGAAAGCTCGCGGGCGTAGTCCCCGTGCGCGAATTTTCGGAAGGACGGTACGTGGTGATGGTGACGCGCAAAGGCGTGATCAAAAAGACGTCGTTGGCTGACTTTCAAAACATCCGATCCAACGGCATCATCGCCATCAACATTGATGCAGGCGACGAGTTGCTCGATGTTGTGTTAACGGACGGCACGAAACGTATCTTCATTGCCACTCACAACGGCTTTGCGATTCGCTTCGACGAAAAGAACGCGCGGCCAATGGGACGCGCTACGCGCGGCACGCGTGGCATCGATCTTCGCAAGGACGATTATGTGGTTTCGCTCTGCGCTGTCTCGGCGGACGATAACGAAAAGATGCTCTCGGTTTCCGAACAGGGCTACGGCAAGCAAACGCCGATTTCGACTTACCGTCTGCAGTCGCGCGGCGGCAAAGGCGTCATCAACATGAAAACGACGCCAAAGACCGGAAGGGTTGTTGCCGTATTTCCCGTCGATCAGGACTCGGAGATCATGATCATCACACAGCAGGCGAAGCTGATTCGCCTCGAAGCCGGCGCCATTCGCAAGACTGGCCGCAGCGCCCAGGGTGTGCGCCTCATCAAGACCGACGAAGGCGACATGGTGACGAGCGCGTCGTTGGTCGAGCCCAGCGGTGAGGAAGAGACAGAGGAAACGCCGGCATAAGCAATTGTACGCGGATTACACAGATTGAGACTCCAAAAAAGGCCGGTTGAATTCCCGGCTTTGTCCGATCTCTGAAATCTGTGTAATCTGCGGATTAGATAACCTGACCTTCGACCCAGACCTCGCCGTCTTCGAAGACTTCCTTTTTCCAGATTGGCACGGTGCGCTTCAATTCTCGAATCGCCCATTCGCAGGCTTCGAAGGCGGCGCGTCGGTGCGGTGCGCTGACGGAAATGACGACGCTGGTCTCGCCAATCTCCAGACGGCCGGTGCGATGCACGATGCCAATATTCGCGATGTCGAATTTCTCGTGCGCCTGTGCGCCTAACTTCTTCATTTCGTTAAGCGCCATCGGCTCATAAGCTTCGTAGACCAGGTACAAAGTGCGTCGGCCTTTCGTCCATTCACGGGCGTAGCCATCAAGCGTCACGGTCGCGCCGCATTCCGGAAGCACAACCCGGCGAGCCACGGCGCCAACGTCGATTGGATTTGTGGTTAGTTCGAAGAAGTCCAAGTCGGAGGAAGATGCGGGCAAGATGCCCGCGCTCCCGCCGCTGACGGGTGGAAAGATTGCCAGTTCATCGTCATCGCGAATATCTCGATTCAGTTCAGAGTATTCCTGATTCACCGCCAGCAGCAGAGACTTTCCGAAGCGACTCAGTTCGGGATACTGAGATAGCAATTGCCGAAGCGCATGGCCGGCGGTGCAGCCGTCGTCACACGTCAGATCGATTTGTTCTGCTCCAACCGCATCACGCGCGGCGCCAAAGAAAAGAACGCGAACGGTTATCATCGAATCAAGCTGGGCGTGACGATGTTAGTTGTCATCGAGGTCGATATTTTTGCCGCCGTGGCCATTGCCCTTGGCAATCGAATGCAGCCGCGCGCGCTCTTCATAACTCTTCACCACGCGCGCCAGAAAATCTCCGAGCCGATGAAGTCGCTCAGAGGTTGAGCGCAGCTCCAGCAGCTGCTGCTTCACTTCAGGTTCAAGTTCCATTGCCGCCGCCACAAGAAATGAAAGCTTCTGTGGTTCAGTGTCAGTGATGTCCGGCAAGTTGCCGCGTTCGTCGTTGGTCACTCTAATCGCGTTGGCCACACGCATGAACATCGCCGCCACCTCGCGGGCGTCCGAATGCAGTTGTTGACTGTTCTCTTCTTCGTCTTCGAAGAATTTCACGCGCACGACGAGATAGGGATCGTCGCGCTCAACGTAATCCTCGACCTGGTAACGAACCACGCCAACCGCGAGGACGTTTGATCGACCATCCGGCAGGCCCTGGGTTTCCGTGACTTCAGCAACACAACCAACGTGCCCTGTCGGCGGAATGTCCTTGTCGGAAGAGCTGGCATCGAAGTACGACAGCCCAAACAAGTTGTCGCCCGCCCGAATGTCGGTCAGCAGTTGCCGGTAGCGCGCCTCAAAGATGTGGAGCGGCATCGGCATACCGGGAAATAACACCACCGGCAAAGGAAACAGCGGCAGTTCGCGCACGCCGCGTACTTTATCCAAAGCTTCGCTCATGCAATTGCAAAGAATCTAGCGCGGATCATTATGGCAGACCGCCTGTTGGAAGTCAGCACGCTGAAGCACGTTTCGGAACTGCCGCCGAAGTTATGGTAGTGTTTGTCCGTTCGTTGGAACGAACCGTGGTTAGGGTTAGGTTTGGGAGGAAACATGAGTGATCTGGCAGCGCGTGAATGCGTTCCCTGTCGCGGCGGCGTGCCACCAATGCAAGGCGATCAAATTCAACCGATGCTCGGACAGTTGACCGGGTGGGCAGTCATTAACGAGCATCATCTGCGGAAAGAATTTAAGTTTCAGAACTTTCGCGAGACGCTCGATTTTGTGAATCGTGTCGGCGAACTCGCCGAAACCCAGGGGCATCATCCGGACATTTGCTTCGGCTGGGGCAAGGCGGAGATCACGATCTGGACGCACAAGATCGATGGGTTGACCGAAAGCGATTTTATCCTCGCCGCCAAAATTGATAAGGTATGAAATCACCGCGAGTGGAATTGGGTAACAGCCCGCACGAGGGCAACTGCCGCGACTCGCGCGGGCATCGAAATGCCGGCTGCGATACGACCTCTGGCCTGGTACGGAATCAATCATGAACAGATTGTTTGCATTTCTTTCACTAGTGGCGTTGGGCCTGTCACTGGTCTTTGCCGCGACCGCACAAAATCAGCAGCCGCAGAAACCGCCCGTGCCGACGGCGACTCCTGATCCCAATCAGGCCGAAGTCATCAACATTCGCCGCGTGCGGCTGCCTATTACAGTCACCGACAAAAAGGGTCAGTTTGTCTCCGGCTTGACGCAGAACGATTTCGTCATTCTGGAAGACAAGGTCCCGCAGAATATCGATTCCTTCACCAGCGAAGAGAATAACAAGCTGCCCCTTTACGTCGGCGTGCTGATGGACACATCGCCTTCGACTGCGGCGAAGCTGAAGTTCGAGCAGGAATCGGCGATGAACTTCATTCAGACTGTGGTGCGACCGCGCCGCGATCGCGTGTTGTTTGCGACCTTCGATCACGAAGTCACGCTGCGGC
Organism: Pyrinomonadaceae bacterium; assembly: GCA_036559945.1. Taxonomy (GTDB): domain Bacteria; phylum Acidobacteriota; class Blastocatellia; order Pyrinomonadales; family Pyrinomonadaceae; genus UBA11740. The sequence goes on from DATBSG010000020.1 coordinate 3,385, forward strand.
AGGATTTTACTGACCGTCTTGAACTCCTAGACAGGGCCGTGTATGCGGTGAAGAAAACTGGCGAGCAAACCGCGCTTTGGGATGCGATCTGGCAGTTCTGCGATCAAAAGATGCGCTCGGCGCAGGGACGCCGCGCGTTGGTGATTATCACTGATGGCGTTGACACCTACAGTCGCGCTGACATCAACGACGCCATCGATATCGCGCAACGGACCGAAACTACAATTTTCGCGATTTCGACAAAAGCCGGGCTACTGAGCACGGTCGTTGGCGTCGAAGCGGGCACGGTCAAAGGCAAAGCGGACAAGGATCTTGATCGCCTTTGCGAAGAGACAGGCGGCGCGGCGTTCTTCACCGGCGACATGCTTTCGCTTGAGCGATCGTTCTCAAAGATTTCGAAAGAACTAAGATCGCAGTACTTGATCACGTACAAGCCGACGAATGACAAATACGATGGCAGCTATCGTCGCGTGGAAGTGAAACTCACCAACGGGCAGAGCTTGAAGCTGCGCACGAAGAAAGGGTACAAGGCGGTCGCCGACGCGGTCAGGACCGGCTGAGTAAAATGAAAGCACGATTTTCCACGGCGGCGGTGTTCGTCATTTTCGTCTCCATCGTGGCGGCTCTCGCGGCCGGCACACTGGCGCAGAGCGAAGTGCCCAACCCAACTCGGCAGCGCGTCACTAATCCTTCGCCCAGTCCCACTCCTCCTAAAGAAGAAGAGACGCTGAACTCCGAAGAAGTTTTGCGCGTGGAAACGAACCTGACGAACGTCTTTTTCACGGCAGCCGACAAACACAAACGTTTCATCGCAACCATCAAACGCGAAGACGTGCGCGTGCTCGAAGACGGGGTGCCGCAGGGAATTTTCACCTTCCAACAGAACATCGACTTACCTTTATCGCTCGCGATCCTGATCGATACCAGCCGATCGGAAGAGCGCACGCTCCCGGAAGAAAAGGCCGCTGCTCAGGCATTTCTCGAAGCCGTCATGCGGCCACAAAAGGACGAGGCCGCAGTCGTTTCTTTCACCGGCGAGCCCACGCTCGAGCAAGGTTTGACCGGCAACGTCGCGCGATTGCGACGCGCAATCGAACGCGTCGAGTATGTGCCGCCCTCAGGTCTAATCGGTGGCGGAGTGGTTGTCGGCGGCACACCACCAATCTCTGACAGCCAACAGGCGTTGGCCGGTTCGACGGCAATCTGGGATGCCGTCTATACAACCTCCAATGAAATAATGCGCGACTCAGCAGAGCACACACGCCGTGCGGTCATTTTGCTGACCGATGGCCAAGACACGAGCAGCCAAGTTCACATGCTGGACGCTATCAACAGCGCCGTGAAGGTTGACGCTATGGTCTATGCGATTGGCATCGGCGACCGATACTCGTATGGTGTCGACGAAGGTTCACTGAGAAAGATCACCGAGGCTACCGGCGGGCGGGCTTACTTCCCCCGGAGTGAGTCGGAGTTGCGCGACGCGTTTGTACAGATTCAAAGGGACCTGAGAGAGCAATATCTGATTGCTTACTCGCCTTCAAACAAGACGCGCGATGGTTCGTATCGACGCGTGACCATCGAAATCACGAATCCTGAACTTCAAAAGCAGTCCCTAAAGTTAACCTATCGGCCGGGCTACTTTGCCAAGTCCCCAATGTCGAACGCCTCAAAAACCGCACAAAAACCCTAATTGCTGGGGTAATTGCTAGGTGACAAACTAAGTTTGGCTTTGCTATACTTGGTTAGCTTCGAGGCTCGTGGCAGCCTCAGTCCACCTCTTTTCGGCGCGATACCGATCCTCGCGCTCTTGGCGCTTTTCAACATTACCTCGCTAAATGCCGGCATCAACAGACAATCGTCCAGTCGTTTTGGTCGTAAAGGACGATCAGCAAGTGCTCGATTTGCTGATCGATCTGCTCGAACCAGAAGGCTACAAAGTGCTCTCGGCGGATAGCGCTCGTCGTGCGCTTGAGCTCACGACCGTCGTTAGCGCGGATCTCATTCTCAGCGACATTGTCATGCCGGGGATGAACGGGCTGGAGTTATGCCAGCGCCTGAAGAGTAATCCGCAAACAGCCGCAATTCCGGTGATGATGGTAAGCGCGGTCCGCAAAGAGGATGCGGCGCTAATTGAGGGATACAGCGCCGGCGCCGACGACTATGTCGAAACTCCTTTTCGCAATGAGGAGCTTCTGATCAAAGTCGCGCGATTGATCGAGCGGCATCGCGCACAACAGGCGCTCCAGAAATCCGAAGAAGAATATCGACTGCTATTCAAGGCGAATCCCTGCCCAATGTGGTTGTGCGAGCAGGAGACTCTGCAATTTCTCGCGGTGAACGACGCCGCGGTCAGTCACTACGGGTACAGTCGCGACGAATTTTTGGCGATGACCGCCCAGGAGATTCGACCGGCGGAAGATGTAGCGGCCCTGTTAGAACATATAACTACGACTACTGCCCCCAATGCCAACGCCGGGTTATGGAGACACCGCAAGAGGGACGGCACGGTTATCGATGTCGATGTCGCCTGGCACAAGCTCGAATTCAGCGGTCGCGCTGCTTATCTCGTGCTGGCAAATGACGTGACGGCAAAGAAGCGTTCGGAGACCGCGCTGATTGAAAGCGAACAGCGCTATCGAGAAATTTTCGATAACGCTAACGATATTATTTACACGCACGACCTCGAAGGAAACTTCACCTCCCTCAACCGCACCGGCGAACAGCTTACCGGCTATCCGATATCGGAAGCATTGTCCATGAACTTTGCGCAGGTGGTAGTCCGTGAGCAAATGGAGCTCGCGCGTGGCATGCTCAAGCGCAAGCTTTACAACAACCACGATGCGACGGTTTACGAACTCGATATCTTTTCGAAAGATCAGCGTCGCATCACCTTGGAGCTGAGCACGCGGCTAATCTATCGCGACGGCAAACCCACCGGCGTCCAGGGAATCGGGCGTGATGTTACGGAACGTAAGCGGGCTGAGGCCGAACTGCTGCGACGCAACCAGGAGTTGGCGGCCCTTAATGAAATCTCGCACGAGTTAAGCAAGCTGGGCGAACCTGCGGAGATTGCCCAGTTGATTCACTCAATGATCGGTAAGGTACTCGACAATCGCAATTTGTATGTTGCCTTGTACGACGACCAAAAGGGCGAAGTATCGTTTCCCGCGTACACCATTGACGGCCAGCCATATCACTCGCCTACGCGCAAGCTGGGACTGGGCTTGACTGAGCACGTGATCCGGACCAGGACACCGTTATACATCCCGCGAGATCTCGAAGGCGCACTCCAGAAGCTCGGCTTGAAATTAAGTGGGCGAAGCGCGCAATGCTGGCTGGCAGTGCCGATGCTGGTCGGCGAGAAGGTCGTCGGTGTCATTACTATTCAGGACTACGAAAAGCCTGAAGCATATGATGACGGTCATCTGGAGCTGCTCCGCACGATCGCGTCGCACGCGGCGATTGTCGTGGAAAACGCACGGTTGTACGGAAGAATGAAGCAGCATGCCGATCGAGTGGCGTTGACCAATCGCATCTCTCAGGCAATCCGTTGCACACTCGACGTTTCGGAAGTTCTGGCCACTGCGGTGCGGGAGCTGGGCACGCACCTAAGTGTCGATCGTTGCTCGCTGTTCATAAAAGACGAGCGGGCCGGTCGCGTGAGAAACGTTGCTGAATATCATGGCGCGGAGGTCGGTCCGGCGGCGCATGACTTCGAGCTGTCTCAGGTTAACGGCCTGAATGCGGCAATGAAAGAATTCGGGGTGTTGGCCTTTGACAATGTGGCCGAGGATGAACGCATCCACGACCTCTACGAGCGACTGCTCAAGAACTTCAATGTGAAATCGATCATGTATGTCGGGGTCACGGTCGATGATGAACTGTTGGGAGCGTTTGCCCTCTCGACCACACAATGGGCCAGGCAATGGAGCGAAGCTGACGTTGAAGTAGCCAAATCGGTTGCCGATCAAACCGGCATTGCGATCCGCCAGGCACGGCTGTATCAAAAGGCCGAAGCAACTTCCGCACGGGAAGCGCTGGTGAACAAACTCGGTGGCGCGATTCGCTCATCGTTGAGCCTGCCGGAAGTGCTGGAAACTACCGTACGCGAGTTAGGAACCGCGTTGGCGGCTTCGCGCGTACAGGTTCGTCTTTGCGACGGAACGAACGACGAATTGTTCGTGAAAACCCAGTATGCGGCTGATGGCGAAGGGAGCAACGGCGAGTTTGATAGCTATTACGATCAGCTATTGCGCGATCATTTCCGCAGTTCCACGCAGGCGCTTGTGGTGGCGGACGTGCAGGAGTTTGCGACGGGAACCTCGCAACTGGCGGCCGGCATCGCGTTTTACGCCCGGGAACAGAACCTGCGATCTACTCTGGTTTCACCATTGACTGTCAAAGATAAGTTCCGAGGCGTCATTTGCATCGAGCAAACAGATGCCGCGCGGCACTGGAAAGAGGATGAAGTCTTGCTGGTCGAATCCGTCGGCGCGCAACTCGCGACAGGCATTGCGCAGGCGGAGCTATTCCAAATTGTCGCGCGCGCCAAGAACGAGTGGGAGACGACCTTCGATGCGATGTCTGACGGCGTGTTCATCTTCGATCCTAATGGTCGACTCATTCGCGTCAACAGCGCGGGAGCGGCGATGGACAATGAGTCTCCGCGGACCATCCTGGGGCGAAAGTGTTGCGAGATTCTGCGTGCTGACTCCGACGAGGTTGAGTGCGTCGTCGAGCGCTCGTTAAGCGAAGCGCAAAGCGTGAACCTTGAAATCGTGCCGTACAAAATGAAGCGGCCGGTGCTCGTCACAGTCGAGCCGGTTTTTGATGCCAGTCATGTTGTCGTGGGCGCGGTGTGCACAGCCCGCGACCTTTCGGAATTGCGAAAGGCCGAGGCCGTTGCGCGCGAGCGTCAGTCGTTGCTGAAGAACATTCTGGAGAGTGCGCGCGAAGCGATCTATGCAGTGGATCGGGACGGTTTGTATCAATGGTGTAACCAGGCGATGGTTGATATAACCGGCTACGAAATGAAGGACTTGATTGGCCGATATTTTCTCGAGAACGTGCATGAAGCCGATCGCGATATGCGGCGGGGGCGTTTCACGGCGTGTCTCAACGGCGAGCCACAGCGATTTGAATCTCGCTACCTCGCCAAGGACGGAACGATCCGGCACGCGCTCGTCAACACCGCACCGATTATTGTCGACGGCGAGACGACCGGCGTGCTTGGCATCGCTCACGACATCACTGAACAAAAACAGGAGCGCGAACGAGCCGCGCGGGCGGACAAGTTGCGCGCCTTGGGCCAATTGGCGTCGGGCGTGGCGCACGACTTCAATAATTCGCTCGCGGCAATTCTCGGCCGCGCGCAACTGATTTTGCGCCGCGTGCACGATGAAGAATTGATACGCAACCTGGGCGTGATTGTGACTGCCGCGGAAGACGCAGCCGCGACGGTGCGACGCATCCAGACGTTCGCGCGCAAGTCTTCGGCGGCCGAGATGGAGTTGCTGGACGTCGGCAGCCTGCTGCGCGACGCAGTTGAGATTACCCGCACGCGCTGGCAAAACGAAGCGCGCGCCCAGGGTCGAATTATTGATGTTGTGCTGAACGCCGGCGAAGGATTTCTTACGCGCAGCAACGCCTCAGAGATGCGCGAAGTCTTCGTGAACCTGATCGTGAACGCGGTTGATGCAATGCCGCAAGGCGGCACTCTGAAGATCTGCTGTAAGCGCAAAGGCGATCGCATCCAGCTACGATTCGCCGACAGCGGTACAGGCATGGAAGAAGAAGTGCGCGAGCAGGTCTTTGAGCCGTTCTACACGACGAAAGGTGTGCATGGCACCGGCCTCGGCCTGGCCGTGAGCTACGGAATCATCGAGCGCCACGAGGGCACTATCAGCGTTACCTCGAAGCCTGGCGAGGGGACAACTTTCCACATTGATCTTCCGGTGGACCAGTCGCGCGAAGAAGCCACTATTTCCAGACAGGCGACCGTCGCGCCGTCATTGTCTTTGTCGGTGCTGGTGGTGGACGATGAAGAAGTCGTGCGCGAGACGTTGGCTGAAATGCTCGCCGACCTCGATCACAAAGTTGTCACCGCGGAGTCCGGACGCGATGCAGTCGAGAAAATCGGCCGCGATGATTTCGATTTGGTTTTCACGGATTTGGCGATGCCAGAGATGGATGGCTGGGAGACTGCCCGCGAAATTCGCCGACAAAGACCGGAGTTGCCGGTCGTACTTGTTACGGGCTATGGCGCAACGGCCCAACCACCGCCCGGCGAAGTCGATCTGGTTGCGGGCATCATCGGCAAGCCGTTCGATTTCGAACAAGTCAGTGGAACAATCGCGCGCGTAGTCACGCAGTGAGCTCGGTCCACGGCTTCGCAGCGTGTAGCAGTACTTTAATTTAGCTCAGAGTTGAACGTCGCGCGGTCGTGCGATACAGTGCGACCGTGCGCTTCAAATTCGACGAGAAGAAAAGCGCTGCTCTTAGGAAGAACCCGAAACGCGCAATTGGTTTTGAAGAGGCTGAAGAGATTTTTCGTCATCCGTATTACCTCGACGAACGTGTGGACGAGCCGCCGCAATACCGCGCGATCGGTTGGGTACGGGGACAACTATTCTCGGTGATCCTTGAAATTAGGAAGGATAAAGACGGAGAATACTATCACCTTGTGACCCTCTGGAAGGCGACGAAGGAAGAGCGAAGACTCTATGAAGAAAACCTCTAAAGCGAATCGAGCAGCGTCTGCCGACGACATAGCAAGACTTGCAGACGAGGGGCACGACATATCTGCGTATTTCACGAACAATGGCAAAATGATGTCACCAGTTGAGATGGTCGATTCGGTTGATTCAAGTGAAGATAATCCCGATTACTTCGAGCTTCTAGATCAAAGACTTGAAGCCTATCAGAAAAACACTCGCGAATTGATGGATAGAGTTCACAGAAGGGATTTGGTGTATGAGTTCTTTTTTGTATTCTCTCGGTTCGAGCACGCACTCTCATTAGCTAATTATTTGATCGAAAACACAGGCGGCGTCTCTCCAGACTGGAACAAATTTGCTCGAGAAATTAATGATACCTTCCTCGCAGCAGTAACCCCCGAGGTGCGGAAGGCTGTGCAGTATTACCAGAAGGCCCCACCGAAAAAACAGATCATTGATTTTGATAGCTTAACGTGGAAAGACGTAGTACCCGAAACGCATTATGAGTTAGAGAAACTATTGCTTCTAATAAGACGAGTCCGAAATAACCTTTTTCATGGAGAGAAAATTGGTGTTCTGTTGGAAGGAGACTCCTCTCGCGACGCACTCTTACTGCAGTACGGGCTCACCATATTATACGCGTGCCTACAAAGCAATCGTGATATCCGCAGGAGTTTCTTTAGCGAAGCAGAACTAACGCCCGAGGAAGAAGAAGAGGATGAAGTGGCTGTCTGACTCGTACAGCCTCGCTTGTTATGATCAGGCGTTCTTCAACGTGTCTCACCTCACCGTCAACGTCATCTTCGCAAAGTACTCCATTAAGTTTCCGTTATGCATCATAAACTTCGCGCTTGCCCACGCGATGATGTAAACAGAATAGGTGCCGGCAGGCAGAGAGATTTCGTTTCCGCCCGTCCCGTAGAAGCGATTCCGTTCGCCGGTGTTCTGCTGCGGCGAATACTAACGCCATGAAAGTAGCCGGTCAACGAAGATTGGAACGCGCTATTCAAATTGCTTTTTGAATTCTTCGAACTGGGCTGCGAGGTTTTCGAACTGCTGAGTCAGCACCTGAACTTGCCCTTCGAGTTTGTTCAAACGATCGACATCATGCTCGCGGCGAGCCGTTCGCGGCGGCGCGGAAGATTCAAGTGGCGCTTCAATTGGTGGTTGGCCGGCGAGCAAATGTGTGAAGCGAGCATCTTTTTGTCCTGCCTGACGCGGCAATTTCATCACGAGTGGGTCGGCATCCCTTGAAGCCAAACCGCGCAGAGTTTCTTCAACTTCTTCCAGTCCTTTGAAGTCGTAAAGCCGCGAGCCGCGCGTGCGAATCTCGCCCGTCGTCTGCGGGCCACTCAACATCAGCACGCAGATCACTGCCAACTCTGCGGGGTTTAGTTGAAGGACTTCCGGCGCAACATGCTTGAATTTCGGAACGCGGCTCGTGCTGCCATGAAAAACGTAGGCAAGGTTCTTCTCACGCAAACTGTCCAGCGCGTTTTCGACTTCGCCCTCAGTTAACGACATCACCGGATTGCGATTGTTCTTTTGATTACACGCCGCGGTGAGCGCATTGAGCGTCAGCGGATAATACTCCGGCGTCGTGATCTGCTTTTCGATCAACGAGCCAAGAACGCGGATTTCGATCTCAGTTAGAAGCACAGCGGTATTTGAAAAACCCGGTCGCGATCCGTTCCAGAGTCACTGCGGCAAGTCGTCAACTTGCAGAATGATCGGATTCGCTCCGGCGCCCTTAACCACATCAACCAGGCGCACCACATCGCCATACTTGTTTGAGCGCCAGGCTTTCACAGTAACAGTCTTCTCGACACGCTCGTCTTCCGGCAAATCAGTGCGCGTTTCCGAACCGCGCTTGTAAGCGTGTAATTCCCTGCGTTGTTGGAAAATCCGGGTAAGCGTCTGGCTCAAATTCGATGTGTCGCTGGCTGTTCCTGCAGGTTCTCGGTTAAGTTCCAGTTTGAGATCAGGCGAAACTGAAGCGACCAGCGTAAGTGGATTGGGCCTCAGATTACTTAGGTCTTCATTTGGATCAGGCTCAGGCGGGATTTGCACTCTGAGCACGCTGGGCGCGTTGCCGGTCTTTGATTGCATGTCAACCAGCAGCGCCACACTTTTGATGCCCTCTTTGCGAACCGCTTCAATGGCCGATAGAACGGCGCCGAACTCGACGTAATTCCCCCCGGCAATATAAACAATCCGGTTTGATTCCGGTCGCGTCTTGAGCAGTTTGGAGATTTGATAACCCAGCTCATCTTTTGGAATGCGCTCGCGGCCAACATAAAACTGATCGTTCTCGAGGACTGAGATAACCACCGCGGGTTCCTGCAACGCTGCGGGCTCTGACTCAGCATTGTTTACGCTGCGCGGCAACAGAACGTTTACACCAATCGGCACTCCATTGTTGGCAACGGTTCGCTGTGGTGGTTTCTTGAAGCACGCAACTGCAAATAAAAGGATTGCCAAGAGTGAGAAGGCGCCTGCGCAATATATCTTCCGTTGCAATTTGTTACCTCCTACAACTGTGAATTCTGATTTCTGAAACCTTGAAATCGATGTTGCAGCATTGAGCTGCGTAAATGCGCAAAATAGAACCAAGACAAGAGGCCCACGCTTGATCATTTCAACGCCGCATCAAGCGACGAGCGATCATTCAGCAGAATCCACTCGACAATCGACAGCGGGAGGCTGCCGTTCTTGATCAAGTCGTCGTGGAATTGGCCGAGGCGGAAGTCTTTGCCCTTTTGATCGCGATACTTGCCGAGCAGGCGCATGATCTGCCACTTGCCGGTGATGTATGTGATCTTCTGCGTCGGGCTGGCGGCTGCGCCGGCAGCTTCGCCTTCCGCTGCTTCGCGATCTAATCCGCCGGCTTCCATGAAATATTTCACTGCCTGTTCGAACGTCCAGCGACCGGTGTGCAGGTTGACGTCCACACCGATGCGCGCGGAACGATAGCGCGACAGGCGCAACACCTGGCCCTGCGAGGGCGAGTTCGGCGGGTACAAACCTTCGCGCATCATCATCTCTTCGCCGTAGAGCGCCCAGCCTTCGATGATCACGCCGTCGCCGTGCTGCCGACGAATCTCGTCTTTCAAGTGATTCGCGATTGAGAGTTGCAGGAAGTGTCCGGGAATTCCTTCGTGGCCGAGAATCGGCCGCGGGTCTTCGATTGCCGCGCGAATGTAGAAGTTGCCGCTCTTCGGATTGTAAGTCGGGATGAAATAGAAGCCGGTTGGATCCTGATCGTAAACGCCGGGCGCGTTCATGAAACCGCCGGGGCTGGTCGGCTTGAAAGCTTCGGGAAGCTGCCGAATTTCAAACCGGCCGATGTAAGACGGCAGCGTTACGAGTTTGTTGTCCAACAGGAACGAAACGATTTCGTTTTCGCGCCGCTCGTAAGCTTTGAGAAAGTCCTCCTGATTTTTCGGAATCTCTTTTGCGCGCTGCGGGTTGGGATCGGCGAGCGAAGGATCGGGCAGCATCGCTTCCATCGCGCGAGCGCGAGCGAGCTCTGTCTGGCCGAGCATCTCGACCTGCTTCGCGTCGAGTGGCAAGAGATATACGTGCTTGAGCAAGTAGTTGTAATTTGCTTCGCCCATCGGCGCGAACGGCGGCATCGTCTTCTGGCGCTTGTCGAGCCAGTCAGCGTAGGCGTGAATAGATTTGATCGCCGCATCGCGCGCCGTGACCAGGTCGTTCATCTCTGCCGGCGAAAGATCTTTCGCCAGCGCCGCCATCATGCTGTCTTTGAAAAGACTGTCGATCGATCGCGCTGAGTCGATGGCGAGCTGCGCATAAAGCTTTACCGGCTTCGTGAGATTGCGCTTGCCTTGCTCCAAAAGACCGGGCATGGCCTGTAATCGGGCGGTTGCTGACCGTGCCCGATTACGCGGCGTGTCGTAGTCCTTTTTCAGCAGCGAAAAGATTCCGTTCGAGCATTCGTTCACGTACGTTTGCGGATCCGCATGCTCGAAGTCCATTACACGATCGAAGAACACCGGCGCTTCAAGCTGCGCGCGAAACAGATACCAATCGATCTGGTCGTCTTTTTTCCACTTGTCGGGCCGCATGGCGCTGACCTGCGCCAGCAGCCTGACGACGCGCGCCCGTCGTCCGGCAATCGCGGCCGGCGAATAATCAGTCAAGCGGTTGTCCCAGGTATGCATGCCCGCATCGCTCGATGCGACGGGGTAATTCTGGTTGCGCCAGTTGTAATAATCCTCGGCGAGTTTCCGCAACGTTGCCGGTGAAGCACTTGATTGAGCGTTCGTCACACTCGCGCAAATCACCGTGATGGCACAGATGGATAGAACAATTAAGAATTTCATCGTCGAATCAGACCCCTGAAAAATTTCGGATTGCGCGCTAGACAATAAATCAGTGTAAGACGAGCGACAAGCGGCGTTGGTAGTGATCCATTGTGTGGGCAAGTGGCACAGGCGTCCCGCCCCGTGAAATCACGCGCAAGATGCGCGTGCCACCTCAAGCAGCGTCCGCGCGTTGCGTTGCAGACCCTCGAGTTTCGCTCGTTTCATCGCGCTGCCGCGGAAACGAGCTGCATAAATCTCGGGCGTGAGTTCGAGAATCTCGGCGAGTGACGCATTGACGTTTGATTCGCGCGGCTCAAATCGATGCTCATCAGTCGCCTCGGCCACATGATTCCACGGACAGACGTCCTGACAGATGTCGCAGCCATACAGCCAGCCTTCGAGATGCGAGGCAACATCAGCGCGAATTTCCGGCGCACGCGATTCGATTGTCGCATGAGAGATACAGAGGTTTGCGTCGAGAACGTAAGGCTCGACGATAGCTCCGGTCGGACATGCGTCGATACATAATGTACAGCTTCCGCATTGATCGGCGATTTGCTCTTCGTCGTAATCAAGCTCGAGATTCAGCAACAATTCGCCAATGAATATCCATGAGCCCAACTCGGGGGTAATCACATTCGTGTGTTTACCCATCCAACCCAGGCCGGCGCGAAGCGCCCAGGCCTTGTCCATCGTCGGTTGAATATCAACGCAAACCTTTCCCTCGGCTTCGGGCCGCTGCTCTTTCACCCAAGCAAGCAGTTCGCGCAGCTTCTGACCGACTACGTCGTGGTAGTCGTCGCCCCAGGCATAGCGAGAGATTTTGCCGGTTCCTGGGTACGCAGTCGTCCCGACTGCCCTCGCCGCTTTGCCCTGACGTAGATCAGCAGTCGAGACGACTGCGTACCCAGGATGCGGCGTGTAATAGTTCAGTGCAACCACGACAATCGATCGCGCGGTTGGAAAGATCTTCCTGGGATCTGTTCGCTGTTCCGGATCGCGGGCCATGTAAGGCATCTCGCCCTGGTATCCGCGTCGCAGCCACTCTTCCAGCCGCGCGCGTTCTTCGTTCAAACCTTCAGCGCGCGCAATGCCAACTTTGTCGAATCCGAGTTCACGCGCTCTCTTTTTGATCTGCGCGGCCGGTGTTGGCGCCTCCGTAGCCGTCGTATTTGAAATCGGCAGCATTACATCACAGTTTATCGTTCGAGTAATCCGTTTGCTATTCTCGGTGGGCAAATAAGACTAGACCGCCATGCTTTCTCCTGAAATACGAGCCACCATAGAACGCGCCTTGGCAGAGGACATCGATTCCGGTGACGTGACAACAGATTCCATTGTTCCGGAAACCGCCACGCTCGACGCGAAGATTGTCGCGAAGTCCGCAGGTGTCGTGGCGGGGTTGGCAGTCGCAGAGACCGCTTTTCTGTTGCTCGATCAGCAGGTGGTCTCCTCGTCTGTCGTCGCGGATGGCGATCAGATTCAAGCGGGGCAGGTGCTGGCTGAAATCAATGGTCCAGCACGCGCGATTCTAACCGCCGAAAGAACTGCGCTAAATTTTGTCGGCCGGATGTCGGGGATCGCGACGCTGACGCGGCAATTCGTAGATGAGGCCCGAGGAACCCGGGCAAAGATTCTCGACACGCGCAAGACCGCGCCCAATCTTCGACCGTTCGACAAGGAGGCGGTGCGGCTCGGTGGCGGTGAGAATCACCGGCTCGGACTCTTCGACATGATTCTGATTAAGGACAATCACATCGATTTTGCGGGTTCGATTACCGAAGCGGTTCGTCGCGCGCGCGCATTGGCCTCCGGGCTCGAAGTTGAAGTTGAAGCGCGGACGTTGAGAGACGTCACCGAGTGTCTCGATCTCGCGGTCGGTTGGATAATGCTGGACAACATGCCGCTCGATGAAATGCGCGAAGCCGTCCGGCTGGCACACGGTCGCGCGAAAGTGGAAGCATCTGGCAATATCACACTTGCCAACGTTCGCTCCATCGCGGAAACAGGTGTGGACTACATTTCCGTCGGCGCGCTGACGCATTCGGTGCGGGCGCTCGACGTAAGTTTGATGGTAAACTGGCATAAATAGAACGGCATCAAACGGAGTCACTTCTAATCATTTGTGAATCAAGCGGGGTTGAATAACGAAAAATGCAAGTTCAGCAAGAAGAGGTCATAACCAAGCCTGGCTTAGATACAGTACTCGATTACACGCCCGAAATTGCGCACGCGACTGCGCCGATTTATCAGCGCCTGCGGGCGGTCATTCCGGAAATCGAATGGCCAGTTCACGCGCCGTACGTCGCGGCCATCAACCGATTAAAACAGCAGCGGAACGCCGTGATTCTGGCGCACAATTACCAGACGCCGGAGATTTTTCATGGGGTCGCAGACATCACGGGCGATTCATTGGCGCTGGCCCGCCAAGGCGCAAAGACCGATGCCGACGTGATTGTGTTGTGCGGCGTTCACTTCATGGCCGAAACGGCCAAGCTGCTCAGTCCGGAAAAGACAGTTCTGATTCCGGATTTGGAAGCGGGATGTTCGCTTGCCTCGTCGATTACCGCGGACGATGTGCGGCTTTTGCGGCAGCGATATCCGGGAGTTCCGGTAGTGACCTACGTCAACACGTCCGCCGCTGTAAAGGCCGAATCCGATATTTGCTGCACATCAGCGAACGCCGTCCAAGTCGTCGAATCGTTGGGTGTCGATCAAGTGATCTTTCTACCGGATGAATTTCTCGGGCGCTACGTCGCCAGCCAAACTGATGTGGAAATAATTCTGTGGAAAGGCCACTGCGAAGTGCACGAGCGCTTCACGGCTGAAGACGTACGGTTCTACAAACAGCAGTACAAAGACATTGAAGTGCTGGCGCACCCGGAATGTCCGCCCGAGGTTCTGGCGGAAGTCGACTTCGTCGGTTCGACCGCCGGCATGATCGATCACCTTGCGCAATCCCATCCGCAGCGCGTTGTGATGATTACCGAGTGTTCGATGTCGGACAACGTAGCCGTTGAATTTCCTGAAATTCAGTTCACGCGACCGTGTAATCTTTGTCCGCACATGAAGCGCATCACGTTGAGTAAGATCCTTTGGTCACTGCAAACAATGCAGCACGAAATTGAGATTGATCCCGCGATTGCAGAACGAGCGCGGCGCGCGGTGCAACGAATGGTCAAGCTGGGCAAGAATCCAAAAGACTAAATCTGCGCGTGACAATCCAAAAAAGAAGGGGCGACTCTGCAGTCGCCCCTTTTTCAATTGAGTTCAGGTTTGCGATTTAGAACTGGAACCGCACCGCCCACTGCACCTGGCGCTCACGGAAAAGAGTGCCGCCCGCAGCGGTCACGCCTTGGAATGAAGAATTGAAAACCAAGGTTGACGATGCTGGCACCGTAGATGTACCAGCGGTTGTTACGCCTCCAGTGGAAGTGTAAATGCCGGCATTGGCACCGGTAACTTGCGTGCGATTGAACAGGTTAAAGCCCTCAATCAGGAACTCAAGGGCCCGCGATTCATCGAAGCGAATACGACGCGAAATGCGCATGTCAGCGTTCCAGATGTTCCGCAGCCTATAGCTGTTCTTTTTCGCTAAAGTAAAACGACTTGAACCGTTCGAACCGTTTTGGCCGCCCGATTGAAGCGCACAGAGTTGCGTGCTGCCTGAGAAGCAACCCGGGGCTTGCGACACGCCGGGGAGCGGAATGGTCGCCGAGACACTTGGGTTACCGCCTGTATTAAAAATCGGCACGCCGGAGTAGTACTGGAAGATTGGCGCGAAAGTCCAGTCTTTCAGGAATGGATTCTTCGACTGCGGTTGCCAGACGGCGTTCGCCACGAACTTGTTCGGCACGTCGAGGAACGACGTACCGGCTTCTGCCCCAATGTCAAAAGCATTGAACGTGTTGTTGGTGGTCGTAAAGGTAGTCGAGCTCTGTCCCGAATCAGTTGCTTTCGAGCGAGTATAGTTGACCCCGAATTGCAATCCATCGGTCAGACGCCGGTTAAATTGAAACACGCCGCCTACATACTTGCTCCAAACAATGCTTCGAATTTCCGTCATAGCGCCCAGGCACTTGTTAGGTCGAGCCGAAGTGATGTTGAGGGTCACTCCGTTAATCGTACAGGAGGCGGTACCGCTCAACCCATAAAACCAGGGCACGGTGTACTGCTGACCATCAAAAGGCCCGCCCGACAAGGTGTACGAGAAACTGCGAGGCGCCGGTGTCAGGTTAGTATCCACGAACAACGGCAGCCGCTGGCCATAGCTCAGCAGCAGCGATGCGGAAACTATGGTGTTCTTAGCAATCTCACGTTCGACGATCAAGTCCGCCTGGTGAATACGAGGCAGCTTGAATCCCTGCTGGAAGAATTGCACTGCCGGTGCTGACACGGTACTGGGAAGCGATGCGAACGTGTTGGGGAAAACGGGACCAGACGCCTGGGCGATAGACACTGCAAATTGCCCGCCCGGCACGGCCGTGTTTACTAGTGTGTTGTAAATCGTCGAGGTGCCCATCAAACCGTAGTAAACACCGTAGCCGCCACGCAGCGAAGTTTTACCATCGCCGGTAGCGTCCCAGGCGAATCCTACGCGTGGACCAAAATTGGTTTTATCGCTAACTTTGACGTTGGTTTGCGTTATCGCCAGATTGCCGAGAAACGGATCCGGGAACTGCTGGTACTCCCATCGCATGCCAAGGTTCAAAGTCAATCGCGGGTGGACGCGCCAGTCATCCTGCATAAAGAAATTCCACAGGTTTTCCGTGAACGTAAATGCGGTGCCACCGAAGGCCTGCTGATAATTCGATGTGTAGCAACGACCAGCCGTTCGTGTCGATGTGGAACAAGGAGTCGTAATCCCACCAGTTGTCGTAAAATTCAAATAATCAATGATGAAATCATTGATATTGTTGTACGAATATGAGCCGGCATAGGTACGCAGGTTGTCGGCTGTATCTTTGACGTGGCTGAAGTCGGCGCCAAATTTCAAGGTGTGCTTGCCTTTGGACCACGTCAGCATGTCGAACACCTGGTTCTTATGCTCATTCGGATACTGCGGCCGTTCAAGGAACGTTTGTGTCCCGAACTCAAGACCGTTCGTCAAGAATACGTCGGGTACCCGAGTACCGGCAGCGAAGACTCCGGGATATGCTGGCGCTGTCTTTGGCTCACCCGCCAACGGTTCGGTGCTGAACTCGTATTCGAAGTCGCGCGACCACAGATAACGCGCTTCGTTAATCAGCGTCGGGGTGATGTTCGACGACAATCGGACATTGAGTGAGTCGTCATCAACGAAGTCGTCGCCGAATGTGGCGCGGCCGTTGGTGTTCGTCGGTTGTGTTTGAATACCATTCGGCGAATCCCAGCGGAAGTAGTTGTACGTCGCCGTCAGCGTGTTGTTGGCATTCAAGTTCACGTCAACCTTCGGCATGAAGATGCGCTGGTTGCCTTTACGGACGTTCGGTCCGGTTTCGCTGTTCAGGAAACTCAATACCGAATTGATCTGGGCGTCACTCAGGTTTCGCGTCCCACTCTTCAACGACTGTCCTAGTAGCGTGCTTGAGCAGGCAACCCGAACGCCGGTATTTGCGTTAGCTGGTCCGTTGATCTCCGTGCTCGATGAGGTAGCGCACAGGTTTGTGGTCAGCAGATACGCGGGGCCGCTGAAAATCGCGAGACCCGGAAAGTTGCGCCGCACCTCGTCATAGTTAAAGAAGAAGAAAGCCTTGTCCTTCTTAATCGGCCCACCAATGTCACCGCCAAAGGTGTAGCGCTTATCTGTAGGTTTAATTCCATCACGACTGAGCACGCCGTTGTTAATCGAGCTAACGAACGCCAAAGGATTGCGCGCGCCGAGACGGTTATCGCGATCATAGAAAAACGCATCGCCGTGGAACTGGTTTGAACCACTCTTGGTGACTGCGTTAGTAACACCACCAGCCGCGCGGCCATACTCAGCCGAATAGTTCGAAGTATTAACCTGGAATTCTCGAATGGCGCGCTGGCTAATCACATAATTAATACGCGTGCGGCCACGTTCTTCCGAGAAGAACGCCTGGTTGTTGTCGCCACCGTCTACGGTGTTGTTGTTCAAAAGACCCGAGATGCCACGGAAACTGATCAGGCCGAAGTTGCCATCTGGCACTGTGCCCGGGCTGAGCAACGCGAAGTTCGACCAGCGCGCGCCGTTAATTGGCAGCTCGCTGATCTGAGTCTGATTGACGTTGGTCGAAAAGTCCTGCTGGCTGGTGTTGAGCACCGGCGCTTCCGCGGTAACGGTGATTTGTGCGGTCTGGGCAGTCAGGCCCAGCTTCGCTTCGATGGGATTCACCGTACCAACCTCGACCACGACTTTTTCCTGCGTGAAGTCGCCGAAGCCCGTGGCTTTCACGACGATGGTGTAGGTACCGGGCTGCAAGTTAACGATGCGGGCCTGTCCCCCGTCATCAGCGGTCGCGGTTTCTTCTTTATTCGTTTCCACATTGCGCACCGTAATGGTCGCGTTCGGCACAACGGCGCCATTCGGGTCGGTAACCGAAATGGATACGGCGCCCGTGTTGGTCGACTGCGCCATCGCTGTCAACGCGCAAAACGCCAGCACGAGAAGCGAGGCAAAACTAAAGCTTACAAATTTACGCATATCAGGAGAACTCCTTAGAAATTAGAATCGTTGCTTACCATTTGCGCGCGAGCCGTCGGCGCAGAGTAACTGAGACTTTCCGTGAATTTGGAACTGCTTGTTACGAAGGAACCTCTGTTAGCCAAGCAGAAGGCGGTTTCTATCATGATGATGGGCAGTTGCGCAAGACGAAAACTGTGTTTGCTGTGCGAGAAACTCATGAACAGGTCGGACTTGCGTCGGGGAATTCGGCAACTGTCGTGCCCTGTTTCGGCCAGACTGGCCATCTCGCTAAATGTGCTGTTTTCAACGCTTGTCTTCGCGCGCGCGCGCCGCTGAATGAAAAACCCAACCAAGAATTTGGATTTTTTATGAAAATCTAGAGGCGCTCGACGATCATTGCGATGCCTTGGCCGCCGCCGATGCATGCCGTTGCCAGCCCGTAGCGATCGCTGCGACGCTGCAATTCGCGCAAGAGCGTCAACACCAAACGTGTGCCGGTTGCGCCCAGCGGATGTCCGAGGGCAATCGCTCCGCCGTTTACATTCGTCCTTGCGCGATCGAGACCCAGCTCCTGTTCAATATGATTCACTTTCCTATGATTGAAATCTGGAACAATACGGAGACGAAAAGGCTAGCAAACGCGCGGAGTGAAATCAATTCAGAATCTAATCAACGAACCGATGCTTCTCACGATAGCGATGTAACAACTCTTCGAGAAAGCCTTCGTAAGTGAAGGTGGCCAGGTCATACTGCGGCCGCAGCTTGAACAGGATCGGCATCGCGACGCGCCACGCCATCCACTGGCGCGGGTAGTCCTTCAAATCCCAACGACGGCGCAGGAAATTCTCAACGACCTGAATCTCAGCTTCCGTGAGCAGATTCACATCGGCTGTGAACGGAACGGGCTTCCACGAGCGGCGCAAGGCTGGATCGGAAACGGGCGACGCGAAAACTTCCGCGAAAGCCGGCGCTTCAGCCTCGCGTTCGCGCACGACCACGGTGCCGGCGACCAGGTCTCCGACGCGCTGATCGCGTTCCGTCGCAAACACGGAAATCAATCCAATCGAGTAAAACGGCGACGGCATGACGTCGAAGTTGCGCAGAAGATTTCGCACCATGGCTTCAAAGAAACCAATCGGCCGCCCGTCTTCGCGAATCACGCGCAGCTTCAGCCAGCGTTTCCCCGGCGTTTGCCCATTCCAAACCCACTCGAACAAAGCGAAGTATCCCGACATCAAGAGAAAGACAAAGATCACCAGCAGTGCAATCACCCATTTCGGCGCGCTCGACACGCGATTCCCAAAATCGGCAAACCCTTCGATGATTAGAAAAAGAATTACCAATCCTAGTAATGCGAGTATTTGGATCGTGTGATCGATTGCGCACGCGATAAACCGATTACCGATCGATGCCAACGCAAAGTGCAGCGGCACACGCTCAGGCGTTTCGATTACTAGAGTTTCATCTGTGGTTATAACCGCTGACATGGTTTAAGTATTGCCGGTCTGAGTTGATTGCTTACGTGCGAGCACTCGGGTGACCGCTTCCGGATAAAGCTGATGTTCCTGCTCGAGAATGCGCGCTGACAATGTTTCGATGGTATCACCTTCGAGCACCGGCACAACCCGCTGCGCGATGATGGGACCGCCATCGAGCGTCTCGTCAACAAAATGCACGGTGCAGCCGCTCGTCTTCGCGCCATGATCGAGCGCCTGCCTCTGCGCTGCAAGCCCGGGAAAAGAGGGTAACAAACTCGGATGAATGTTCAGGATTCGCCCTCGATAAGCGTCGATGAATTCGCGAGAAAGAATGCGCATGTAACCCGCGAGGCAAACGAGATCGATATCTCGCGCTCGCAAAGCTGCGATCGTTTCATGGTCGTGTTCCTCGCGTGTCCTGCCGCGACGTTCGACGACGAGAGTTTCAACGCCACGGGCTTTTGCCTTCTGAAGCCCGGCAGCAGTCGCTTGATCGCTGATGACAACCGAAACTTCCGCATTCGGGATCTGGCCTGATTGGGCGGCGTCGATGAGCGCGACCATGTTCGAGCCACGGCCGGAAATCAGAATTGCAAGACGATGGCGTCCCATGAGCCGAACAGGCGTACTTCGCCGCATCCGCATATTAGCTTGATGGAAACTGGACGCCTAGCAAAAAAAGGAAGCGCCTGTGCATCCGCACAAGCGCTTCTTTCGACCGGGTGTGAAGCAGCGTCCGTATTTCCGTTCTATTGTTGGCATCTCAGCTTTGGATTAAATGGAAAGAACAAGCCGCTCGGATTGTTCTGCCACGCCCACACATGCAAATCGTAGTGCCAGGGTTGACCCGGCGTGTGTCCCGGCATTGGCCCATCGAAAGTTTGTCCAAACAACACCGGAGCCAGATTGTCGATGGCCGGTGGCGGATTAGTCGGGCCGCCAAACCATGGCGCGCCATTCGACAACACCGGCACGACATACTCCATTCCGACCAGCCGGTTCGTGCCATCATTTTGCGGAAGGTACAAGAGGGCTTCTGGTTGGGTCACATCAACGTTGATATCCATCATGCGAAATGGATTGATGTAGTGAATGCCCATCGCGCCGAGCCCGGGAGCTTCGACACAGTCGAACGTCGAAATGAAACCGTCCGCCCGGGCCTTGCTCTCGTTGTGATATTGAGCGGTAGCCATCATCGCGAGGACGAGCTGCTGCTGACAGTCAGCCGAACATTCGGAACTTGCCTGAACATTTGGCTGGCGAAACGATGCGGCGCCGATCGTTAACAGCGCGAACAAAGCTGTTACCAGGCTGACCCGCAGGCCAAATTCTTTTGCCTTGCTTTTCTTCATATTGTTCTCCTTTTCTTGGTTTGAAGCTGCCATTGTTCCAATTTCAAAGAATCGAACTATCATTTAATTAACGCGGCTACTGCGTCCGAAGTCCCTCACGCTCACAAAGCTAATTCCGGTAATCTGCGACGCTCCGATTGACCCTGCGCCAGCCGAGAGTGGAACTCCTAAGGCCACCCCCCGGTTGGCCTCAATGCAGCGCGATTCCCAAGCCGACACTGAAGGCCGGTGACAGATTTCAAAACTGAAGATTTTTCGTTATGACTGGTCGCGTGACGGGAAGAAGTTGCTGATGGCGCGCGGGACGGTCACGAGTGACGTGGTGCTGATAAGAGACTTCAGATAGACACCGCATCTAATAGCAATTCAATCATCGGAAAAGATCTGATCGAGGTGGTGCTTCAAATGCTCGACGTAATCGCGCATCAGATGTTCGAGTGATACCGGAGTATTCTCGCTCACGCTGCGCCATGCAATGTCGTGCATCGTGTGCTGGATGCACATGTGCTTCAACTTGTCATCGGGAGTCACTTCCATAACGTGCGCGATATGAACATTGTACGCCTGCCACAAATCGATCATCGCGGCCCACGGTTCGTCGCGGTAATTTTGAATGTCGACCCACTTGTTCTGCTCGTAGCCGGGGAAAACCAGGTCGTCTCGCATTTGCGCCAGCACGAAGCGCGAGTGATTGTTCGCTGCTGAATCAATCAAGTGGCCGAGAATCTCCTTCGTGGACCACTTGCCAGGCGCCGGTGACTCGGCGCTCTTCGCTTCGTCAATTTGTTGCAGACGCCCAGTCGCTTCGGCGACTGTTGACTTGAAATCATCAATCCACTCGCGCATTTTCTTAGCCCTCAGGTTAGCACTACTGTTCGCTCGCCGCGTGTCACGCGACCAATCTCAAAACATTCAAAACCCGACGCGTTAACACTATTGGTGATCGTGCTTGTCTTTGACGGGTCGCACAAGATCACCATCCCCACTCCCATGTTGAACGTACGATACATCTCTGGCTCATCGATGTTTCCGAGCCGCTGCATCAACGGAAAGATCGGCAGCACCGGCCATGAACCGCGCCTGATTTCGACCGAAGTTCCCGCCGGCAGAATCCGCGGAATGTTTTCCAGCAGTCCGCCGCCCGTGATGTGCGCCAGGCCTTTGATGATCCCAGAATCAAGCAGAGCGTCGAGAGCGTTCAAATAACTGACGTGTGGCTTTAAAAGCGTCGCACCAATAGTGTCGCCGAGTTCGTCGATGTATGTATCCGCTGAATAACGACCATTCTCAAAGAAGAGCTTCCGCGCCAGCGAATAACC
>DATBSG010000021.1:0-4515 GCA_036559945.1 Pyrinomonadaceae bacterium
CGCGTACTCAGTCACGCCGAGCACGCGATAGCTCCCCATCATCATCCAGTAAAGCAGGGAAGGTTTCTCGAACCATGGAATGCCGCCGAGCGTTGGCGTTATCAAATCGCGCCGCGCAAGCATCTCGCGCGCGACCTCGGCATAGCGCGGCTCGTCCGGGCCAACTAATGGCAGAGCGCCTAAACCGAACAAATAGAAAACTGCGATTCCGAGGAAAAGTATTTTCCAACCGTGCTTGGCAAGTTTCGTCGTCGGCAAGTATAGTCGCTCCGCCCGCTGTTTAGACGCGGGCGTTGCCCGCGGCTTTTGTGATGACGCGAAAGAGCATGAGTATGTTCGAAGCGGTCGCGAATTTCCATTGAACTCGGACAGGGAAGATGGGGCGGGCAAAGCCCGCCTCTAAACGACGATTAGCATGTCGCTACGTACGGCAGTCATCGGGGTTGGACATCTCGGCGCGCAACACGCGCGTTTACACGCGGCACTTGCGGCCGAAGGCACTTGCGAGTTTGTCGCCGCCTGCGATCTCGACGAAGGGAAAGCGCGCCGCGTAGCCGCGGAGAGAAACACCGCAGCGACCACCGATTGGCGAACTCTAATCGGACGAGCAGGCGCCGTCAGTCTGGCCGTTCCGACGGAATCGCATTGTGAGATCGCGTGCCCGCTGCTCGAGGCGGGCATTCACGTGCTGGTTGAGAAACCGATCTCGCGCACGCTCGATGAAGCCGATCGGATGATCGCGGCCGCGAAAAAAAGTGGCGCGATCTTGCAGGTGGGCCACGCTGAGCGATTCAATCCCGCGCTCGTCGCGCTACGGCCGCATGTGCGCAATCCCGTGTATTTCGAAATCCACCGAATCGGGCAATTCACGGCGCGCTCGCTGGACATCGACGTGGTGCTGGACTTGATGATTCACGATCTCGATATCGTTCAGTGGTTAGTCGGCGCGGACGTTGAAGTCACCGAATTGCACGCGGTCGGCATTCCGATTCTTACCGACAAGGTTGATGCGGCGAATGCGCGTCTGGAATTTGCGACCGGCGCCGTGGCGAACATTACCGCGTCGCGGGTCGGCACTGAAAAGATTCGCAAGATGCGGTTTTTTCAACCGCGTGATTACGTAACAGTTGACTACGTCACGAATCACGCTTCGATCAGCAATCTCGCTCCTTCATCTGGCGGCGCGTGGCCGGGCGTTCGCACGCAGGTGCTGGAAACAAAGAATGTCGAGCCGCTGCGCGCTGAGATTGAGTCTTTTCTGGCCGGTGCTGCCACAGGTTCACAAGCGTCGGTGTCAGGCGAGGACGGCAAGCGGGCGCTGGCGCTGGCGCTGCGTGCGTTGGAGCAGATTCATCATCACACGGTAAAGACTGGTATGGGCGCGCTTCTATCAACGGCGTCGCAGCGTGTATGAAACGATCCGGCCGGGAGCCGACGAGCAGAGCAACCACGCTGATGCCGGTGCTTGTTCGCGGTCAGGCGAGCGTGTTAGTTTTGCGATTCGAATAATTCATTTTCACTGATGCCGACTCGAGAAGAAGCGTGGGAGCTGCTGTGCGAGTACACGAAGGGCGATAGCCTGCGCAAGCATGCGATCGCCGTCGAGACCGCGATGCGCGCATGCGCGGCACGTTACGGCGAGGCCGATGCTGACGTCGATGAATGGGGGCTCGTCGGTTTGCTGCACGACTTCGACTACGAGATGTTTCCTTCTGCCGATCAGCATCCGTTCACCGGCTCGAATATTCTTTGCGGACGTGGCTATCCCGATCGAATCATCAAAGCAATCCTCGGTCATGCCACGTACACGGGCGTTCCCCGCGACACGCAAATGGCGAAGGCGCTGTTCGCGACTGATGAGTTGTGCGGATTTCTCGTTGCGTGCGCGCTCGTGCGACCGTCGCGGAGCCTGGACGATCTCGAAGTCAAGTCAGTGAAAAAGAAGCTGAAGGACAAAGCATTCGCACGCTCCGTCAACCGCGAAGATATCTACCAGGGAGTTGAGGAGCTGGGAGTAACGCTCGACGAGCATATTCAGTTCGTGATTGATTCGTTGAGGCCGGTGCAGAAAGAAATTGGGTTGGGACCAAGAGAAGAAGCAACGAACGCTTAAATCTATCGTGCGTGACGGACTTCATCGGTTGGTGGAACGTAAAGACGCGAAACAAACACGGTGCTGCTCGCAACATAAATCAAGACGGTTGCAACCAAAGCAAAGATTGTTGTGAGAAGAGCTTGAAGCTTACGACGCTTCGAAGTGTGGCGATAAACAAATATTGATGCGAAGGCTGTAACGAATAGCGGAATGATAAGACTGGAAAGCAAACGCCAATCCTCTTGGGCCATCACGCGTGCCGAGCCAAATATTACGACGGCCAGAATCGACCAAAGGCCGAGACCAGCTAAGCCGCCGACGAGTGACACCGCTAAAAGCAGTTTCCAACGCACTGGGTTAAACCGTAGTTTCGCGCGAGCTGTTTTGGGGCTGACCTTCAGCAAGAATAACACAGCGGGTATTCACTAAACACAATGCTTACGCGAAGCGCGCTGCTCTATCTTGCCCGGCAGGAAAAACTTAAAGACTTTGCCTCCCGCTTCGCTGTTTTCAAGAAGATCACCGCGCGTTTCATTGCCGGCGAGACGATCGATGAAGCTGTCGCTGCGATACAGGAGCTGAACAACCGCGGCTGTAGCGCGTCTTTCGATCACCTGAACGAATCCGTCAGCAGCATCGACGAGACCGAAGCCGAAGTGCGCGAGTATCTCGACGTGCTTGCCCAGATCGACGACTCGGGTATCAACTCGAACGTCTCGATCAAGCTGACGCAGTTTGGGCTTGAAACTGATCCGGAACTAACTTATGGCAACGCACGCAAAGTAGTTGAGGATGCAGCGTGCCGCAAGAATTTCGTCCGCATCGACATGGAAGGTTCCAACGTAACACAGATCACGATCGACATTTTCAAGCGGCTGCGGAGTGAGTTCGGGCTGAACGATGTGGGCATTGTCTTGCAATCTTACCTCTACCGCACAGAAGCAGACGCGCGCGATTTGTTGAAGATCCCAGCGCGCATTCGCCTGTGCAAAGGCGCTTACGATGAGCCGCCTGAAGTCGCCTACGCAGACAAGAAAGATGTCGACGACAATTACGTGCGCGTTATGAAGCTGCTTTTGGCGAGTGGAGTTTATCACGGCATTGCGACGCACGATCCGAAGATGATCGACGCGACGATCGATTTCGCGCAGCAGCAGGGAATTGGCAAGGAAGCCTTCGAATTTCAGATGCTTTACGGCATCCGGCGCGATTTACAGGAGCAATTGGCGCGCGAAGGATATAATATGCGCGTCTATGTACCGTACGGGAAACATTGGTATCCCTATTTCATGAGGCGTTTGGCCGAACGACCGGCGAATGTTTGGTTTGTGCTGAAGAATCTTTGGAAGTAGGTGGCATAGACTTTCAGTCTGTGTTCCAACCTTCCGAGAAGTTAGCTTTAATCACAGACTGAAGTCTGTGCCACTCAAATGGAAAGTTACGTCTGGATTTTCTGGACAATTCTTGGCGCGATTCTGATCGTCGCTGAGGTCTTCACCACCGGCTTTGTGCTTCTGTGGTTTGGCATTGGCGCGCTCGCCGCCGCGCTCGCAAACCTTGCCGGCGTTACCAGTATTCCGATCCAATTTCTCATCTTCGCAGCAGTTTCGATCGGCTTGACCGCCGCATCACGCACGATCTTTGTTAACTACTTCTCACGAGAAAAAACCGGCGGCGACTTGAAAACAGGCGCCGACGCTTTGCCCGGAAAAGTCGGGACGGTTGTTACTTCGAGTCACGGCGCGTTGCACGAGGGCGCCGTCAAACTCTTCGGCTCGACGTGGACGGCATATCCGGCGGAAGGTGAAGAACCTTTGGAAGCCGGCGACCGCGTGCAGGTCGAGAAAGTGCAAGGTGCTTCGATTTATGTTCGGCGCGTCGGACGCGTGCCGGATTGGCGAGCGAAAGAATTGGAATCGTGAGTGGCGGGTTATAGCTTCGGGGTTTGGTGCTGCGTGTCGCCTTCAGTCTCGTCGAGTGTTTTTTCTTCATCGAGCGCCGGCAACTCGACCGTGATTCGATCTTCAGCGCCGTCCTGTAGTTCTTCTCCTGAGAATCGGGCGAGCACCACCGTAATGTTGTCCTCGCCACCGCGGTCGTTTGCGGCCGCAACCAGTGACGCACACGCCGCAGCGAGATCCTCATTCGAATCTGCAACAATCTTTCGAATCTCGTCATTGCGAAGCTTGCCGGACAATCCATCACTGCACAGCAGCAGAACGTCGCCTTGCCGCAGCTGAATGCGCGCCGTTGCCGGCATCAGCTCGGTCTGCGCGCCCAGCGCTTGCAGGATCACATTGCGAAACATGTGCGTCTCGGCCTCTTCTTCGCTGATTTGCCCGACATCCACGAGTTGCTGAACCAGCGATTGATCTTTTGTCGCCAGACGAATCTGTTCGCCGCGCAAAACATACGCGCGG
>DATBSG010000022.1:0-4378 GCA_036559945.1 Pyrinomonadaceae bacterium
GACGCGACCGCGACCATCGAAGCGATTCCTTTGATCGTCGCGTCGATTATCTCGAAAAAGGGCGCGGCCGGTTTGGGCGCGATGGTTATCGACGTGAAGACCGGCTCCGGCGCATTCATGCGCGAACCAGCGAAGGCCAAACAGTTGGCGCAGGCGCTGGTTAGGACGGGCAATTCATTGGGCATTCAATCAGAAGCATTGATCACTGACATGAATCAGCCGCTGGGACGCGCTGTCGGTCACTCGGTGGAAGTAGTTGAATGCATCAAACTCCTGCGCGGCGAAGTGGAAGAAGGTGCGCGGCCGGTACTCGATCTTTCAATAGAGCTTGCCGCGCGGATGGTTGTGCTGGCGAAACTTGAGGACACTATCGAGGCGGCACGCGAGCGAATCAAGAGAGTTCATGAGTCGGGCGCGGCGCTGGAAACATTTCGCAAGAATGTGCAGGAGCAAGCGGGCGACCCGCGCGTCTGCGACGAGCCGCGCAAAATTCTACCGTTGACAGACAAAGCGTTTCGGGTAGAATCGCCGCGCTCCGGATTCATCACGAGCGTTGATGCGGCTGAAGTGGGACATGCCATCGCGGAAGCTGGTGGCGGCCGCGTGCGCATCGAAGACAAAATCGATCCGCGCGTCGGATACTTGAGCGAAGTCAAAATAGGCGAAGAGGTTCGCGCCGGCGAGGCGTTCGGAATTGTCTTTTGCGAAAACGCCGGACGCGGCCAGGTCGCCGCGGCACGGATTCAGGTTGCTTTCAAAGTCGGCGAAGCACCGCCAGATGAGCTGCCCAGGTTGATTAAGGAAGTGATCGACAAATGAAGCTCAAAGTTTTTGTCGCATTAATCATCGTTAGCTTGCTGGTGTTCAGCGGCGTCGCATGTCATCGCGTTAGCTATGGCGCGGACGATCCGAAGAAGATTCACGTCGGTATCGTGTTCGACATTGGCGGCAAAGACGACCGGTCCTTCAACGCGGCAGCCTGGGTTGGCGTGAAATGCGCCGAGACAGGTCACCGTCCTGACGGACAGCCTTGCCTGGATGAAAATGGCAATCCGAAGCAGGCGTTCGACATCGTGCTGCGCGACGTCGAGCCCGGCAATCCAACTTCAATCGAGCCGGCGATGCGGGCATTTGCTGAACGTCATTACGACTTGATCATCGGCGTCGGTTTTGCGCAAGCGCCAATCATGGAGTCAGTGGCGAAAGATTACCCGAACATTCACTTCGCGATCATCGATGGCGTCAGCCAGCTTCCGAATGTGGCCTCGCTTGTCTTCAAAGAGCACGAAGGCTCATATCTCGTCGGAATGATCGCCGGTATGACTTCGAAAACCGGCACGATCGGTTTCATCGGCGGCATGGACATCGGCTTGATTCACCGCTTTGAAGGCGGCTACGAGCAAGGCGCGAAGGCCGCAAACCCGAAAGTCCAGGTCATTCAGAACTATGTCGGCGTTACCGACGCGGCGTGGAACAATCCAGGCAAAGGAAAAGAGATTGCGCTTGCGCAAATCAGCAAAGGCGCTGACGTGATCTTCACTGCGGCGGGCAATTCAGGCTTGGGCGCGTTCGATGCTGTTGAGCAAGCTGGAAAAGACTCGACGGGGCGCGCGACTCACTTCGTTATCGGCGTCGATTCAAATCAGAACATGGTCAAGCCGGGATTTGTCCTGACCAGTATGGTCAAGCGCGTCGACAATGCGGTGTACGACATCGTTAAGGACGTCGTCAATCAAAAATTTCAGGGCGGATTCCACGTGTTTGGTCTCGACAGCGCCGGCGTCGGTTACGTCGTTGATGACAACAATAAGAACCTTGTCTCGGCCGACGCGATTCAAAAAGCAGAAGAAGCAAAACAGAAGATCATCGGCAAGCAAATTACGGTAGTGGATCGAATGACGCAATGATCGAGTTGCGCGACATCACCAAGCGTTTCGGCGACGTGCTGGCCAACGACGGCGTCAGCTTCAAGGTCGCGCCCGGAACGATTCACGCGATTGTCGGCGAAAACGGCGCGGGCAAGTCCACCGCGATGCGCATCGCTTACGGATTTTACACGGCCGACAGCGGCGAGATTCTTATTGACGGCCAGGTGCGCGAGATCCGCACGCCGCATGACGCGATTGCGCTCGGCATCGGCATGGTGCACCAGCACTTCATGCTGGTCGAGCCGATGACGGTCGCCGAAAATATCGTCCTCGGCGCTGAACCGGGAAGTGCTGCGGTTCTTGATCTGAAGAAGGCAGCTGCCGAGATTCGAAAAGTTTCGGATGAATTCAAGCTGGCCGTCGATCCGAATGCCACCATCGAAAGCTTATCCGTCGGCGTTCAGCAGCGCGTTGAACTGCTGAAGGCACTCTATCGTCACGCGCAGTTGCTGATTCTCGACGAGCCCACCGCAGTCCTCACGCCGCAGGAAGTTGAAGAGTTCTTCGCGATTCTTCGCCGCATGCGCGAGCAGGGCAAAACGATCATCATCATCACCCACAAGCTTTCTGAAGTGTTGGCTATTTCCGACGACGTCACGGTAATGCGCGACGGCCGCGTTGTCGGCAATTTGAAAACCAGCGAAACCAATGCCGCAGAGTTAGCGCGTTTGATGGTCGGACGTGAAGTTCTGTTGCGCGTCGAAAAGCCTGACGCTAAACCCGGCGCGCCGGTTCTCGCCGTTAGTGGACTTTCGATTACTGGCCGTGACGGCACGAAACGACTTAACAACGTTTCCTTCGATGTGCGCGCGGGCGAGATCGTGGGCATTGCCGGCGTTGAAGGCAATGGCCAGACGGAACTGATCGAAGCCTTGGCGGGATTAATACCGGGCTCATACATCTCGGGCAAAATTGGTTTTGAAGGTAACGACGTCACCAACACCGAAGCGCGGCGAAGAAAGGAACTCGGCATTGCCCACGTTCCCGAGGATCGGCATCGCCGCGGGTTGTTGTTGGATTCTAGCCTGGCAGAGAACACAATTCTCGGAGTTCACTATCGCAAGCCCGCTGTCACCGGTTTTGGCAACATCATTCTGGACGAAAAGGGAATTCGCCGCCGCACGGAACAGGTGATTCGCGATTTCGACGTACGTCCGCCGAATCCGGCTTTGCCGGCGCGCGCTTTGTCCGGAGGCAATCAGCAGAAGTTAATCATTGGCCGGGAATTCGAGCTGCCCCCGAAGCTTCTGCTCGTTTCCCAACCAACGCGGGGGGTTGATATCGGCGCGATCGAATTCATTCACCGCAAAATTGTCGCGATGCGGGATGCGGGCTGTGCAGTGCTGTTGGTATCGGCCGAGTTGGAAGAAGTGACCGCTTTGTCAGATCGTCTGCTGGTGATTCACAACGGCGAGATCGTCGGCGAGGTTGATCCAAAGGTGACAACAAACGAAGAGATCGGGTTGATGATGACAGGCGGCCACAAATGAACGCGTATGACAGGTCGCTAATCTTCTGAATCGGGGCCGCCGCACGACCTCACGAAGTACCGAGGTCACTATGAAGTGTGATAACTGCCAAAACGACTTGGACGCCAACAGAATGCTGCGACATGATCAGGTGATTACGCCTGAGCACTTCAGGAAATCTCGGGCCAACGTAGCAATGCTGAAATACTGTCCGTTAAAAGACATAGACGCTCCGCTCAACATCTCTTCCTGGCTTTGCGAGAACTGTTTTTGGAGCAAGTACAAAGAATATGTAAAGCTGTTCGCGATTTTGCTGGTTGTTCTTATCGCCGCCGATTTATTCTTCGCTTTACTATTTGCTTATGGGAACTTCAGCTCAACAGCAGAAAAGACATTTTTTGTTGTCCTCTTAATCATTCCTGGCGGTGCAACTCTTCTGCTGCTTATAACGACGGGCTTAATTGTGATGCGACAGATACGAAAAACTCCAGGGCCATCAATGCGTGCCGTGGTTTGCCAGCCGTTTGTTTTTGGAAGAATCGTAAAGGCAGTCTACGTAATTCGATTAGCGCTATCGGACGTACGCGCGCAAGAGTACAGCCCGAATCATCTGGAGGTTACCCACATGAACCTTATACTCGAGCCAGAGAATTGGGATCTGCGGCCCCGGAATAAGATTCTTGGTAAGGCAGTGGCGAAGTTTTTTGAAGGAGTTCCATCGTCAACGACGAATCGGGAAGAGATAGAAGTTCAGCTAATCGATATTTGCTTGAATGCGATGCGCCAGGCTGAGGAGATCATCAATCGAAGTATGGTAATGGGTATAGGAGAAATGCGTGGAACTTTTTACGATCCTGGGTTTAGTTGCTCATTATCAGACAAGACTCGGCGCGAACTGTTCTCTATGGTTTGATAATGAACATTACGCCGCCGACGGTTTAATAGAGAATGAAGCTGCTTCGCGAAATCTTATTTCCATTG
>DATBSG010000023.1:0-6784 GCA_036559945.1 Pyrinomonadaceae bacterium
TCGTTCACAATCAATCCTTCACGCGAAACTTTCCAATTCAAAACCTCCGCGCCTTTCTCTGCGGCCAACGCGCTCTCCAATTCCTGTTTGCGACCAGGCGTGCAGAGAAACGCGATGCAGCCTCCGCCGCCGGCGCCGCAGACTTTGGCCGCTTCTGCGCCATTTGCCAACGCTTTTTCCACGAGGGCGTCCATGTACGGCGTCGTAATGCCCGGCGCCAGGCGCTTTCGATGTGGATATGCGTCGCGCATTGTGGTGGCGACTTCAGTCCAATCGTTTGCCAAAAGCGCCGCGCGCATCTGCCTTGCCGCGTCACGAATTCGTTCGAAGATTTCGAAGACTTCCGCGTCACCGTCGATATGACGTTTGAAAACCTCCCAGTTATTGATTCCGGAATTGCGCGGCTCGCCGGTGTAGCAAATCACAAAGCGGCGTTCGATTTCTTCGGGATTGACTTGTAGATGCTCGCGCTCGATGCCGTCCGGCCGAAAGTGAATGGAAGAAACGCCACCGTGAAATGCCGGATAGTAATCCTGAAAGCCGGCGGGCACTTTGATAACGGTAGTTTCAATGTTCGCAGCCATCGTGATGAATTTTCGTTCGTCATAACGATTGCCAACCAGACGATTGAGCGCACCAATCAGCGCAATCGCCAACGCTGACGAACCGGAAATTCCTGCGCCCGCCGGCGCTTCGCTGTTCGCGACTAAGCGAAAGCCCTGGTTGGGTTGGAAAAAGTGGACCATCTTCGAAACGAGTTCGAGCTTTCGGTCTCTTGCCAGTTCGTCAATGTGGTCAACTGAAGTTTCGAAAGCGACACCACGATCTTGCGACTCGAGCACAATTCGACGGTCGTCGTGTGTTTCAATCCGCACGGACGCGCGCAGCGATAGCGCGAAGTTGACCGTCGTGGCGCCTGGATGGAACAGGTAGATTGGCCACAGGTCAATCGTGCCTCCGGCAAGATCCACGCGTGTAGGTGCGGATGATTCGATGATCATTTTTCGTCAGTGGTAGTGCCTGGGCGTATCCGTTCCGTAGAATCGACATCACGTCCCCGGTCAGGTGTCTTCAAGTGAATCGTTTCCTTGAACTCTTCTTTGATTTCTTTCAGGCCTTCGATCGCGACTTGTTCAATTTCCTGAAGACGCTCCGGCATGACTGCCTCGACCTTTTTCGAGAGGCGCAGCCGCTTTTGCAAATAGACCACGCCGATTATCACGATCACGACCACCAGCAGAATCTTACTGACGCGACGGAAATCAACGATCAAGCCTCCGACGGCGCTGCTGAAGAAATAGCCGATACCACTCAGAACAAAGACCCAGACAAAGCAACTCGCGGTTGAAAGGACCAGAAAACGCAGGTAGGCCATTTGGCTGGCGCCGTAAAAAATGCAAGACGCCCAACGCAACCCCCAAATATATTTCGTGAGGAAAATCGAGAGTGTGCCGAAACGATCTGTCAGACGCTCAACGCGCGGTCTCGCCCGGCGATAGAAACGCGCGTTTCGGACCGTCTGCGCGAACCCGCGCCCTCCAGCATAAGCGAGATTATCGGCAGCAACACCGCCCAGCGTTCCCCAGATGAGAAGGCGCGCAAAACTGTAGTCTCCAAAAAAAGCGCTGTGCGCCAGCACGCCGGCAAGCAGCAGTGTAATGTCGCCTTCAATTAGAACGAGAAAAAAGACGCCGTAAAGTCCGTATGCTTCGAGAACGTGAGACAGAAACTGAAGGCTGTTCATGTCAGTGAGCAGTGGGCAGTGAGTAGTGAGCAGTCAAGACGAAAGCACAGTCGCTAAATTAGCCAAACAGAGACGGCGAACCACTCTAACTGCTCACCGCCCGCTGCTCACTGCTCACTATCTTCAGTTTCCTCCTCATGTGGGGGTTTTACGACGAGCACGGGGCAAATGGCATGTCGCACGACGGCTTCGGCGGTCGAGCCGAAAATCATTCGACCCAGTCCGGTACGACCGTGAGATGAGATAACAATCAAGTCTACCTGGCGTTCAGCCGCGACCCGCACAATTTCAGCGGCGGCGTCGCCATGCACGATTACTTCTTCCATGGCGAGGCCGGAGCACTCGTCACACTCGGCAAGCTTCGGCAGTTGTCGTTCAGCAGAATCTTCCAACTGATCGCTGATGTCCGCGATCGGCATCGGCTCGGCCAGACCAGTATAGCCAACCGCAGGCACCACCGGCTCGACCACATGCACGCAAATGATCGTCGCTCCGGTGGCGCGCGCGATCGAAGCCGCGTAGGGCAGCGCAAAGTTGGCGCAGCCGCTGAAATCGGTTGGTAGCAGAATCTTCTGTAGCCGGGGAAACTCAGAAGTGCTTTGACTTGCTTCTGACATCTTTGATTTCGCGGGCAATTCTACACGCACCAGACGCAGTTTGACAGTCCCCTAACGCTCGCTTAAGATCGCCGCGAAATTCCTGCCCGCAAATCGAATTGATGCGAGAGGCGTCTGTCCATGCCTACGTCCCCTAACAAGTTTTTTGCTGGAATTGAGGTGACGCAAAACTCAATGCGCGCCGCCGTAGTGTCGGCCGACAGCGAAGTCGTCGCGCGAACCGACGCCGCTTACCAGCCGGATAACTTCACCAACGACCTTGCGGCGCTCGTGTCCAGCTTGCGCGAGGCGGGCGAAATTGAAAGCGTGGGGTTGGCAATTCCCGGACTCGTTAATCGCGAAACGGATCGAGTCCTCGTCTCGACCGGTTTGCCATCTTTTGTGCGCGCCGATCTTCATGCCGAGTTAATGAAGGCGACCGGTTCCCGACTGGAACTCGAGAACGATGCAAATGCCGCCGCCTACGGAGAATACAAAATCGGCGCCGCTCGCGACGCTCAGGATTTCTTCTACATTCACATTGGCGACAACGTCGGCGGCGCGTTTATTTTGCAAGGAAAACTCTGGACTGGCGCATCTGGATGTGCCGGTGAAGTTGGGCACACGACAATCAATCCGGATGGAATTCAGTGCGAGTGCGGCAACATTGGTTGTCTCGAAACCGTGGCCTCTGCGCCCAACATTGTGCGCCGCGCGCGCGAGCGACTGAATCGCGATTCGACTTCTTCGCTTTCGCGCCTGGCCGCAACGGAAGACTTCACCGCCGCCGACCTTGCGCACGAAGCGACGAACGGCGATGACTTCTCGATCATGATGATCGAGCGGTCAGGGAAATACATTGGCACGGCCGTCGCCGGCATCATCAATTTGTTGAGTCCGGAGCGGATCGTTTTGGGCGGCACAGTAATGGACGCCGGTGACTTAATTCTGAATTCAATTCTTGAGGAAGCAAAGAAGAGATCTTTCCAGCCGTGCTTCGAATCAACGAAGATCGTCGCCGGCGGACTGGGCGCCGATGCAGTGGCCATCGGCGCGGCACTGTTAGCGCGCGACTCCTGATTAACTTCGCGAACTCAGTCCTTTCGAAATTGACTGTAAACCCACGCCGTTCGCAGGTGATACAACACGGTCATGGCGATGATCGCTGTCTCCATCACCAGCAACGCAATTGTCGGCGCCCACTTTCTTTTCGCGCGTAGAATCGACGGCAAAGGCACGAAGGCGCTGGCCAGCAGAATCGGGATAAGCACGATGCCCAGGCACAGGGCGACCATTGAAAACAAAGTGATTTGACCGGCAACCTCGCCCATTCCCACGGAACGCGAAAACAGCACTTCGAGCAATATTGACTGGGCGCGCCACAGCGACAGCATCGGCAGCAATCCGAGGACACCCGCAATTAAGAAGTACCAACCTGACGGAGAGGCAGTTGTGACTGAGGTGAACATCCGCACTAATCCAATCACCACACCGACAAATCCGACGATGATTGCCAGGTAGAGACTTACCACCACGGCTACGTTTGCCTCGCTTATGCCCGCAGCAACGGCCGCAATGCCGGCGCTCTCGGCGTTTCGCATTGCTCGCAGCACGTTCATTAATGATAGTCCGCTGATCGCCGCGCCCAGGGCCGGCAGCAAGTACGACAGCACGGGAATGATGCACGCCAGAATGCTGACGCGGGGCGTCCCTGATTCGACTGGTTCATCGGGTGTCATCGCTGTTTCTCTACGGATTAGACGGCGTGGCAGGTGGCATGTTGAACTTCGATTCGTCCACCGGCACGTTTAATTTCACTTCCGTAAATGTTCGTGTCGAGGTTGGATTACCCGGTTCAACGGTCGCGGAGCGGCCCGTGAAGGCGAACTTGACGCCGTCAACGTCGCGATAATCTTCAAACTCAACTTGATCCGGAATCAGCCCGATTACCGTCGACAAGATCGTTGTGCGACGCAGTAGCAACCCACTCGCGGCATCGAAATACAATCTCATTCGCCGGCCGTCGGTAGTCGTTCCATCGATAACATACACATCGTGATCGTTCAATTTGTCTCGGCGCACTCGCGGCGGGCTCGCGTACTGCTGCTTCAAGTTGATAAAACTAAACAGAGCGTTCGCGGTTTTGTAATTCGCTAATTCGCTGCCCGTGATTTCCCGCAAGCCGCGCGTCGTCTTCTCCCAACCGACCTGTCCATTAAATCCGCGCTCGAATGGGCCCTGCGGTGTCGTCACCATCAGATAAAACTTATCTGGTCCCGATTGATAGAGTTCGAACTGAAACGAGTTGCCGTTCGCCTGGACGATTGTGCCTTTCGCTGTGCGTGTCTTGAGTTTATCGATCGCTGACTGGCCGCCAATCGCGGCCGCGTATTTGTTGAAAATGTCGTCGGCTGAAGGCAGCGCCGGAGTTGGACTGGGCGATGCTTGCGCGCTCGGCGCTCCAGCCGCTCCACCGCCCGCATTCGGCGGCGGCGACGGTAGCGGCAAAGGCAACGCCGGCAGCGACTGTGGAGAGGTCCGGCCCCGATGGCAGGTGTAACAAGACGCTGCGTCCAAATTCAGTCGTCCCGTGGTTTTGTTGACCTCCATCACCATCTTGATCATTTCACGCGCAGTGTTCTTCTCAGGCTTCGCGTCAGACGGGTAGTCCCATTGCCCCTGATTGTTCACATGACAGAAATTGCAGCGGCGGCCCATCGACGCGGCAAAGAAATTCATCACCGGAATCAACTGCGAGTCCGGCAGGCCGTTCAGCACTTTGATGTTTTTGCGCGTCTGCTCAACCGTTTTTTCCTGCGGCGGCGCGTCGACGGAGTTCTTGCCAAGTTTCGCATCTGTGCGGCGGTTTGAAACCACGAATACAGCGACAATCGACAGTATCACCGCGATCAATCTGAGAAGGTTGCGCATGTTCGGCTTTTCGCTCCTTGGTCGAATGGATTGTCCAGGGTGACCGCCAAGATAGTTGAAAGTTTGCGAAAGCGCAAAAACAAAACGCCTGGCGAATGCCAGGCGTTAACTTATGGGTGCTCTGTGATGCGTTCGCTATCGCTCGCGGTTTTGTACTTTGCGGGCGTGGTTGTCTTTCGCTTTCGAAAGCATGTCCAGTGATTGATAAATCTGCAAATAGATTTGCGTCTCGCGCGGAATCAATGTACGCCAACCCGAGCCGGCACGACGGATGTAGCCGGGAATCTTCGCGGCGTTTGAGTTGTAGCCCGCGGCCATCAACTCCGTCGGGGTCACTTGCTTCGCACTGAACGCGGCCTGAACATCATCATCGGCAACCAAATCGTTCCAGGTGTCCTGCATGTAAAGCAGCATTGCTTCCAGCGCATTGCCATGATTGCGCATGCCGAGCACGAAATCAGGATTCAGTCCGATGCCCGGATGACGCTGGCGCATTAGGTTGTAAGTCCACGGAATCATCTGCACCATGCCACCCGCGCCGGCGGAGCTGACGGAATATCGATACGTTTCGAGTTCATTCAGCGCGTACAGCGAATAAATCTCATCAAACAGCGCGATGCGGTTTTCGTTGCGGAAGCGGTCGTGGTCGACGTGCTCGACGATGCAAAGACGTTTCGCGATGGCGATTAGATTCGGCGTCACCGAGAATCCCTTGTCCTTCAAACGCTTTGCCGCCAAATCGACCATGGAGTTCACGTAAAGCTGTCCGGCCTTCGTTAAATCGTTGCTCAACAGAGACGGATGCGCGGAAGTGTAGTAAGCCATTTCACGAAACACGCCGCGCCTCTCAATTGGATACTCAACCACCAGCGGCATCAGCGAACGGTTTTTGTCGTCGAAAATTGTGACGGCTGTGTTGACGCCATTCGCGCGTACGACGCGAACCGTTACGGGCAGACCGAGCGACGAAACGGTCGATGTTTCAGATCCTTTCGTCAGAAAAGCTTCTTTTGAAATTCGCACCAGATGAATATGCGAATTGTCCGGTAGCGTCGCCGCCAGCGTGACGTAGTCGAGCGCCGGCGTCATCATCGCGGTCGGATGCGGCCGGCTCTTCAGCATTCGTTTGGCTTCGTCGATTCGTGCCTGAATGCGATTGGGTGACAAACGGCCGGAAGAGTTATCGCGCACGACCGGAGGTTGCTGTGGGCCGGTCTTTTTCTCGGGCTCGAGTTTGCGCGCCGGCGCGTCCTGCGTCTTGAACGACGCCTTTGCGGTTTCTTTTTTCGCAACGCCAACTGTCCGCGGCCGCGTGATGGGGTCCGTATCTTGAGCCGCTCGCGCCAATACGGCGCTAACAGAAAAGAGGACGAGCGTAACGAGAACCGAGATCGAAGGCTTTTTCATGATGGAAATCCGAGGAGAAATAACTTCGCGGGAGAGCGAAGTTTGCTAATTCAGATTCGCGCACCAGTCGGGTGGTTGTCAACGACTTTTTTCCCGAAGGCTATAC
>DATBSG010000024.1:0-9156 GCA_036559945.1 Pyrinomonadaceae bacterium
ATTGTGTTCGCGCTGTTGGTTTCAATCCTGGCGGCTTTGTATCCGGCGTCACGCGCGGCGCGCATCGATCCGGTGCGGGCGCTGCGACATGACTAAGTCCTGTTAGTGAGCCCTACCCTCACAATCACGATCAAGAACACGACAAATTGAAAAATTAGTATTCCCGTCGCGACCATTCCGCAGATTCGTCCTGCCTTTGTTAAATCCCGCCCACCCGAATCCATTCGGCCTTCATCCATCTCTTTTAGATCCGCGTTTCCCATTGTCCACGCGGCGATGCCGAAAAGCTGACAAAGAACCAGCCCAAGAATGCCGGAAACTAAAATTGAAACACCGCGATGAGCTTTCATGTGGTGAATCCTAAACTAAGAATGCGGCAATGTTGGGGCGGTTTCAGATTGTGAGCGACTTGCCACACGAGTTACAGAATCTTGCCGTCGCATCTTTCTGCATCGCGCTGCAGTGCGGACACGAGAGTCCCATGCGAAGATTTGCGCCGCATGCTGAACAGTAAGCTGCGCCGGCGCCGGCGGCCGCACCGCAGGTCCCACAACGACCGGGCAGAGGTGGAACATAGCCGCCGGCTTTGCGCGCAATGTGCGCTTCGATTTTGGTCCAAGCGTCCTGGGTGAGTTTGTATTGCCAGTAAGCTCCGAGCGCGGGCAGCGCGATCAGCAATCCCGCCGACAGTGCGAGCGCGACTGCGGCAACCGCGGCTTTGTCGAACCATTTCTGCATGCCGATCTCGACCCGCGTGCCGCCGCTCTCGGGCGTGACCTTAATCGTCAGCGCCGCCGACAGTCCGGTGATGTCGCGCAACGTGCTAGACTTACGCGCTTGCAGCACGGCCGTTGAAGAGACTTGCATGGTTTGCACTTCGAAATCTTCGTCGAACAGATCGCGAAGTTCGACCATCAGCTTTATTGTGTCGGCTTCTACGCCAGGATAGTAGCGGCTTTCCATTGATGATTCCTCAGATCATTTTACGTGGCGAGCGTTGTTAGAGTTCAAAGAAATTGCCACAGAGGCACGGAGGCACAGAGGAATTATGAGCAGAAAATGCAGGCAACTAATCGCGTCTTTGGTTTCATTTCTTTTCATAACGAATTGCGCCACAGCTTTCGCGCAGTCCGGCATCGACGGCTTTACTTCGCAGTCGTCCGACACTGAAAGACGATTCGAGGAACAATTTCGCGCGATCCCAACGCCAAATTCCGCTCGCGAACATCTCCGCCGGCTGACTCTCGAACCGCATGTTGCCGGCACGAAAGAGGATTACGACACGGCAGTCTACGTTCGGGATCAGATGCGCTCGTACGGGCTCAATGCCGATCTCGCTGAGTATCAGGTCTGGCTCAATTATCCCAAAACCGATCCCGTCGTCGAGCTGATTTCTCCGCGCCGCGAACGCCTGTCGGTGCGCGAAGCTATCATCAAAGAAGACCCAACATCTTCGAATCGAAAGATCACGCCGCTCTTCAATGGTTACGCCGCGACGGGCGATGTCACCGCGCCGCTCGTTTACGCGAACTACGGATTGCCGCCCGACTACGAAGCTTTGGAGAAAGCCGGCGTGGACGTTAAAGGCAAGATCGTCATCGTTCGTTATGGCAATTCATTTCGCGGCGTGAAGGCCAAGGTCGCGCAGGATCACGGTGCGGTCGGATGCATCATCTATTCGGATCCGGCGGACGATGGTTACGCGCAGGGCGAAGTCTATCCGAAAGGACCATGGCGGCCGGTCGCGTCGGGGCAGCGCGGATCGGTGCAGTTTCTGTTTCAGTATCCCGGCGACCCTTTGACTCCGGGCAAAGCTGCCGTTCCAGACGCAAAGCGACTCAGCTTGGAAGAAGCCTACGCGGACATCCCGCGCATTCCGGTGCAGCCGCTGGCCTACAATGAGGCTCGTAAGTTGATCGAGCCCCTGAAAGGGCCTGTGCGCCCAAAGGGTTTTCAGGGCGGCTTTCCATTTCCCTATCACGTCGGCGGCACGAACGAGGTGCGGGTTCATTTGAAGACCGACATGGATTATGCGTCGCGCAAGATTTGGGACGTCGTCGCGCGCATCGACGGTTCACCAGAAAAAGATCGCTGGATTGTGATGGGGAATCATCGCGACGCCTGGGTTTTCGGTGCCGTCGATCCCAACAGCGGCACTGCGACAATGCTGGAAACAGCGCGCGCATTCGGCCAGCTTCTGAAAAATGGATGGCAACCGCGCCGGACGATAATTCTTTGCAGTTGGGACGCGGAAGAGTACGGCTTGATCGGCTCGACTGAATGGGCGGAAGAGCACGACAGTGAATTACAGCAGCAGGCAGTTGCTTATCTCAATGTTGATGTCGCGGTGAATGGACCCAACTATGGCGCGTCTTCGGTGCCGTCGCTGTGGCGATTGATTCGCGGCGCGACGCGCGAAGTCACAGATCCCAAGACCGGAAAGACGGTCTATCAGCAATGGCAGGATCGCGCGCGCGAACAACGAAACGAAACTGATCCGGATTACGATGCCGAAGCTCGCATCAGTCCGCTTGGTTCCGGCTCAGATTACACGCCGTTCTTGCAGCACCTCGGCATTCCGTCCACGGACATGGGATTCGGCGGTGACTACGGCGTCTATCATTCGGCGTTCGACTCGTTCACGTGGATGTCAAAGTTCGGCGATCCGGATTTCACTTATCACGTTGCGGCGGCACAACTGTGGGGCACGATGGCGATGCGCCTGGCGGACGCCGACGGGCTGCCGTTCGACTATCGCGATTATGCGAGTGCGATTCGCGACTACTTCGACGACAGCATAAAGTTGGCGAAGCGCCGGAAACTCGATAGGACGATTGACGAAAAGGCGATGAACGACGCGATCAGGAATTTCGCTGACGAAGCGAATCGCCTCGAACGGGAAAGACAGCAGCTAGTTGCCGACAAGTCTTCTTCGTCAGCGCCCAAGTTGCGGCGCCTAAACGATGCGCTGATCTTTGCTGAGCGCGCTTTCATAGATGATCGCGGGCTAAACGGTAGGCCGTGGTACAAACACGAAATCTACGCGCCGGGAATCTTCACGGGCTATGCGTCACAACCGCTCACGGATTTTCGGCAGGCTTTGGACGATCGAAACACTACGAACCTGAAAGAAGGTTTGGATCGAATCATCGCCGCGATCAATCGCGCGACTGAGGTTTTGAAGAAGGCAAGAGAGTGAGGCGGCAAAGAGCAAAGGGCGATAAGAGCCTTGCCACTTTGCGCTTTGCACTTCACCCTTAGCCGCTTTTCTTTTTCTTCTTATCAATGGATTCGGCGGGCAGCTTGCTTCCCACTTCGATGATCTGATGGGCATTCTCGAGTGCTCGTTCTATCGCTGACAGCTCGTCATCATCCTTTGTTTGTTTACTCAGAGCGGTTAGCTGCGTCGCGTAACTGGAGGCCGCGGCGTTCAACTTTCGTAATGAACGTGAAATCAGCGGGTTCTTCTCGTCACGCCGCGCGACGTCATCAATGTTCGTGATCGCCTCATCCAGAATGCCGGCAATGTCGCCAACCAACTCAGCTCGGGTGCCTTTCGGAACGTCGCCCCAGTCGGGCTCGTCTTTCACGATCTTTTTTGTTTTCGGTTGAGCGACACCATTGATAATCGCGAAGCGTCGATCGATCGCTTTGATAAAAACTTCAATCCGTTTATCCAGCTCCTGATGAAATCGGACCAGCTCGGTTTCCTGATCGGTGAGGTGATCGCGTGTCTGCGCTCCAGCGAATGCCACGAATAATGGCAATGCAAGCAACGCGACTAACAAACGCGCGCAACCGGCAAAGACGTTAGCGAGTGGGAAGCCCGGCGTAGTCATTGGTGGTTCACGGCCGCTTGTTCTCCGGCGAGGAATTTTTGACACCGTTCGTTTGCGTCGCTTCTTCCCGCAAGACAGTGTGGCCGTAAAACGAATCTAATGCTTCAGAGCGCATGTTGCGCGCGAACTCTTCGGCTGCCTTCAAATGAAGCGAGTACTCTGCCGGTGTGTCGCGCCGCATGACCGCCAGGCGCGGAATTTGGGCGCGTAAGGCAATATCCAGCCGCCGATAAAGATCACGCGTGTTGTTCTTGTCACGCGGCATGCCGCCGATGAAGCGCATCGCGTCCTCAATTAGTCCCAGATAATTGCCCAGGACTTCAGATGCCTGTTCGAACATTTTGTGTGAAGTTAGCTCCTCCATGTGGGTCAAGTGCGCCTCAGCCAGTTCAATCGTCAGACGCACTCGCGCCTTGGCATCCTTAGTCGCGCTCAATTGCGCACGATCACCACGCGCGACAAAACGCATGGGCGGTGGCGACGGCAGTTGTGGTAACGCCGGCTGGGCTGAGGCGCTGGTAGACAGTAAGAAAGCTGCGGCTGCGAAGGAAAAAAGTGACGACGTATGTGCGAGACGGATTCGCATGTTTTCGCCGCTAAGGATTAGACATCAAGACGCTTTTCGTTTGCCCTGGCCTCGCTTAATTTGCGCTCGCAAGACGGGCAGCCGCAAGTTTACCTTGTCAATCTCGAGCTGGTTGGTCGCTGGATTCGCGCGCGCCAGAAACCTCTCGTACGCGTCGAGCGCCTCCTGATACTCCTGGAGATTATCATGCGCGATTGCCAGATAGAAGTAAGTCGTCGCTAATTCAGGCCGCGCCGCTGCAATCCATTCGTACTCAGGTATCGCCGCGCGGAAATCCTTTGATTCGTAAAGCGCCAACGCGAGGTTGGTGTGTGCAGTGTATTCGTCCGGCGTCCTGGCGATGACGCGGCGCAGAATCGTGACTGCCTCAGCGAAGTGGCGGCCCTGAATCAGAGCGGCGGCATAGCCGATGGCAAACTTCGAATTCTCCGGCTCGATTTGCAGCGCGCGGTAGTAGTAATCCTGTGACTTCAACGGGTCGATTCGACGATAGGCCGCGCCCAGACGCGCCAGCAACGCGGCGTTCTTTGGTTCGCGTTCCAGCATCAGCTCAAAGGCAGCGCGTTCCTCCGCGGTCGATCCATCGCTCCCGGCAAGCTCCGCGCGTAAGGCCATGATTTCCGGTGTTTGCCGTTCCTTTTCCGGCAGCGCGTCCAACACCCGAAGTGCCTCATCGTTTCTCCCCGCGCGCTCGTAGAGTTGGGCAAGCTCGAAAGCTCCGGGCACGTTGTTACCGTGACCTGCCCGATCCAGCGCAGCCAAATCTTCAAGCGCCCCGGCTTTATCGCCAACGTCTAGTCGCAGTTTTGCTCGATCGTATCGCGCGCCCAAATCACTCGGCTCGATGGATAGCGCTTTGTCCACGCTGGCAAGCGCCGCGATTCTGTCTCCCGCTCTTATCTCAATGAAAGAGCGCTTTCGCCAGGTCGATGCAGTTGCGTCCTTTGATGACGTGGCGGCCTTGCTCAGGTTAAGGGCCTCGTTGATGTCGCCGGCGCGCGCCCGCAAGTCGGCCAGAGCGACCAACGCCTCCACGTTTTGCGGGTCGATTTCAATCGCCCGGCGGAGAATCGGCTCCCCGTTCTTGTCATCGTTGTAATAAGAGGACAGTAACGATCCAAACCTGGCGTACGCGAAGCCCCAATCCGGTCGCAGCTCGGCCGCGCGATTGAAACCCCTCAGCGCTTCTTCTTTCTGATTGGAAAA
This sequence comes from Pyrinomonadaceae bacterium, assembly GCA_036559945.1. Classification (GTDB taxonomy): domain Bacteria; phylum Acidobacteriota; class Blastocatellia; order Pyrinomonadales; family Pyrinomonadaceae; genus UBA11740. The sequence goes on from DATBSG010000024.1 coordinate 5,632, forward strand.
CAGCAACGCCAGCGCTCGTTGAAATTCCGCTTCCGGAAATTCAGGCTTCAGCTTGATGGCGGCGTCGTAGAATTCGATGGCCTTCTTGTAATCATTCTTCGCGTGAGCATCCTGACCTCGCTCGAACAGTTTTACCGGATCGTCCTGGTCGAGAGGGTTAGTCTGGGCGCGCACGCTCGCAACCGTCGCGCTCAAGCAAAACAGAACGAGCGCAACGCCAAGTCCAAAACGCCGCTGCGAGACATTGATCATTGACTGTTGAGAAGTGATTGCGCCGACCGTTTTGACTTCGATGTTAACACGACGCGGAGCGTTGCGTGCCGCGAGAAAGCCTGCGGTTGCGCGCGGTAAACGCATGAGTTAACATCCGCGCATCAGAATCCCTCAAGCTTTGCACATGTCATCGCCGGAGCATCAGTATGTCCACTGCCTTAGTTGACGATATCAAAGAGATAAAAGAAGCGAATCCTTTTGAATCGATGATGTCGCGCTTCGACCGAGCGGCCCAGTTGCTGCAATTGGATCCTGACTTATACGCCGTGATGCGCGTGCCCAATCGGGAATTGAAAGTTTACATTCCGACGCGCATGGATTCGGGTCGGATTCAAGTGTTCGAAGGATTTCGCGTGCAGCACAACTTTGCGCGCGGTCCGGCGAAGGGCGGCATTCGCTACTCTCCGGACGTAAACATTGACGAAGTACGCGCGCTGGCGGCTTGGATGACCTGGAAATGTGCCGTGGTGAATGTGCCGTTCGGTGGCGCCAAGGGCGGGATTATTTGTGACCCGATGCAAATGTCGCAGGGTGAGCTGGAACGAATGACGCGACGTTACGCGGCAGAACTGCTGGATTTCATTGGGCCGGAAAAGGACGTGCCGGCGCCCGACATGAACACGAACGAGCAGACGATGGCGTGGATCATGGATACTTACTCCATGCATGCTCGGCACACGGTCAACGCGGTCGTCACGGGAAAGCCGATCGACCTGGGTGGATCGCGCGGACGCCGCGAAGCAACCGGACGCGGATTGTTGATCGTCGTTCAGGAAGCAGCGAAACGCTTCAAAATGAATCCGAGCACGACACGCATCGTGGTGCAGGGAAGTGGCAACGTCGGAGGCATCGCAGCCCTGTTGTTCCACGAAGCCGGATTCAAAGTCGTGGGAATATCCGACGTTCACGGTGGGATCTACAATCCGGACGGACTCGATATCCCCGCGGCGATGAAGCATGTTCAGACGACAAAATCTTTCGAAGGATTTTCCGGCGCCCAGTACTTGAGTAACTCCGAACTTCTGGAACTCGACTGTGATGTGCTGGTTCCCGCTGCGACTGAAAACCAGATTACCTCACAGAACGCGGAACGCTTGAAATGCAAAGTGCTGGCTGAGGGGGCCAATGGCCCGACAACCGCAGCCGCAGATGAGATCCTTTATGAGAAGGGAATCTTTGTGATTCCGGACATTCTGGCGAACGCAGGTGGCGTGACCGTTTCATACTTTGAGTGGGTGCAGGATCGAATGGGTTATTTTTGGCGCGAAGACGTTGTAAACGAACGGCTGCGAGATACAATGGTCGCGAGCTTCAATGACCTGTGCCGTTATGCCGATGCGCATTCAGTGGACACGCGAACGGCGGCTTACATGTTGGCCATTGATCGCGTCGCGTACGACACGCGCATGCGGGGAATTTACGCGTGACCGAAAAAACATATTAAAATCGCCCCTAAGTCGTGAAAAAGTCTTGATTTCACGAAATGGCAATGGTAGGCTTCGACCGTATTTCTGCTGGGCGGCGACAACTCGAAGAGCGCTGAATATCGGGATGGTCGTAGCGCGCGGAAATCCTAGTTGACAGAGGCGCTGAGTTTCCTTATAAAGTAGCGCTAGATTATTCGGTATTAACAGTTAGGGGGAGGCAGGCTTCTTCGTTTGTGCCTCTCAATTATGACCTCAAGTGGCGCGCAAGCGTGGTTGAGGCTGGAAATTTAGTTAACGTTTCTCGTTGGCGCTTGCAGTTCGAGCGTCCGTGTCCCCTGGGTTAACTGGCGGCGTGATGCTTCGAGCAAAGAAATCACTCAAAGTTCGGCGGCCAGTGACTCACGAAGGATTCGGCCCCGAGAAAAATTTTCACCACATGGCAGGAGGAACGCGATGAAACTCGCGAATAGAGTGCTCCTTTGTGCGCTCGCACTTTTTGTATTGTCCGCAGTTGCGTCTGCTCAGACGCGCAGGAATGAAAACGATCCCAGAAACCTTTCGCCGTCAGTCGGAACAGGCGGACCGGAAGGCGGCCCCACCGGGTTGTTTACTATCTACGATGGTCAAACGATCCGTCGTGGCGAGTACACGTTCAGCGTTGCTTACAGCAACTATGATCGTGATCCGGGCAACGTTGATATAGTGGACGTGCCGCTCAGCTTCAACGTCGGCTTGAACGATCACCTTGAGTTGTTCTTCAAGACCAACGGCTATCGCGGCATTAAGGTCAACAATCCGCAGAATCTTTCGAGCTTCTACCTGCCCAACTCGCAGTTGAAGTTCCCGTTCCTTGGGAGCGGGGCGGCTATTGTGCTGGCGCCGAATTTTGCATCCTGTGCGGGAAGCGCAAGGGGAACTGCGGTCTTCCGTCCAGCATTCAACCAACCTTTCGTGCAGGCTCCATTTGTGGGAGGCTCAGCGGGAACCTTTGGTCAAGGACCGGGCGGGCTCGGAACACTCTTTGGCTGCCCCGGCTTCAGTGCCACGCTCGGGGTTAACCAACAGTCAAACAGCGGCACTTTTGCCTCGGCTGACAATTTCCCCGGCATTGGCTCAACGGTTGGCGGAATTCTTCCCGGAATCGTGCTGGCGACGACTACGTTGCCGCCAACGGCGCTCACGCTTGCGATTACTGTCCCGGCCACATTTACGATTGCGCCGAGCTATCTGCCGGACGCTCCGTTTATCAATCGTCTGTACGGTGAATCGAGCTTTAACAATTTCGTGGTCGGCGGCAAGTGGCGATTTACGAGCCCGAACAATGCGTTGGGCGTGGGTGTAATCGGCATGTATCGATGGTGGCCGGATAAGGCCAATGATTTCTCCGGATTTAATCAAATGCAGCGTGGTGCTGGACCGGGTGGAGACCTTGGAGACTTCAATGTCACTTTCTTCCTGGATGCTCGCTTGAGCCGCTCGGTCAATGTTTCAGTCAACGGTGGTTACTGGCTGAACAGCAATCCGAAGGGGACCTTTGGCGGCACTGAGGCCGTGCTGCTCGATCGGCCCGACGAGTTTATCTCGGGTATTGGTTTTGACTTCCCGATTAACAAGTACTTGCAGCCAGTTTTGGAGTTGCGTACGACGCAGTATGTCGGTGGCCGCACACCGAATGCGTTTGAAAACAGCCCGGTTGACGCGCTGGCTGGCGTGAAGGTCTATCCGCACCGCTGGCTCGGTTTTGGTTTGGCGTACCGCATGCACATCAACCAGCAGGACAGGTCGGCATTCAACGGCACCGACTTCAACACCAGCGTCCAACAAG
>DATBSG010000025.1:0-4732 GCA_036559945.1 Pyrinomonadaceae bacterium
CATCGACCAAACCCTTTGATTCCATCACGACGTCGACACTGAAATCCTCGCCACGCCCTTCAGTAAACGTGGCATCACCCTGGATGCCGAGCGGATTGAAAAAAGCTTCGAACGCTTTTCGTTGATCGTTGAAAGTGTCGAGAAAGAAGCCAACGTAGTCGTCAGAAAAAATGTTGTCGCGGCGTGCGACAGTGGCGCGAACCTTGTCGGGTTCGTCATAACAGCGAAACGCGATATAGAGAAATTTCGCGTCGTAACCGAGCAGCACCTCAGTCGGCTTCAGCGGCGGAGCGTTGTCTCCCGGATCGATGTCGTAAAAGTCTTTGAGGACGACCGCCTGCTTCCAAACTTCATCATCAAGTTTGCCGTCGATAACCGGAGGCTTTTCGAAGCGCGTAATGCGCACCGGCTGGGATTTTTCAGGCGGAAGAAGAATGTTGCGACCTGAACTCTTCTCCGCACTTTTCGCATCCGGCGAAGAGGCGGGCGCCGGCGTTGCGCTTGGGCTCGCGCTGGCCGGTTGCGCGCGGGCACTCGTGCTGGCGGCAATTAACGCAACCACAGCGAGGACAATTCTGCCTGCCGCGCCTTGACGTACGAACGGCAGTCTAAACGAGGGACTAACGGTGAAGATCATCAGGTGCTGGCTCCGTGGCGTTCCCGGTGTTACACGAACCGGGGCCGCAAAAGGTTCCGCGAAATTAGCGTGGAAGTGCGGTGGATTAAGACGATTCTGACTGAAACGGACTGGGCTCATTCGGATGATCCAGTCTACGTGAGCGTTGGCTCAGTTGTTTGTTAAGAATTGTGAATTCTAAGAGGTCGCCGGTCTATGCTGCTTTCGAGGTGTCTCGCGTAGCCAGGAGGCGTTCGACAGTAGCGAGAAAGTTTTTCGGATTGAGCGGTTTTGGTTCGTAGGCGTCCGCGCCCGCTTGCAGTGAAAAAGTTGCGGTGCCTGTACCGAATGCGGTTGTCACAAGAATGGGTACGTCTTGCAACGAAGGAGTATCGCGCACGCGACGAACGACGTGCACACCGTCCGCGCCCGGCATTTGAATGTCAGTGATGATCAAATCGGGTTTCATGAACAGAGCAGTATCGTAGCCTTGCACCCCATTCTCAGCCACGCTCACTTCATGCCCGCGCGCCTCGAGGGCCATGCGCATCAACTCGCGTGCAACATCGTCATCTTCAATAACCAGAATTTTGGACATAGTTTGGCCTTCAACTTATGCGAATCGTCTGCGCTTGTACCTTAAATAAAGTGCGATTTGTGGCTGGCTTCCGTTAAATGACCGTTGATTTTACGATGGGCAATCGCTCAATCGGGCAACACTATAAAAAAAGCGTGAGTGAAGTTCGTCACCTCACTCACGCGTCGCGCTGGGGTTAGGAAACTGATTTAGTAACCGGCGTAGCCGTCGGCATAGCCGTGCTCAAAAGCTACCCGGTAGTACTCTTGATAGATATACCGATCTCCGAGTCTCGAGCTGTAATCGCGGGTCGCTTTCTGATACTCCTTCTCGTCTTGAAAGTCGTAACCTCTACGACTGTTACGATCTTTTCGGCCCGCCTTTGCGCCATCCGCAAAGCCCGCGTTCAAAGCCGTCTGCCGCAGATCGAATGAGCCGCCGAGATCCGGGTAGCCATCGTTGTATCTGCCACTGCGGCGATACCGATTTCGATTCCACCAATCATCGCGCCGATTCCGATCCTGATCGCGACGATAACGATCCTGCTCGTATTGATCGTTGCGCCGATATTGTGCCTGGGCCGTCGCGCTCGACATTACCCCAATGCTTAGCAGTGAGAGTCCCAGGATTAAGCCTCCAACAATCTTCTTGAAATATCTTGTTCGCATGCCATTGACCTCCAGTACTATAGGTTGGCAATGAACATGCCACGCGCCCAGAAGGTCGTGAGACCGGCTTTGCATCCCATATCGTGTCGCTTTAGCCAACACCAATCGCAAAAAGAATACGGCCAATCAATGCAGGTTGACTCGTTCGGCGATCTGTCGTAGAAGCGAACGTCAAATGAGTGTGCACCCTGATACCTTCGAAATCGAACAGCACCTGCGTCAGATGAATGAAGAGTGGGTGAAGGCTATGACTAATGGCGATGGCCCAACTTTGGACCGCATCATGGCCGAGGACTTTGTATTTAGTTATCCGCTCGAAGGCGATGACAAAGCGCAGTTCATCGCTGATTGCGTCAGCGGCGACTTGAAAATTCAGCACATCAATCGCGACCAGGTTAGCGTGCGCGTGTTCGGACCGACCGCGATGCTGACCGCTCGCGACACTGCAAACTGGATTTATCACGGCCGCGAAATCTCTGGCCAATACAAAATTCTGAATGTGTATTCACTCCGCGAGGGTGAATGGAAGCTGTGCGCTGTCCAAGCCTGCCCAATTCACCCCTGATTAAGCATGACAGTCTCACCGGCACGTCGCTCGGCGTTCGAAATTCTGCGCAGAGTGGAAGCGGAATCCGCGTTCGCGTCAGTATTGCTGGCCACGCTCGACGCGAATATGCGCGAGGACGATCGAGCGTTGTGTCATGAACTAGTGCTTGGCGTTTTACGCCAGCGATTGTGGCTTGATCGAAGCATTGAGCTTTTCGGAAATCGCTCTGCTCAAAAACTTGATCTACCCGTACGTCTGGCTTTGGAGATTGGGCTGTATCAGCTTCGCTTTCTGACCCGCATCCCGCCGTCCGCCGCGGTCAATGAGTCGGTGAATCTGGTGCGCGCGAGTCGCGTAAAGTCAGCGGCAGGTTTCGTCAACGCCGTGCTGCGGCGTGCGACGCGCGACCCCATTTACGATCCCGCAACAGAGATTCAAGATCCAATCGAGAAGCTTTCGATCGAGACATCGCATCCGCGCTGGTTGATTGAACGTTGGGTCAACGCGTTCGGCTTTGATGAAGCTCGTGAGTTCGCGCGAACGAATAATCAGCCGGCGCCGGCTGCGCTTCGACTCACTGCGCGCGCGCAACGCGACGAACAAGCTCGGAAAAGAATAATGCCTGAGCTGGAGTCAGCGAGCGCGGAACTGACTCCATCGAAGATTGTTCCTGGATCGTGGCGCGTCGCCGGCGCGGGCGGCGTACTTCGCGAGCTAGTCGACGAGGGCCTTATCTACCTGCAAGACGAAGCATCGCAATTGCTCGCTCATCTGCTTCACGTTCGCCCCGGTCATCGCGTGCTCGATGTCACGGCAGCGCCTGGAAGCAAAGCCACGCACATCGGCGCGCTTGCACCGGAAGCAACCGTCGTCACCGGCGACATTCATCCGCGTCGCGCGAAAACGCTGCAACGGCTCGCGCTAAAGCAGGACGCGCGAATTCACGTTATCCAGCACGATGCTACAAAGCCCCTTCCATTTTCGGATGAATCATTCGACCGAGTGCTCCTGGACGCGCCGTGCTCCGGCACCGGCACTCTCCGTCGCCATCCAGAAATTCGATATCGGCTCGCGCCGGAAGACATCTTGCAGCTTGCGTCGCAGCAACTGCTGATGCTCTCGAATGCGGCGCGCGTACTGCGTCGCGGCGGCCGGCTGATTTATTCGACGTGCTCAGTAGAACCGGAGGAGAACGAACGCGTCGTCGAAAGCTTTCTTGCGACCCATCGTGAGTTGGTTAAAACGCCGCTCAATGCGCCCACCCAATTGGAAACACCGGAAGGCTATGTTCGAACATGGCCAAATCGCGACGGTTGTGACGGTTTTTTCATCGCCGGCCTGGAGCGGCGGGGTTGAGTTTAGCGGCGAGTCCGCACTGCTATCGCTGGCGGTTACCGACATGTTAGACTTCGCCGTTCGGCGGCCTGTGTCGCGGGTTCGACCGCTGAAATTGAGCATTGATGACGCCAACCGTCCGGCAAATCCTTTTAATAATCAAGCGGATCGTGATTGTGATCGGCATTGCCGTGGCGTTTTCATTGGGATTAATGGGGGCGATTTATCTTTCGCTACGCAGCTCGGAAACGCGCGTGCCCGACATCGTTGGCAAAGATCGAGCATCGGCCGAGACTACCATCAGCGACGCCGGGTTGAACTTTCGCGTCCGAGCTACTCGCCTCACTTCCGAAGCCAAACCTGACACAGTTTTGATTCAGTTGCCGCACGCCGGCGAGATCGTGAAGGTGGGACAGACAGTGGCTGTGGACATCAGCCGCGCGACAACGAATGGCGAAGCCACGACGCCTTCGAACACAAACGAAAACACATCAACTGAAAACAAGAACCAAAACACGGGCAGTACATCGCCGAGTCCGAGTCCGACGCCAAAGAGGAAACCAGCGAATCGCAACGCGAACGACAACGCGAATGCAAACTTGTCGAACCAAAACCGGAATGCTAACGCGAACCGCATCATGCCAAACCTAAACGGCAACGCAAATCGCACCGCGACGCCGCCGGCTAACGTGAACACAAACAGCGGGAACACGAATCGGCCGCCGCGCAACGCAAACGCTAATCGCCGACCCGTTCCGGCGCCAACGCCATAACGTTACAGAACCCCGATACATCGGGATAGCGAGCGGGTCAAGATTAGATACCGACTTTACTGAAGACTCATGACTTCCCATCACACATCGATGATTGAAATCGCGCCCTCGATTCTGTCGGCAGATTTCGCGCATCTGGCCGAGCAGATTCAGGCAGTCGAGCGCGCGGGAGCTTCCCTGTTGCATGTTGACGTGATGGACGGCCGATTCGGGCCG
>DATBSG010000026.1:0-5775 GCA_036559945.1 Pyrinomonadaceae bacterium
CGTACCTCCAGAATGTCCGATTGGTTCAAGCCAATCGTCGTGTCCGACATGAGTCGCCGCGACAGCGGCGCTGACCCAATTAGTCTCATCAGTGAATGCGCGTAGATCTCAGCGTTCAGAAGCTTAGTGGCCACAATGTCATCGCAGCAATGCTCTCTGGTCTGGCGAATGCGACGACGAGCGACCGCAGCCGCCGGATGAAACGCGACTGGTAAGTAAATGATTTCGAACAGCAAGTTCCACAAATAATCACGGCGGGCAACGTGCACCAGCTCATGGCCGAGAGCCGACGACAACAGGTCCCGATCAGTTTCAGCCAACAAGCTTTCCGGCAAAACTATGATCGGGTTGACCACGCCCAGCGTGATCGGCACGGGCACGTGCGGCGATTGCACTATTCGCACACGCTGGACGCCAATTAACCTGGTGCAGCGCTCGACGATCGCCTGAAGACGAGCGGGGAACGGTCGGTCAGAAGCACCGCTCACAATCGATTGCGTTCGACGCCAAGCCCGAACCAAGAGCAAAACTTTCAACAACAGAAAGGCTACATAAATCGCGAGTAGGATGAATGCCAGCCGCGCAGGCATTTGTATCGACGCTCCGGAAAATATTGGACGCCTGGTATTCGCGGCCGGAGGCGAGCTTTCGGTTCCGGGGCTATCCGCAATTTCGACATTAGGAGTGAGAATTCGACTGATAACGACCGGGGTCGCGGCAACAGGCGCGGAGCCTAAAGCCGGCGGCGTCGGCGGGCGGCGCAGGCGCGCGGCACTCAAGCCTGGAATCGTTACGCAAGCCAGCAGTGTGACAACCCACAATGCGTGGCGATAGCGCGCCGCGATGCCGCGCAATAGCCAATCGGCGCAGGCCGCAAACGCGACCACCAGCGCAACCTGCCATGTCGCGTTCAGCAAAAACGTCAGTACGACTTGAGCGAGGAACTTCATTTCTTCTCTTTGTTGTTCTCTTCCAGTAGTCGCTGCAAGCTGGCCAGGCTCTTTGGCGTCAGGTGTTTTGTCTCGACCAGGCTCATCACCAAACTTTCCGCCGAACCGCCGAACAAACGATCGATGATGTCGCGAATGTGCTGCCGCTTCACGTGACTGCGACTTACCAGAGGCTTGTAGAAGTAGGCGCGATCTTTCAGGGCGCGTTTCACCTTGCCTTTGCGATGCAGGATATTCAGCATCGTCTGGACGGTCGTGTACGCAAGCGGCCGATCGAGATTCTGCTGAACGGTCTGCACGTTGGCAGGCCCGTGCTCCCAGAGCACGTGCATGATTTCCAGTTCCAGCGGCGTTAACTGTTCAGTTTTTGAACGCGGCAACGGTGGTTCTCCTAACGTTTTAGGAGCTTATACTCGCCGCGATTAGATTTGTCAACTAATTTTTTAGGAGATGGTTAGAGAGTCGGTACCGGGAGCGGTAGCGACCGGGTATTAACTAACGCTCAACTAGCAATTTACGCAACACCAAACCCGGTCGCTACCGCTCCCGGTACTGACCCATCTCAAAATTCTATGACGATTCCCGCCGACGGCAGGATTGGCAGGACGCGTTGGAGTTGCCCCTGCACGCGGCCGTCGAAGAAATAAAGCTCAAATCCTGCGTAGCGCACGTTGTTACGGTTCAGGAGGTTCAGGACTTCGGCGGTTAGCGTCAGCTTTGCTTTCTGGAACAGAAATGCCTTGCTGAGTCGGACATCGACGCGGCTGTAAAAAGGAAGCCGGATCTGATTACGCTGATTGACGAGGAAATAACCCTGCGAGTCGCGGCCGAAAAAACCGGGCACAGGTTGGCCGCTGCCGTACCGCCATGCGCTGCTGAAATTCCAGGTGTCGGTGAAGCGATAGTTTCCATAAACATTCAGCGTGTGCCGCTGATCTGAATCGCTGACGAAGGCGAGTTTGTCCTGGCCATCGGTCAGTTTCGTCCGCGAATATCCATACGAGATCCAACCCGCAAGTTTGTTCGCGCTGCGCCGCTGCACGGTTATTTCGAAGCCGCGCGCATATCCATTCAACGAGTTCTGGAATGGTGGTCCGCCAAATGTAACCAGCGTTCCTGCTAGTCGCGGTTCGTTCAGACTGAAAAACAGATTGCTCTCTTTGCGATCGTAAACCTCGGCCAGAATTCGCGTGCGATTGCCGATCAGCCGCTCGATGCTCGCGTTGAAAAGCGTCGAATGTTCTGATTTCAGCGCCGAATTTCCCAAAAGTCCGAACATCAAGTTGAAATCAGGAAATTGATAATAGCGTCCGGCGGCCGCGCTGAGTTTCCACTTGTCATCAATCGACCATGCGAACGAGCCTCGCGGCGAAAACTTTGTCTCACGCGTTACGCCGCTGTGTTCGAGGCGGGCTCCTCCAGTCAGGCTCACGCGGCGCCGCTCGTCGCTCCAGGTATCTTGAAGGTAGTAACCCTCCTCGGTCCCGCTGTGTTTGAAAGTTCCTTCATCGAATGCGGTCGTGCCGAAGAAATCGAAACGCTGGGCCAGGCTGTCGACGTTGAGCCGGCGGACATACAGGCCGGTTTCGATTCTGTTCTTTCTGACTTGATAGTTAAGATCGCTGCGCACGCCGAACTGCGTGCGACGCTCATCCAGAAGCGGTTTATCGAGGGGATTTACATTCTTGAAAGTCGAGCGCAAACCGAAAACTCTCGTTTGCCAGAACAGATGTGGATCGCGCGTGAAACTCCAGTGTCCATTCACCAAAAGGTTTCGCGTATCGCCGTGCAGCACTTGATTGGTTCCCAGCAAGTTACGCGCGGTAGTCTCATCGAAAACAAAGTCTCCAAAGATCAGGCTCACGCCCACCTGGTTTCGCTTGGTCAAATCGTAAACTGCCTTAGTTTGAAAATCGGCCACATTAATTACCGGAGGACTGTTTCCGGCGTTAAGCTGGTCGTTAAAGCGACGCACCAAATATCCAACAAAGCTTTTGCGCGCCGCGACCAGATACGAGCCTCGCTTCTTCCCCAGTGGGCCATCAACCACGCCGGCCAACCCGGTCAGCGCTAACTGCACGCGACCGGTTGGCTTCACTCGATTACCATCTCTGGTTTCAATGTCGAGAATTCCCGCGCTGCGATCGCCGTACTTTGAAGGAAAAGCTCCAGTCATCAATGAGATTGAATCGACAGTGTCCGCGTTGATGACCGAAACCGATCCTGAATCGAGATATCCTCCGCCAACCGTGTGCACAAAGTTTTCAGTCAGGATTCCGTCGAGATACAAACCAACCCGATCAAAAGGTGCGCCGCGAACCGAGAATTCACTGCGATAGTCATCGTTCGCGCTGACGCCCGGTAGCGCCTGGGCCGCGCGAATGGGATCGTTGACCAGCACGCTGGAGAGTTGTTGTAACTCGCGCTTGTTTAGCAGTTGCTGCGTCACGCCGCTGTTGTCGGTACTTTCAAATGGGGCCGTTTTGACCGTCACGCTCTCAGTCAACGCGGCGGCATCTTCGTTCAGAGCGATCTGAAAATCCGCGTTGTCGCCCTCTTTGAGCCTCACGCTCTTCTTCACCAGGCCAAACGTGACAGTCGTGATGTATAAATCGATCTTGCCGGCGCTGAGATTTTCAAACTTGAAGGTTCCATTCTCATCGGTGGTTGTCTCCTGATCGGTTCCGCTTACGATGACTCTAACCTTTGCCAGCGGCTCGCCGGTGCGCGCATCAACAACACGCCCTGACAGGCTCGCCGTCTCTCTGGTTTTATCTTGTGCTGAAACGAATGACGAAAGCTGAAGTATTGAAAAGAATGCGCAGGCAATGAGAATCAACTTCGCGCGTTGTGTGGGCATCGGCTCGCTCCTCCGAGGTCAGAGATTTGACCCAGCCTTGGCAACGATTGTGACGCTGATAATAACCTCAAAGAGCAATAACTACGCTATGTTGGTGCGATGTTTGGCGCACCGGTGCGAATTTCTGCACGTGAGGCTTCGTACCGATGGGAGTTTTCGCCCGCTTAATGCTTGAACGGAGTCTTTCGTTGCACCAGGACCTGAAATGACGCGGCCATTCCGGTCGGCAGAATCAACTCGCGCGCGCTGGTGGTGAGATGCGTTGCTTCAGCCGTGTCCGCGCTTGCTGGTGTCAATTCGCCGAGTTTTTCCAGCAGTCCTTCAGCTATCAGAAACTGGTCGAGTTGTTCAAACCGAACCGCGCGCAAACCCACTTGCTGACCTGCTTCTTTGATTTGCGTCCAATCGGCCGTAGACGTGAGGTCCTGTTCGCCCGGTTTGTCCAGCACGCTGTCAGCGAACTGATGGAGACGAAATCCGCGCAGCGTTCCGTCGTGGCGATCGGGAGAGTTCAAAAGGTCGTTTCGTTCAGCGCCATAATCGATCGTGATCACGTAACCGGCTTTGATTAATTCCGCGGCCCGGGCAATGAAGATTTCCGCGTCCAGATTGATTTCGGCAATCTGCCCTTCGCGCACATTCAGTGTGACGCGCGCACAGTAATCCGCGACAGCTTTCTCCAACTCGCCTTCCACCCAAACGAACTGCGCGTCATCGACGCCGACGTAAAGCTGGCGAAGACGCCCGTTGCGCATCACGACGCGATTCACCGGAAACGCGTCGATCAACTCGTTCGAAAACACAATGCCGATGACCGTGTCAGAAGCCCAACCGTCAGGGAGGGCCATGCCGCGCAATTTGCCCTCGCTTACGCTCGGGCTTCTGATACTAACGCGATCAGAAAACTCGGCCAGGCGCGCCGCACATTGCGCGCGAGGCGCGGCGCCGACTTCCTCAATCGCATAATTTGTCGCGCGAAAAACCTGGGGATGTTCAGCTTGAAGCGCCGTGAGCACGCCATAGGCAAATTCTCCTGTGCCCGCGCCGACTTCAATGATTGTGAAATCTGGTGGTGAGCCAAGCTCATCGAACAGCTTCGCAAAGTAACTCGCGAAGGTCGTGGCAAACAGCGGACTGATTTCCGGCGCCGTACGATAGTCGCCCGCTCTGCCTTGCCGAACGCGATTCGTGCAGTAGTAACCCTCGCGCTCGTCATACAGCGCGGCCTTCATCCATTCACAAAAGGTTATTGGACCTTCGCGCTGAATGCGCTGGCGCAGACGCTCTTCTAAACTCACTCTTTTCCCGATTCAGATTTGTCGAGCAGCTTGGTTGTGTGATCGGGCACGCTGGTGGGCGGGACAATCTCTGCGGTGTCCTGACGCGGGCGCCATAGTTGCGTGTTCACGGCCGGAGGCGGCAAAGCAGAGATTCGCGCTTGCGTAGGAGGAGGCATAGCCGGCGGCATATACGACGGCGCCGAGATGTACGGTTGAGGCTTTGCGCCCTCTTCAAAAATCGCCGCGAATAACATTCGCAGCGGCCCGCCAATGAAACAGACTACCGCGGTAAGCGCCGCGAAGAATCCGAAGACATCCGAGATTCGACCGTCTGAGAATCCGGCCATCACGCCAAAGATCGGAACGAGCAGAATGCCCGCGAGCAGCACGATAACGCCTTGCATAACCCCTTTGCGTCGCTTGGAGATTTTTTTCTCGCCGGGTTCGTACTGCGGCAGCATACCGCCGTGCGCCAACAGATGCATCACACCTTCCATCGAGAAGCCACAACGCGAACAGAATCGCATCGAATCGGTAACTTGCTGTTGGCCGCATCTGGGACAAAACATAAGGAGAGTTCTCAGTTCTCAGTTTTCAGAGTTTCGAACAGTTCGACAGCGCGCTGCTGATGATGCCTTGCTCTTTCCAGCGTGTCCAGCAAAAAAGATAGGAGTTGACGCTTGCC